>CAZKZS010000039.1:0-22386 GCA_964557285.1 uncultured Anaerolineae bacterium | reverse complement strand
CGATTGGC
Source organism: uncultured Anaerolineae bacterium (assembly GCA_964557285.1). Taxonomy (GTDB): domain Bacteria; phylum Chloroflexota; class Anaerolineae; order Aggregatilineales; family J027; genus SB15. The sequence continues at coordinate 22,378 of CAZKZS010000039.1, read as the reverse complement.
TATGAAGGCGAATTAATCTATACCCTTGCACCCTCATCCCTTGAGGAACGTGTCAACGGGCAGGAAAACAGCAAAAATGCGCGGTGGCGAGAGGTCAGTGATTATAAACCGTTGCGGCAGTTTACCCCTGAAGAAATAACCCTGCTTGGTGATGAAGTGGAGTTAGTGCCGCAGGCACACACCGACAAAGCCTTTGGCCGCTATTTGCCCATCACCCGCGAATTGGTCTGGCTGCTGGGCTGGTTTGTGGCGGAAGGCACAATCAGCGCCTATCAGGTGAGTTTGAATCTGGGCGAAAAAGATGAAGCCTTTATCCCCGAAATCAGCGCAGCCGTGGAAAAAGTCTTTGGCGAAACCCCGCGCTGCTATCGTGACCCGCACAGCAAAGGTATCAAGCTGTATTTCCACAGCGTAGCGGCTGCCCGCCTATTCAGGGCATGGGGCATCGCCAAACGCGCTCATGAAAAACGCCTGCCAGACATCGTATTCGGCCTGCCGGAAGCCTTACAACTTGCCTTTCTGGAAGCCTATTTCCTGGGCGACGGTACGATGAATAAGCAGGGGCTGTCATTGACGACCAATTCAGGCTGGCTCAAGGATGGCCTGTTGTATTTGTTGGGTCAATTAGGGCTGGTGGCAAGCTGTTCATATTATCAACCCGCCACCGCGCCGGAAGCCCCTATCCAGACGCGCCATCCCTATTACACCATTTCCATCACGGGGAAAAGTCAGCTTCATCAGACTCGCTCCCTCTGGCAGCGTCACGCCAATGCCCCCTTCATGGAAGCCTATCTGACCACTCCTCAGATGAAAGTGCCGGCGTTTGTGTCGATTAGTGAGGATTTAATTGGGCTGGAAGTCATTTCCGCCGAAGAAATTGAATCGGTCGGGCAGTATGTCTATGATTTTTCGGTGGAGCGTGATGAAAACTTCATCTGCGGTACGGGCGGGCTGTGCGCTCACAATACCGATGCTGATGTGGATGGGGCGCATATCCGCACGCTGCTGCTGACCTTTTTCTTCCGTTACATGCAGCCGCTGATTACAGAAGGCCATCTGTTTATCGCGCAGCCGCCCATTTATCGGCTGGCACAGGGTAAAGATGTCCGCTACTACTATTCTCAGCCGGGCGAAAATGACGCGACCACGCTGGCACGGGCATTGAAGGACTTCAAAAACCCGGAAAAAGTGCATGTCCAGCGTTACAAAGGTCTGGGCGAAATGAATCCTGACCAGTTGTGGGAAACCACCATGAGTCCGCAGAATCGGCTGCTGCTCCAGGTCACGATTGAAGATGCGTCGGAAGCGGATAAAACCTTCGATATGTTGATGGGAAATGCCGTACCGCCGCGTAAACGGTTCATTCAAACCCACGCCCGCACCGTGCGGAATCTGGATGTGTAATAAATGTAACTGAGGGCAGGTGACGGTTGCTTTGCAATCTTAACACGCTGCCCCTACGGGTAGGGGCAGGAACAAGCGAACGAAGTGAGCGATGCCTACCCTTTCCGTAGGGGCGGATATCGTCCCCGCCCCTCTCCCGTTTTCTGGGAGAGGGGTTGGGGTGAGGGGTAAAATTACTCCCCGTTAGGGGTAATCGCAACTTCTGCCGCTGCCCAGTCCGTGCCGAGCAGGTCAAGGTCAGGATATTCTTCCTGAAGCTGAGCCACAGCCGCCTCTACCAGATCATTACGCCATGCACCCTCATCAGGCTCCTGGGTAATGACTTCGTAGTTCAGGGCAATTTCCGCCGTCTGTGCATACAAATCAGGATTCATAATGCCAATCGGGGTTTCGGACGGCCAGATGAGTTTGTTAATTTCATTCATCATCCAGGCTTGATGTCCCGCGCCCAGGGTTGAGCCTTCTTCCAGCACATATTCAACACATTTTTCCGCGTTATCACGGCAGAAAATCCACCCGCGTAAGCTGGCCTTAATGAACTTAATCGCAATTTCTTCGTTGCCTTCCTGCGCCAGCCATTCCTCATTAGCAAAAATGTTATCTTCCAGCATGGCCGTGCCGACTTCATTCAGGTCAATCACGTTTAAGTCATCCAGCGTATACACAGGGAAGGCATCATCTTCGCCCACAAATTCCAGCACCTGCGCCAATTCGTTATAGGTCATGGCGGCAGCCGCGTCCACTTCGCGGTTGAGGAACAGATTCATATCAAACGGCTGGTTCACAATTTCCACGTCGTTGGGGTCTTCCGGGTCAAGCCCTTCTTTGACCAGCGCAGCGAATAGGGGGAACTGATTGCCAAATCCCCACACGCCCACTTTTTTACCTTCCAGATCGGCAATGGTTTCGATGCCACTGTCTTTCCAGGTGACTTCGCGCATCCCACTGCGCTGGAAAATCTGGGCAATCACCACCGCACCCGAACCGGATTCACGCGCTGCCAGATGGCTGCCCATCCAGTCGATGCCAAATTCCGCGCCGCCGGAAGCCACGACCTGCTGTGGGCCAATATCCGGCCCGCCGGGCAGGATGGTCACATTTAAACCTTCATCCTCATAATAGCCTTCTTTGAGGGCAGCATAATACCCTGCAAACTGCGCCTGCGTTACCCATTTTAACTGCAAACGCACATCGACCATTTCTTCCTGCGCCAGCGCAGAGGGCAGCACCCCGACCACCAGCAGCGCCACCAGAACCACAAACACCACTTTACGAAGCATAGAAAAAATCCCCTTACTAAAAAAGTTATCTTTTTGCCTTTACGCGGCGTCCCGTTAACGGGAATCGCTGCGGAATGACCTGTACCAGGGCATGGCTGCCCGTTCTAAAGAAGAAATCAGCATGTAAAATCCGATGCCAAAAAATGACGCCACCAGAATCGCCGACCACGATTCAGGGAAGCGGAACAGCGCTGCATCCTCCCGAATCCGGTAGCCCAATCCGGCCAGCGACCCCCCAAAAAATTCTGCCACAATTGCCCCAATCATCGCCAGTGTTGCCGACAGTTTTAACGCGCTGAACACAAACGGCAGTGAATTGGGAACACGCAGCGCCCGAAAAATTTCCATTTCCGTTGCCGCATATGAGCGCATCAGTTCCAGTTGAATCGGCTCAACCGAAGTCAGCCCGCGCACCGTGCTAATCATAGCCGGAAAATAACACAGCACCGCCACAATCGCAATTTTAGAGTTGGCGCTGGTCACACCAAACCAGAAGTTGGCAATCGGCGCAAACGCGATAATCGGCACAGAATTGGCGGCAATCGCCAGAGGCAAAATCCCCTGGCTAAATTTGGTAAATCGGGCAGACAAAATGCCCGTCAGAATCCCCAATCCGCACCCGACCAGAAATCCAAACAGCGCATTCTGGAAGGTAAACCAGCCCGCCGCTACCAGTTTAGGATATTCTTCTTTAAACGTGTCCCAGATGACGCTGGGTTTGGGCAGCAAAAATTCTTCAATTTCAAAAATATGGATGGCCTGTTCCCAGACAATGACCGCCGTGATTGCTACGAGAATCGGCGCAAAGTTTTCACGGATCACCTGCCAGTACAGCCCCAGCCGTTCCCAGGGGGCAAGCAAATAAATCGTAGCAATGAAGGCAACTCCCGCCAGCATGGCCGCCAGATCAAATGCCCATAGCGGTTTATTTTGAGCGTCACCCCCCAGCAGTTCGCTAAAAGCTCCTTTTTGGACATCATAATAACTGGCAAAAAAGTTAGCATCAGCAAAAACAACAGCCAGCACATGCAGCACATACAGGGCCAGCACCACCGTTATCGCCAGTTTGAGCCGCGCATAGGATTTTTTGCCATTGCCTGAAAAAATATCGGGCGGAATTTTCCAGGGTTCACTTAAAACTAGCATTGAAGCCAGCAGAAAAAGGCTGATGATCTCCCCGCCGACGTTGATACGCTCTGAAAAAATGGGATGCTGAGCAATATATCCCATAAACCCCGTGACCAACGCAATTCCGGCGGCAGCACTCTGGACGACAAATGACTTTCTTCGGTAATCCCAGGGCGACCACAACAGGACAATAGAAGTCAGCGCCGCCCCTGTAAAAACCGCTGTGCCGTTCAGCGCCTTGACCGGATTCACATACGCTTCTTCTCGAAATTCATCGGCCAGGGTTTCGGCATCAAGGTCATACAGGCGGTAAAAAAGATTCGTATTCTGCCAGATGAAAACAAAAAAATAAATTGCAAACAGCGCCACCCCCACCACCAGCGCCATATCCAATTTAGAAGCGGATTCATGACGTTTTTGCCAGAATTTGCGACCCGACGCTACCAGAAACAGGCCGGAAAAAATCAGGGCGACAGACACCGCTTCCTGCAAACTTTCGCCCCGGAAGGAACGGCCAAACTGGGCGCGGAGCAGCAGAGTCGGGTGTTGGATGTGATAGGCAATGATGATGAATAACAGGGTCATCAGTCCGGCAATATCGCGGTTGAGGTTAGGGCGCAGGACAACTTCCGGTGTTTCCTCCACCTGCACGGGGATAGCTTCTTCGACTTTTGCCGATTTAATTACGTACTGCTCGGTCATCCCATCACCTCACGCAGCAGATGACGTATCTGGCTGCTGTATTGGAAAAAACCGTCGCTATCGAGGGTTTCCGTGTTACGCGGACGGGGCAAATCAATATCCACCACTTTATAAATTCTGCCCGGGCGCGGGGACATGACCACCACCCGCGACGAAAGATAAACAGCTTCGGAAATGTTATGGGTTACAAAAATGACGGTCATATTCGGGATGGTGTCCCAGATGGACAGCAGTTCGTTGTTCAGCCGTTCGCGGGTCATTTCGTCCAGCGCCCCAAACGGTTCATCCATCAGCAGGAGGGGCGGCTCAAAAGCCAGCGCCCGCGCAATACTCACACGCTGCTGCATCCCACCAGAAAGCTGCCAGGGATAATGGTCGGCAAAATCGCTTAATTCGACCAGTTTCAACATTTTTTGAGCGCGTTCAACCCGTTCCTGTCGGGAGTATTTCATCACTTCAAGCGGAAGCTGCACATTTTTGGTCACGGTGCGCCAGTCGTACAAAGTCGCGCTTTGAAAAACAAATCCATATTCCCGGTTGCGGCGGGCAACATCGGCGGAATGGCCGTTGATGGTCAGCAGGCCGCTGGTCGGCTCAATCAAATTTGCAATCAGGCGCAGCAGAGTGCTTTTCCCACAGCCGGAAGGCCCAATGAGGGAAATAAATTCCCCCCGTTTGACTTCCAGATTAATATTTTCCAGCGCATTGACTATCTTCCCATCTGCTGTAGTAAAACTCTTATTAAGATTCTTAATATCAATAAAATCAGAAGCCATACGACAATCCTCAAATATTTGCGATTGATGGGCTTAGCCAGTTGTTCAGCCAGCGCAACCACCGAAAAAAAGACAATTCCCAACAGGGCGGTGATGATATTGGTCGCCCAGAGTTTAGGCGGGGCAGAAGTATAGTATTGGGCATAGTTGATAATCGCGCCACCTAAGCCGTCCTGAATACCGGACGGGAGTTCGCCAATCACCGCGCCGACCACACTGGCCGGAGCAGTAATTTTCAGCGCGGTAAAAATATAGGGCAGCGCGTTGGGGAAACGCAGTTTAAGTAAAATCTCTACTGGATTGGCAGCGTAAGACTGCATCAGTTCAAGCGCCGTCTGCGGCACATCCGACAGCCCACGCAGGGCGTAAATCGTTACCGGAAAAAAGGCCAGATATGCGGCGATAATCGGCACACCCAGGTCAGAAATGTCCGCTTTTGCCGCCCAGATAACCACCATCGGCGCAATGGCTAAAATGGGTACGGTCTGTGAAGCCACCACAAATGGCATTAACCCGCGCTGCAAAATCCCCGAATGGACAAAAATCACAGCCAGCAGCAGCCCTAACACCGTCCCCATCGTAAACCCTAACAGGGCTTCTTTTGCGGTGAAGATGGCCGCTTCCAGCAGCACTTCAATCAGGGGCGGGCCGTTGCGCTGGGCGGGTTCACTGTAGGCATCCAGAATATCACTCAGGTGGGGCATGTTCAGGTCGCGGGCAACCTTCAGGTCAATATCCAGGGGGCCGGCTTCCAGGCGGTAGTCGCTCTCCTGCCCGACCCACTTAAGCCCTTCCCATGCAGCCACCAGCGCCAGCAGAATCCCGACCATATAGGCAAGCGTTGTGAATTGATCCCGGTTGGGTAAACGTAAAAATTTTTGCATAAACTTCTTCAACAAATTTCGGTCTGCCTATTGTAGCGCAAAACCGGACTGGCAAAAACAGGGATGTTGTGTGTTCTTTTTGAAGATTTGAAGTTATGATATTGTGCAAAATTCTAATTTTAGCGGCTTTTGGAGAATTTATATGGCTGACCGAGTCAAAAACTATGTAAATGGTGAGTGGGTAGAATCAAGTGCTGAGAGTACAACGCCGGTTATTAATCCGGCCACCTGTGAACTGATGGCCGAAACGCCTCATGCAACCCGCGAAGAAGTGGACGCGGCAGCCCAGGCCGCTTATGAAGCCTTTCTGGAATGGCGGCAGACCCCCGTCGTCAAACGGGTGCGCTACCTGCACAATTTCAAAACGCTTCTGGAAGAAAATTTTGAAGAACTTGCCAAAACCGTTGTCAAAGAAAATGGCAAGACGATGGATGAGGCACGCGGCGAAGTGCTGCGTGGCATCGAAAGTGTGGAATTTGCCTTTGCTGTGCCGTCCCTGATGACGGGCTTTAAGGTGGAAGATATTGCGGCAGGCATTGATGAAACCGCCGAACGTCAGCCGATTGGGGTTTTTGCAGCGCTCACCCCGTTTAACTTCCCCATGATGGTGCCGCTGTGGTTTTTACCGACGGCCATCGCCTGTGGCAACACCTACATTGTGAAACCCTCCCCGATGACTCCCCTCAGCATGAATTTGACCTTTGAACTGCTGGAAGAATCCGGCCTGCCAGAAGGAGTCGTGAATCTTGTTCATGGGGATGCAGGAACGGCCACTGCCATTATGCAGCACCCACTGATTAAGGGAGTGTCGTTTGTCGGATCGTCCCATGTGGGCAAAATTGTGTATGAAACCTGCGCCCAATATGGCAAACGGGTACAGGTGCAGGGCGGCGCTAAAAATTATCTGGCCGTCATGCCCGATGCTGACCTGGAAAAAAGTGTCGCCAATATCCTGGGGTCGGCTTACGGCTGCGCGGGTCAGCGCTGTCTGGCCGGATCGGTGCTGGTCGCGGTAGGGGATGTTTATGAACCTCTGCGGGATGCCATTCAGGAGGCTTCCGCCAAACTGAAAGTCGGTTATGGTCTGGACAGCGATACACAGATGGGGACGGTCGTTTCGGCGCAGGCCAAAGAACGCATTGAACGTATGATTCAAAAAGGCGTGGAAGAAGGCGCGGAACTGCTGCTCGATGGGCGCAGTATTCAGGTCGAAGGCTACGAAGAGGGTAGTTTTGTCGGCCCGACTGTTTTTGATAAAGTGACGCCTGAAATGACCATTGCCAAAGAAGAAATTTTTGGCCCCGTGTTAAGTATTATGCACGTCCCGGATTTTGAGACGGCTGTTGAAGCGATTAACGCCAGCCGCTACGGAAACGCCGCCAGCATTTTCACCAGCAACGGACACTATGCCCGTGAATTTAAATATCGGGTGAACGCGGGCAACATTGGCGTGAATATCGGTGTAGCCGCACCTGCCGCGTGGTTCCCCTTCGGCGGTCAGAAGGACTCCTTCTTTGGCGATACACACGGGCAGGGGCCAGATGCTATCCAGTTTTTCACCGACCATAAGGTGATTGTTGAACGCTGGTTCGAGCAGGAATAACCACAATGGCTTTAAACCAGTTCGGCGCAGTGATGACCTTTGCTATTGAGCTGGAAGGTCAGCTTGCAGAATTTTATGAAAAAGCGGCCAAAGACAATCCTGCTCATGCGGCAGAACTCCAACAACGGGCGGAGGATGCCCGTAAGCGGAAGAAAAAAATCGAACTTTCGCGCACCCGTGATGTGACCGAAATTACCCTGGAACCGATTGAGGGTCTGGATGAGGCTGCCTATCAACTCAATTTTGGGCAGACGGACATCGGGGCAATTAACACAGTAGAAGATGTGGTCAGACAGTTTTATGCCGATGCCGCCCCCAAAATCAACGTGCGGGAATCGCGGAAGGTGCTGGAACGCTGCCTGAAAGACCATACCAGCCTGAAACCGCTTGCTTAACACCCTGTAGGGGCGGGGACAAGGGCGGTACGCCCGATTCCCGCCCCCTACGGAAAGGGCAGGCATCGCTCACTACGTTCGCTTGTTCCTGCCCCTACGGTCCACCCTCACCCCGACAAATGTCGATTGGCAGCCCATTTCAGCATTTTTGTCACCTCATACCGCCCCTGCTTTTTCATATACTGAAAATAAGAAAGGAGGCCGAGATGGTAGACCGGCTGACGATCAAATGCCCACACTGTAACATGGACACAGCCTTTGAATTGGATTTGGAGCAGTTCTGGTTTTGCAGCGCCCATCCTGAACGGCGGCTGTTCGGGGAACTGGAAGAGCAGGCGATGGAGTGTGAACACACCTGCGGGAACTGTCACCAAGTTTACTATGCAACTTTATTGCGAAAAGCCAAACCCAAACGCGGCATGTTGATAGATCTCGTAAACGGACTCAAAAAATATCGCAGGGTAAAAGGGGCGTAACAAAAACGCTTCTCCCAATCTCATAGTAAACAATACGCCTCAGAATTGCTGAGGCGTACCTTTTTGTGAGATATGACAGGAGTGACCTGTGACAGTCACCCCAGGGCAGGATAAACAAACTTATTTGGCTTTGTAGCCATCTTCCAGCAGGGCTGCATGAGCCGCCGCCAGACGCGCAACGGGTACGCGGAACGGTGAGCAGCTGACGTAGTTCAGGCGAGTCTTGTGGCAGAAGTGAATACTCTTGGGGTCGCCACCATGTTCGCCGCAGATGCCTACTTCCAGGTCGGAACGGGTCGCACGGCCTTTTTCCGTCGCCAGTGCCACCAGATAACCCACGCCTTCATCGTCCAATACCTGGAACGGATTTTCCGGCAGGATGCCTTTTTCGACGTAATCCAGCAGGAATTTACCTTCCGCGTCGTCACGGCTAATGCCATAGGTCGTCTGGGTGAGGTCATTTGTGCCGAAGGAGAAGAATTCCGCATATTCGGCAAACTGGTCGGCGGTGATGGCTGCACGCGGCAGTTCAATCATCGTCCCTACTTTGTAGTGGACTTCGACGCCCATTTCCTCAAAGACTTCCTTCGCAATTTCTTCCACCATTTCGCGCAGGATACGCACTTCGTTAAAGTGGCTGGTGACCGGTATCATGATTTCCGGCTTGACATTGAATTTTTCTTTGACAAGCTGGCAGGCCGCCTTAAAAATCGCCCGAATTTGCATGGCGTTGATCGCCGGACGCATAATGCCCAGACGCACACCGCGCAGACCCAGCATCGGATTAAATTCGCGCAGCCGTTTGACCGCCGTCATCAAGTCTTCGATTTTGCTCAGTTCGTTCGGACGATCCCCCAGAATACGCAGCCCTGCCGCCCGCAGCGCCAACTGTTCATGGTCGGGCATAAATTCATGCAGAGGCGGGTCAATCAGGCGGATAATCACGGGCAGGCCGTCCATCGCCCGCAGAATCCCGTAGAAGTCATCCTGCTGATAGGGCAGCAGTTTTTCCAATTCGCGGGCTTCGGCTTCGCTGTTCGGTTCGGCCAGAATCATCGCCTGCACAATCGGGAGGCGTTCTTCCTGGAAGAACATATGCTCAGTGCGGCACAGCCCAATCCCACGAGCGCCATATTCGCGGGCGCGGCGGGCATCGGCGGGATAGTCCGCATTGGCATATACGCCCAGTCTGCGGAATTCATCGGCCCAGCCCAGGATTTTCTGGAGGTACATTTCCTTCTCAAACGCGGGTTCGACGGTGGGGATTTCGTTCAAAAAGACTTCACCCGTCCCGCCATCAATCGAGAGAACATCCCCTTCGTGAATTTCCAGACCCTTCACGCGCATGATCCGGTTTTTCACGTCGATATTCAGGGCTTCCGCACCAGCCACACATGGCACTCCAAACTGGCGGGCGACCACGGCCGCATGGCTGGTAGCACCGCCGCGACTGGTCAGAATACCTTTTGAAGCCAGCATCCCATGAACATCATCGGGTTTGGTTTCGGGGCGCACCATAATCACAGCACGTCCGGCCTTGCCCCATTTTTCCGCCAGGTCCGCATCAAACGCGGCCACACCTACCGCCGCACCAGGGGAGGCATTGACGCCTGTTGCCAGCATCCGGCCTTCCTGCATGGCTTTTTCTTTGGCGGAAATATCAAACTGCGGGTGTAAAAGCTGGCTGACATGGCCGGGGGTAACACGGAGGACAGCCTGCTGACGGCTAATCAGTCCTTCTTCTGCCATTTCAACCGCGATTCGGATGGTGGAACGCGCAGTGCGTTTGCCGTCGCGGGTCTGGAGCATCCAGAGCTTGCCGCGTTCAATCGTAAATTCCACATCCTGCATTTCGTGATAGTGGCGTTCCAGTTTGTCCGCAATATCCACAAACTGACGGTACACTTCGGGGTTTTCTTTTTCCAGCAGGGCAATCGGTTCGGGGGTACGGATACCCGCGACCACATCTTCACCCTGAGCATTCATCAGATAGTCGCCGAACAGTTTGCGATCCCCTGTGGCAGGGTTGCGGGTAAAAGCCACGCCTGTACCGGAGGTGTTGCCCATGTTGCCAAACACCATCGTCTGAACGTTGACAGCCGTCCCCAGATTATGGGAAATGCCTGCCGCGTTGCGGTAATCAATGGCACGTTTCCCGTTCCAGGATTTAAAAACGGCCTGCACCGCCAGATTCAACTGTTCCATCGGGTCAAGCGGGAAAGGCTGACCAACCCGTTCTGCATAAATCTGCTTAAAAATATCGGTGATGATTTTCCAGTCGGCGGCTTCCAGTTCGGTGTCAGAAGTAACGTGTTTTTTCTCTTTGGCTTCGGTGATGACATCTTCAAACGCTTCGTCCTCAATTTTCATGACGATAGCGCCAAATAACTGCACCAGACGGCGGTATGCATCATAAACAAAACGTTCGTCGCCCGTCAGTTTAATCAAACCTTCGACTACTTCATCATTCATCCCCAGGTTGAGGATGGTATCCATCATGCCGGGCATGGAGAATTTCGCGCCGGAACGCACCGACACCAGCAGGGGGTTATTGGGGTCGCCAAACCGTTTGCCGGTCTGCGATTCCACATAGGCCAGTTTTTCCAGAACCTGATCCCACAAGCCTTCGGGGAAGGTTTCGTTATTAGCAAGGTAGGCATTGCAGGCTTCGGTTGTGACCGTAAATCCGGGCGGCACAGGCACATTCGCCCGTGTCATATCGGCCAGACCCGCGCCTTTGCCACCCAGCAGGGCGCGAACATCATCCCATTTGCCCCCGACGGCTTCTTCAGCAAGGGCAACTTCATCAAAAGCATAAACCCATTTTTTGGCCGGGAATTTTTTGCCATTTTTACGGGTTTCCGCAGCAGGTGCGGTTTTGGTAGCCATATCGGTATTTTCTCCTTAAGAGCGACTACAGCGCTGTGTGCCTTCTATAATCAATTCATGATTTCACAGTCCAATTCTTTCACACTTCGTAAAATCGTCCCTCTGATATATGCCATTATTTTTGTTGTAAGTTGTAACACAATTAGCCCTTTCAACAGCCCTTCAGGGTACGATTTGAATATATTTTGAGGCTGTTATGCACGAACTCTCTGTGACCCAAAGTATTCTGGACATCGTGACCCGTCACGCCGCCGACGCCCAAAAAATTACCGATCTGTATCTGGTGGTCGGGCAGCTTTCCTCTATTGTGGATGACTCGGTGCAGTTTTATTGGGACATCATCAGCAAGGGGACGGCAGCAGAGGGGGCAAAACTACATTTTCGGCGGGTCAAAGCGGAACTGCGCTGTGTCCAGTGTGATCACAGGTATGCGCTGGAAAATTCAACCGATTTTGAATGTCCCCTGTGCGGCAGCCATGCTGTGCAGTTTACCTCTGGCGACCAGTTTTACATAGAAGCCATTGACGTTGAATAGGATAAGGAACACATGACACGTCACATTCCCGTAGTGGAACAAATTTTAAGTGCGAACGACCGGATCGCCGATGAAAATCGCAGCCGCCTGGATGCCGCAGGCGTTTTTGCGCTCAATTTTATGGCCTCCCCCGGTGCGGGCAAAACCTCGCTGATTGAGCAGACCGTTCGCCAACTGGCAGGTGAATTACGAATCGGCGTCATAGATGGGGATATTGCCACCAGCCTGGATGCAGAACGCGCTTCTGCCGCCGGTGCGGTGTCGGTGCAAATTAACACGGGCGGCAACTGCCATCTCGATGCAGTGATGCTGAGTCAGGCGCTGCCGCAGCTTCCGCTTCAGGAAATCGACCTGCTGATTGTGGAAAATGTCGGCAATCTGGTGTGTCCGGCCAATTTTTACCTGGGAACGCACCGCAGCGTACTGGTAGCCTCCATACCGGAAGGCGACGACAAACCCTATAAATATCCGGGCATGTATCGGGGGGTGGATACGCTGGTCGTCAACAAAATTGATTTACTGCCCTATGTGCCGTTTAACATGGAATTTTTTCAACGCGGCGTTGAAATTCTCAATCCCGGTTTAAAGACGTTTGCCCTTTCCTGCCGCACCGAAGAAGGATTGGGACTCTGGTTATCGTGGATAAAAGCCGAAGTTAAGGCTTATAAAAATAATTTGGAGGTCAATGAATGACCGAACAGTTCAGTATTCTGGAACGTGAAGACTTCCAGAAATTGATTGATGTGTTAAGTGCCGACGGCTATCGAGTCATCGGCCCTACACTCGGCGAAGGTGCAGTGATTTACGATGAACTCACCTCCGTCGGGCAAATGCCCATTGGATGGACAGATATACAGGAAGGAGGCAAGTATCGGCTGGAAAAGCGCGAAGATGATGCCCTGTTTGGCTATCACAACAGCCCGCAGTCGTGGAAGCGGTATTTACACCCCCCCTCAGTCCGGCTGTGGCAGGCGCGGCGCACTGATGACGGTTTTACCGTTCATCATGAGCCTGTAGAAGCGCCGCGTATGGCCTTTATCGGGGTACGCTCGTGCGATTTGCACGCCATTGCTATTCAAGACAAAGTATTCATGCAGAGTGGCTATGTCGACCCAACCTATCAGTCCCGTCGGGAAAAAATATTTATTGTGGCGGTGAACTGCGGACAGGCAGGGGGAACATGCTTCTGTGTGTCAATGAATACCGGCCCTAAGGCCAACGCCGGATTTGACCTGGCGCTGACGGAAATTGTGGAATCGCGCCAGCATTATTTTGTGGTGGAAGTCGGGTCGGAAAAAGGGCAGGACATGCTTCACCAACTGCCGCACCGTCCGGCCAAAGAGTCGGAAGTCAAAGCGGCGGAAAATTTGCTGAAAAAAGTCAGTAAGCAGATGGGACGGACGCTGGATACCGACCAGATGCGGGAAATTCTCTATCGCAATTACGAAAATGCGCGGTGGGATAACGTGGCGGATCGCTGCCTGGCCTGTGCGAACTGCACCATGGTCTGCCCGACCTGCTTCTGCACGACGATTCAGGATGTCACCGATTTGTCCGGTGGAACGGCGGAACGGGTTCGCCAATGGGATTCGTGTTTTACGATGGACTTCTCCTATATCCATGGCGGCAGCATCCGATATTCACAAAAATCGCGCTATCGCCAGTGGATGACGCATAAACTTGCCGCGTGGTTTGACCAGTTTGGTACGGCGGGCTGTGTTGGCTGCGGACGCTGCATTACGTGGTGTCCGGTTGGCATTGACATCACTGAAGAAATGGCCGCTATCCGCGAGAGTGAGGCAACAGTTCCTAAAACAGGAAGGAAACCTGCTCATGCTTGATTTAATGCTTGAACCTACAGTTGCAGAACCCATGCTGCCGGAAGTGTTTCGGATTCAGCGTGTCAAACCCGAATCCTATGACACCTTCACGCTGGTTCTCGAACCGGATAACGGCAGAGAAATATTTCCGTTTAAGGCAGGGCAGTTCAACATGCTGTATGTCTATGGCGTGGGTGAAGTGCCTATTTCGATTAGCGGCGACCCCAATAAACCGGAAATGCTGGTGCATACGACCCGTGCGGTCGGGACAGTCACCAAAGCCATGAGCGAACTCAAACGCGGTGACGTGATAGGTATACGCGGCCCGTTTGGGAGCAGTTGGCCGATTCGGGAAGCCGAACATCATGACGTGGTGGTAGTAGCAGGCGGCATTGGGCTTGCTCCTCTGCGCCCTGCCCTTTATGAAATCCTCTGCCGCCGTGAAAAATATGGTCGTGTGGTGCTGCTTTATGGCACGCGCAGCCCAGATGATATTCTGTTCCACGATGAGTTAGAGCAGTGGCGGGCACGGTTTGACCTGGAAGTCTATGTCACAGTGGACTATGCCGATAAGGGCTGGCGGGGCAATGTTGGCGTCGTAACCAATCTTATCCCCAAAGCACCTTTTGACCCGCAGCACACGATTGCGCTGGTCTGCGGCCCGGAAGTCATGATGCGTTTTACGGCCATGGAATTTCTGAAACGTGGGGTCGCGCCCGGTTCCCTGTATCTGACGATGGAACGGAATATGAAATGCGCGATTGGTTTTTGTGGACACTGCCAGTTTGGAGGCTATTTTATCTGTAAGGATGGGCCTGTGTTCACCTATGAACAAATGCAAACTTTGTTAGCACTGTGGGAGGTATAAAAAATGCCCCCAAAACGTAAACCTAAACTTGCTGTCTGGAAATTTGCGTCGTGTGATGGCTGCCAGTTGAGTCTGCTGGACTGCGAAGATGAACTGCTGGACGTGGTGGGCGAAATTGAAATCGCCTATTTCCCGGAAGCCACCCGTACCGTGATCAAGGGCCCCTATGACCTCTCGCTGGTTGAAGGCTCTATTACGACTCCGCACGATGCCCAGCGCATCCAAAAAATCCGCAAGGAATCGGATTTTCTGGTCACGATTGGCGCATGTGCTACCGCAGGTGGGATTCAGGCGCTGCGAAATTATAAGGATGTGCGCGAATTTATTTCCTTTGTTTATGCCACGCCTGAATATATTGAAACCCTGCCCAAATCCACACCCATCTCTGATCATGTATTTGTGGATTTTGAACTGCGCGGCTGTCCGGTTAATAAGTATCAACTGGTCGAAGTCATCAGCGCGTTTTTGCACGGACGCAAACCCAATACCCCGCCGCACAGCGTTTGTATCGAATGTAAACAGCGCGGGACGGTGTGTGTAATGGTCGCGCAGGGAACGCCGTGTATGGGGCCGGTCACTCATGCGGGCTGTGGGGCGCTTTGTCCGGCGTATAACCGGGGCTGCTACGGCTGTTTTGGCCCCATGGAAAACCCGGATACGAAATCCTTAAGCGAAGGGTGGAAACGCCTGGGCGCGACGGACGATGATATTTTACGGGCTTTCCGTTCGTTTAATGCGTATGCCGAACTGTTCCGGCGGGAGAGCGAAGCTCATGAGTAGCCAGACCATTAAAGTGGATTATCTTGCCCGTGTGGAAGGCGAAGGCAGCCTGTACCTGAAAATTAAAGAAGGCAAGGTACAGGATATTAAGTTGAAGATTTTTGAGCCGCCCCGCTTTTTTGAAGGATTCCTGCGGGGTAGAAAATACACGGAAGCGCCGGACATCACCGCGCGAATCTGTGGCATTTGTCCGGTGGCCTACCAGATGAGTTCCGTCCACGCGATGGAATACGCGCTTGGCCTGAAGGTAGAAGGCCAACTGCGCGAACTGCGGCGGCTGCTGTACTGCGGCGAATGGATTGAAAGCCATGTCCTGCATGTGTATATGCTGCACGCGCCGGACTTTCTGGGGTATCCCGATGCGATCACGCTGGCCGCCGATTTCCCCGAAGTGGTCAAAAATGCACTTCGGCTCAAAAAAATCGGCAACGATATTGTGAATCTGCTGGGCGGACGCGAAATTCACCCGATTAATGTACGGGTTGGCGGTTTTTACCGGGTACCAACCAGAGCCGAACTGTTCAAAATGGTGGACAACTTAAAATGGGCGCGGGATGCAGCGCTGGAAATGGTGCGTTTTACTGCGACCCTGCCGTTCCCGGACTTTGAACAGGATTACGAATTTGTAGCGCTGCGTCACCCCAATGAGTATCCGTATAATGAGGGTCGTCTGGTGTCCAACCGGGGGCTGGATGTTGAAGTGGCGGAGTACGAAAACCACTTCACCGAACTGCATATGGAACATTCAACGGCACTCCATTCGGTGATTAACGAACGTGGGTCTTATTTTGTGGGGCCGCTGGCACGTTACAGCCTGAACTTCGATAAACTGCCGCCGCACATCCAGCAGGCCGCGCGTGAGGCTGGTCTGGGCGACACCTGTCGTAATCCGTTCAAAAGCATCATCGTTCGCAGTGTGGAAACGCTGTATGCGGTGGAAGAAGCCCTGCGAATCATTGAGCAGTATGAACGGCCGGAAAAACCCTATCTTGAAGCGGCCCCCCGCAAGGCTACCGGTTACGGCTGTACCGAAGCGCCGCGTGGCATCCTGTACCACCGTTACAGCATCAATGACCAGGGCAAAATTATGACCGCAAAAATCGTGCCGCCCACGTCGCAGAATCAGAAAACGATTGAAAGCGACCTGCTGCACTTTGCGGAATCCGCCATTGACCTGCCCAAAGAGAAACTTACCTGGCAGTGTGAGCAGGCGATTCGGAACTATGACCCGTGTATTTCCTGTTCGGTTCACCATCTAAAACTGGAGATTGACCGTGAGTGATTCGGTTCTTTGCATAGGCATCGGGAACGAATTCCGTCGGGATGACGGAATCGGGATCGAGGTAGCACGTGTGTTACGTACCATGAAACTGCCCCATGTCCGCGTCATCGAGCAAACCGGGGAAGGTGCTGCCTTGATGGATGCCTGGGCAGGAGCAGAACGGGTTATTCTGGTGGATGCGGTGCTGTCGGGGCAAATTGCCGGCACGATTTATCGGATTAACGCTCACGAACAAAAAATACCACGAGATTTTTTCTCTTATACCACTCATGCGTTCAGCGTGGCGGAAGCGATTGAAATGGCACGCACCCTGAATCAGCTTCCGCCGACGCTGCTGGTGTATGGCATAGAGGGAAAAGATTTTTCGGAAGGGCAGGGGCTGTCGCGTGTGGTCGAAGAAGCCGTCCAGCAGGTGCTGGAACAAATTGTTGGGGAAATCTACGCGACGACTCCGGAATAAGTTTGCATGGCCGCACGCATCAAAGTTTATATTCAGGGAGTAGTGCAGGGGGTCGGCTTTCGCCCGTTTGTTTACCGACTGGCAAACGAACTGGGGCTGAAGGGATGGGTGAACAATTCGGCGCAGGGGGTTTGGATTGAAGCGGAAGGCGCTGACCAGACCCTGCGCCTTTTTTTGCAGCGTCTTGAAACCGACAAACCCCCCCATGCGCTGATTCAAACGTTACGTTCCGAATTTTTACCTGCCAATGGCTATCAGACCTTTGAAATCCGGCACAGCGCTTCTGAAGGGGAAAAAACGGCGCTGATTCTGCCGGATTTAGCCACCTGTCCGGCCTGCTTGCAGGAGATTTTTGACCCTGCCAACCGCCGCTACTTGTATCCTTTTACCAACTGTACCCACTGTGGGCCGCGTTTTACCATCATTCAGGCGCTTCCCTATGACCGCCCAAACACCACGATGAGTCAGTTTGAGATGTGTGAGGACTGCCGTGCCGAATATGAAAATCCGGCGGATAGACGGTTTCATGCTCAACCGAATGCCTGCCCAAAGTGCGGCCCGCATCTGGAATTGTGGGATAAAAATGGCACGCTGCTGGCACAGCAGCACGATGCCCTGCTGATGGCAGCAAACGCGATTCGGAACGGGCAAATTGTCGCTGTGAAGGGCGTAGGCGGCTTTCATCTGATGGCCGATGCCCGCAGCGAAAACGCGGTGCGGCGGCTGCGCCAGGCTAAACACCGCCCGTCTAAACCTCTGGCGCTGATGTTTCCTTCGCTGGAACACATCAAAAAAAGCTGTGTGGTTTCTGAGTTAGAGGAAAACCTGCTCCTATCATCAGAAGCGCCGATTGTGCTGCTGCAACGGTACGAGTCCGGAGACATTGCCCCTTCTGTCGCACCTGACAATCACTTTTTAGGTGTGATGCTGCCCTACAGCCCTCTGCATCATCTGTTTATGGCCGAACTGAATTTTCCGGTGGTGGCGACCAGTGGCAACCTGTCCGATGAACCTATTTGTATTGATGAACATGAGGCGCTTGACTGTTTAAATGCCATCGCTGATATTTTCCTGGTTCACAACCGCCCGATTCACCGTCATGTCGATGACTCGATTGTGCGGGTGATGAGTGGACGGGAGCAGATTGTCCGGCGGGCGCGGGGCTACGCACCCCTGCCGATTCGGATGGAACAGCCGATGCCTGTTGTGCTGGCAGTAGGCGCTCATTTGAAAAACACAGTAGCGATTTCCTCCCAGAATCAGGTATTTATCAGTCAGCACATTGGGGATTTAGAAACAGCGCAGTCGTTCAATGCCTTTCAGCAGGTGATTCAGGATTTTCAAAATCTGTACGAACTTCAGCCGCAGGCCGTCGCCTGTGATATGCACCCGGATTACCTTTCGACCCAGTTCGCCCGCACAACCCATTTGCCCCTGATTCCGGTGCAGCATCATTACGCCCATGTGCTGGCGTGTATGGCGGAACACGGGTTAACAGGGTCAGCCCTGGGAATCTCATGGGATGGCACGGGTTACGGGTTGGATGGCACAATCTGGGGTGGAGAATTTTTGCGGATTACCAAAAAATCATTTCAAAGCGTGGCGGCGCTGCGTTCGTTTGCGCTGGCTGGCGGCGATAAAGCGGTTAAAGAACCCCGCCGTTCGGCGTTAGGAGTGCTGTATGAAATGTACGGCGACTCGCTTTTTGAGCAGGAGTCCCTCGCTCCGATTCGGGCTTTTTCCCCGAATGAACTGTCGATTCTTCGTACTATGCTGGCAAAAGACATCCATACACCGCGCACGTCCAGCGCCGGACGCCTGTTTGACGCGGTGGCTTCCCTTCTCGATGTTTGCCAGCGTGTTAGTTTTGAGGGAGAAGCGGCGGCAGCCCTTGAATACCATTTAAACACCCCTACTGATGCATTTTATGAGTTTGCAGTGGTCGGGTCGGTGGTGGACTGGCAGCCGATGATTGAAGGAATCCTGAGCGATATTCAAAAAAAGCAGCCCCTCAGCCTCATTTCCGCCAAATTTCACAATACCCTGGTCGAAATGATGATAAACATCACGCGCCAGACAGGTGAAACAACAGTCGTTTTAACAGGCGGTTGCTTTCAAAATAAGTATTTAAGCGAACGGGCTGTTCAGCGATTACAGGAAGAACATTTTTGCCCCTACTGGCATCAGCGTATCCCACCGAATGATGGGGGAATCGCGCTGGGGCAGCTTGTAGCGGCATTAAAGGAGTAACATCATGTGTTTAGCAGTACCAGGGAAAATCATCAGCATTTTGAACGATGACCCGATTATGCGACTGGGCAAAGTCAATTTTGGCGGCATCGTCAAAGAAGTGAATCTGGCTTATGTGCCGGAAGCCAGTATCGGGGATTACGTGATTGTGCATGTCGGATTCGCCATCAGCACCGTTGATGAGGATGAGGCCAACCGCGTGTTTGAATATCTGGAAGAAATTGGCGAGTTAGAAGAACTCAAAACGGAAGAATCCGCATGAAATTCATTGATGAATATCGCAGCGCCGAAGCCGCCAAAAAATACGCTGATTCCCTGGCGAAAATCACCACCCGTCCCTGGTCAATTATGGAAGTGTGCGGCGGGCAAACCCACGCCATCGTCAAATTCGGGATTGATACCCTGCTGCCGCCGCAGGTGACTCTGCTGCATGGCCCCGGCTGTCCCGTTTGTGTGACTCCGGTTGAACTGATTGATAAAGCGATTGAAATTGCTGCCCGACCGGAAGTCATTTTTACCTCCTTTGGCGATATGCTGCGTGTTCCCGGTACGCAAACCGATTTGTTATCCGTAAAAGCGGGCGGCGGTGATGTCCGCATGGTGTATTCCCCCCTGGACGCGCTGAAAATGGCACGCGAAAATCCGGCAAAACAGGTGGTGTTTTTTGCGGTGGGGTTTGAAACGACTGCCCCCGCTAACGCGATGGCTGTGTATCAAGCGCACCGGTTGGGAATCAAAAATTTTTCCATTTTAGTATCGCATGTCCTTGTCCCCCCCGCGCTGGAAGCTATTTTGAACTCCCCCACCAACCGCGTACAGGGATTTTTAGCGGCGGGGCATGTCTGCGCGGTCATGGGTTTTACAGAGTATGAACCCCTGGCTAAAAAATATCATGTCCCGATTGTAGTCACCGGATTCGAGCCTGTGGACATTTTGCAGGGTGTGTACATGGTGGTCAAACAGTTGGAAGAAGGCCGCGCCGAAGTGGAAAATGCCTACAGCCGCGCCGTGAATCGTATTGGCAACCGCGATGCTCAGGAACTGATTGGCGAAGTGTTTGAAGTCATTCCCCGCAAATGGCGCGGCATCGGTGAAATTCCGTACAGCGGACTCGGCTTGCGAAAAGAATTTATCGACTACGACGCGGAACGCCGTTTTGGGGTTGCCAGCCTGACCGCCGACGAATCTACAGAGTGTATCAGCGGCCTGATTATGCAGGGTGAGAAAAAACCGCATGAATGTCCTGCCTTTGGTACGCGCTGCACGCCCGAATTTCCACTTGGCGCGACCATGGTTTCCTCTGAAGGGGCATGTGCCGCTTATTACCGCTACCGCCGTTTTGAGGAAGTGAAATCATGATTGATTTTTCCGCAGCCTGCCCGATTCCAATTTCCCAGTATCCGCATGTCCTTTTGGCACACGGCGGCGGCGGGAAGCTGATGCACAACCTCATTCAAAAAATGTTCGCGCCCGTCTTTGGCAATACCAATTCCCATGACAGCGCAACTTTTGATGTCAGTGGGGGAAAACTGGCGTTTACCACCGATTCGTATGTGGTCAAACCGTTGTTTTTTCCTGGTGGCAGCATTGCGGAATTGGCAGTGTACGGCACGGTCAACGATTTAGCCATGGCTGGCGCACGCCCTTTGTACCTGAGTGTGGGATTCATCCTTGAAGAAGGGCTGCCGATGGATACCCTGTGGCAGGTGGTTCAGACGATGAAACAGGCTGCCGACCATGCAGGGGTGCAAATTGTGACCGGAGATACCAAAGTGGTGGATAGGGGCAAAGGCGACGGCATTTTTATCAATACGGCGGGCGTCGGGCGCATTGAACACGATTTTAAAATTCATCCTTCCAGCGTGCAGGCGGGTGATGCCGTCATCGTCAGCAGTGACATTGGACGGCACGGCATTGCAATTATGGCAATGCGGGAAGGGCTGGCCTTTGAAACCACCATCGAAAGTGATTCCGCCCCTGTTGCCGACCCCGTTTTAAGCCTGATTCAGGCGGGCGTTGAAGTCCACTGCCTGCGTGATTTAACACGGGGTGGGCTAGCAAGCGCCCTCATTGAAATTGCCGAAGCCTCTCATATGCAGGTGCATATCCATGAAAGGGCGATTCCGGTACGCGAAGAAGTGCAGGGCGCGTGTGAAATCCTGGGCTTAGACCCCCTGTATGTTGCCAATGAAGGCTGTTTTGTCGCCTTTGTGAAAAACGCCGACGCGGAAAAGGCGCTCACTGTGCTGCGTACTTTTCCGGTGTGTGAACAGGCCGCCCTGATTGGTCAGGTGACTCCAGAAGCAGCCGGACGTGTCACGCTCCAGAGTAAAATCGGCGCGACTCGTATTATTGACATGCTAAGTGGTGAGCAGCTTCCCCGAATCTGTTAAAAACAGTGACATTTTACTTTCTATCGCCTGAGTAACTTCAGATGTGTTTACGTGTGTTGTCGAGTAAAACTGTATGGAGACAACACAGCTTCTTATGGAAGGATAGTAAGATGGCGGAAAGAGTATATAAAACGCTTGACGCGAATGAAGCTGTAGCCTACGTTGCTTATCGTCTGAATGAAGTCATTGCCATTTATCCAATTACCCCATCTTCTTCGATGGGCGAATGGGCAGATGCGTGGATGGCGGAAAATCAGCCCAATCTGTGGGGTACAGTCCCGTCCGTGGTCGAGATGCAGAGTGAAGGCGGCGCGGCGGGCGCGGTGCATGGCGCACTACAAACAGGCTCGCTCACTACGACCTTTACCGCTTCGCAGGGCCTCCTGCTGATGATTCCCAATATGTACAAAATCGCCGGGGAACTGACGCCGACGGTCTTTCATATTGCGGCGC
>CAZKZS010000038.1:0-22714 GCA_964557285.1 uncultured Anaerolineae bacterium | reverse complement strand
AATATTTGGAGCGGCGCACCGCAAAATGTGTGCGCGACAAACGGGTGCAGGAACTCGAAAGCCTTATCCATACCCTCCAGGACGAAATTGCGGCCATTATGCAGGATATGGAAGCGGCGAGCCTGTCCGGTCACGTAGCAGATGTAACCCGCCTTAGCGCCGACTATAACGCGAAGGAGGCGGAATTAAATCACGCGCTGGAAGAATGGGCAGATTTGGCGGAGTAGTTATTTGTCGTCCGCCACTTCTTCAAATTCGACTAAATCCTCGTCCCGTTCCAATCCAAAGTAGGTCTTGAGATTGATAATGAGACTAAAACTGGGTTCTCGCCCCTCATCGTGCATATAAGCACGGATGGTATTGGGAGATACTTTGAGAACAAGCCCCAGTGTATTGGCTGTAACCTGATGTTTTTCCATCAATTCAACCAGTTTTAGCCTTTTTACCTTTTTTAAGGGTATGGATGGCAGGTTTTTTTTAGGTTTAGGAGGATGTCGTCTTAGCACAATACTTTCACCTATGCTCAAAAAATGAGTACGCAATTGTTTGACTTTAAATGAGCTTATGCTTATACTGATTTTACGATAGAAAAGAGCGCCACAATGCAAGAAATAATCCCGTACAGTGTATCTCATGACGATGACCGGCCACTTCCGCTTATTGTAGCAGAAAAATGGAACTTTAACTTAGAGCATACCATTGAACAGGAGGTTTATTGGTATTCCATTACCGATTGGATAGTTGGTTTGCTGGAAACAAACACTATTCATGCGTCCAAAATTTGGAATGAGGTAAAAACGCGAAGTTTACTTGATACTTCCGTTACAACCCGAAGTATCTCCCACACGAGAAAAGATGGTCGGAAATTTGTCGCTGACTATACAGATGATAAAGGCCTATATTTAATAGCTCAGCACTTGCGTGTCAATAAAGATCGCCCCTTGTTGAAAGAAATAAAAGTATTTTTATCAAAAGCTGGTGTGTTTGTAGACCTTGTACGGCGGAAGCCCGAAACGGTCATCGAATCGGGGGCAATTGACCCTGACCAGGCGATTGACGCAGCCATTGCCGAATATAAACGGCAGGGCAAATCCGAAGAATGGATTAATGCCCGTGTGTTCGGCAAACTTAAACGCGCTACTTTTACTGCTGCCCTTAAGCAGGCCATTGCCGACATTACTCAGGAACACTATCGCATCGCTACGGATGATATTTATCTGGGGCTGTGGCAGCGCACCGCAAAACGTCTGCGAGAGGAAATGAGCTTACCAGCTAAAGCCAATTTGCGTGACCACCAGCCTTTGCCCGCTTTATTTTATCAGGCACTGGCTGAAGATGGCTGCGCCCGAAAACTGGGTGAAAAAGAGGAACTTACCTGGGAAGAGGCACGCGCGATTGTGCAGGCCATTGCCCGTTTGATAGGGCGGCAGGCACGCGAATACGGGGAATATTTTGGTATAGACGTGGCAACGGGCAAACCTCTACTCCCCGGTGGTTAAATTAAATTGGGCTGTTCGGAATGAACCTTGCCCTCATTTTTGTACAGATAGGCCGCATGATAAAGTTCCTGAGCGCTCTGGGTGGTGGCTTCCGAACGGCTGCCCAGTAAATCCGACAGTTCCTGAATCCGTTCCTCATGGTTGAGCCGCATGACTGTAGTCACGGTGCGGCTGCCCTTGACCCCTTTATTCACTTTAAAATGCGTATCCGCAAAACTGGCAATTTGCGCCAGATGGGTGACACAAAACACCTGATGGGAGGAGGTTAAGCCCCACAGTTTTTGCCCCACCGTTTCGCCGACTCGCGCCCCGATGCCCTGGTCAATTTCGTCAAAAATGAGGGTGGGGGTTTCGTCGGCAGCAGAAAGCACCGTTTTTAAGGCCAGCATGATTCGCGCTGTTTCCCCACCGGAGGCGACTTTTACCAGGGGCTGAAGCGGTTCACCCAAGTTGGCAGACATTAAAAATTCAACATGGTCAATGCCTGTAACATCAAACGCCAGCCGTTCATCTCCTACATAACAGCCGTGCGGGTCTTCCTCCTGAGTAATAGACACTTCAAAACGTGCATTTTCCATCCGAAGCTGCGCCAGTTCAGAAACAATCTGTAACGACAGCTTTTCACCTGCTTTTTGCCGTCGCTGGCTCAGCGTTTTTGCCAGATCCCCTACAGAATGAAGCAGCTTATCTTCTTCCTGATACAGTTCCGACAGGCGTTCTTCCCCCATTTCAATATCATTGAGTTCTTTGCGGGCGCGTTCCGCATATTCCAGAATCGCTTTGATGGAATCGCCATATTTGCGCTTTAAGCGGTAAATAATTTCCAGACGTTCTTCAATGTGGTCAAGCCGATTGGGGGAAACTTCTAATTTTTCGGTATACCGCCGCAGCGACAGCGCCAGTTCTTCCGCCTGCGCGACCAGATTTTCCGCAAGGGTATATTCTTCCGTCAGGCTTTCATCCAGCATGACCAGCTTTTCCAGCGCTTTCGCAGCGATATTCAGCGCGTCCAGACCGGAACGCCCCATCATATCCTCCCCTTCCAGCGCGTTGTAAGCATCCTCCCCCAATTTGGCAAGTTTTTCTGCATTTGCCAGCAGATTCCGTTCTTCGCGCAGGGCATCTTCTTCGCCTTCGATCAGCCGCGCCGTTTCAATTTCCTGAATTTGATACTTCAGAAATTCGATGCGCTGTTCACGCTGGCGTTCATCCTGCTGTAAAGAGGAAATGGTCTGCTGGATGCCGCGCAACTGGCGCACCAGACGCGCTAAATCTTCGCGCTGGTCTTCGCTGTTGGCGTAGCGGTCAAGCAGAAAAACATGGGCTTTAGGGCGCAGCAGAGAAAGATGTTCAGTTTGCCCGTGAATATCCACCAGTAAACTGCCCACCTCCCGATAAACCGCCTGTTTGCACGTCAGGCCGTTAATTTTGGAGGAGGAACGCCCGTTTGTCCTTACTTCACGGTTCAGTACCAGCGAGTCGCTCAGATTGATATTCATATCGTTGGCTTCCAGTACCGCCCGCACCTGAGGGCGAATCATAGGTGGCAGATGAAAAATAAGCTCCACGCTGGCACGTTCCGCGCCGGAACGGATATAGCTGGTTTCCGAGCGCCCGCCCAGCGCAAAATCTACCGCGTCAATCAGGATAGATTTCCCCGCGCCGGTTTCGCCTGTGATGAGATTAAATCCTCTGGAAAATTCCAGAGAAAGGTTTTCGATAAGCGCAAAGTCGGAAATATGTAGAGCTTTTAACATGCTATAACCTCAACCCCAATTGAAAGCGCGATACGGCAACCCCAATAGCGATAAAAGCATAAATTCCCAGGCT
This sequence comes from uncultured Anaerolineae bacterium, assembly GCA_964557285.1. Lineage (GTDB taxonomy): Bacteria > Chloroflexota > Anaerolineae > Aggregatilineales > J027 > SB15. The sequence continues at coordinate 19,385 of CAZKZS010000038.1, read as the reverse complement.
GAGCAGGCTTCCGACTCCGGCGAAGGCAAACAGCAGCAGCACCCCGACCGATAAAACCATTGCTGCCCCTACCACCTGTCCGGTATAGCGCCCGCGCCGCTTACGAGAGACACGGTATACTGCCTCGCTGACTACCCCGCCAGCCGGAGCAGCCAGAAGAATAGAAAAATAGAAAAATCCAAGCTGCATAATGACAAATCCTGCCACCAGACTCACCACAAAGGCGACCACACCGGCAATCATATAATCCGTTGCAGTGGCATTAAAAAAAATATTCTGGTGTTCACGGGCAGTATCTTTGCTGATATACCCTACGGCTGTCCGCACGGCACATTTAGCACAAATCGGCACACCATTCCGATGGTCACGCAGTCCGGCGCTGCCAGGGCATCCCCGCCTATCACAGTAAATTTTGCCGTCCTGCTCATAAAATTCGCGTTTGCTACCTTCAAAAACCAGTGGTTTTCGTTCCATACGTTTTCTCTCTATCTGCCGGGTGGTTGTTTGGGTAAAAAGCGCGGCTCCATCCTGTCCATCAGGGAACGAAAAAAGTAGTTCCGTCCCTGCAAGCGGATAAACCGACTGCGGTTTTCGCTGGCACGCACTTCTACCGAGTCTCCCTGATTGATTTCCACAACCGTCTGACCGTCAATCGTCACGATGGTTTCACGTTCATTTTGAGCCGCCACGACGATTTTAACGGCTGCGCCCTGTGCCAGAATCACCGGACGTTCCATGCTGAAATGGGGTGCTACTGGAACTAGCAAAATATTATCCAGTTCGGGCGGAAGAATTGGGCCACCTGCCGCCAGCGCGTAAGCTGTTGAACCTGTCGCCGTTGCGATAATTAACCCGTCCGCATTGTAGGACGTTGCCCATTCCTCATCAATATAAGCATCCAGTCGGACTGCATTGGCAGCCGCACCGCGCCCCACCACAACATCATTCAGCGCATCTTCGCGCATGGTACAGTTGCCATTTTTCCAGACCATCCCCGTAATCATCAGGCGGCTTTCAATCCAGTAGCTGCCCGCCAGAATCCGATTCAGGGAGTCTTCCCATTGAGGTGGCTGGGCTTCCGTTAAAAATCCTAAATAGCCCATGTTCAAACCAAAAACAGGTATCTGGAACGGCGCACACAACCGCGCCGCCCTTAAAATCGCTCCATCCCCGCCAATCACCACCACAAAATCGGAGGCCGTTAAAGCGTCTGGCTGGATATTTCCGGTACTGTCCAGCCAGGTGCTTAAACCGCGCTGTTTGGCGGTACGAGCCACTTCTTCCGCCAGCGACCAGCTATCGGGACGGTGTGGGTGTGCCAGAATACCAACCCGTTGCATCTTTCGCTACCTGAGATTATAACATTCTGGCTTTAAGAACAAAAGTTCTAGTTTTCTACCAGCGCGATACATTCAATTTCTACCAGCGCTGCTTTAGGCAAATCCAGACCGCCAAAAGTTGCTCTGGCCGGAGGATTCTCCGTGAAATAAGTCGCATAAACAGCGTTTAACGCAGCAAAATCTTCAATACGATGCAGGAGAACCGTCGTTTTAACCACATTTTTTAAACTTGATCCAGCAGCTTCCAGAATCGCTTTGATATTTTCCAGCGCCTGTTTCGCCTGCCCTTCAATAGTGCTTTCCGCAAACTCACCCGTAGCGGGAATAATCCCTAGCTGACCGGAGACAAACACAAAATTTCCCCGGGCAACAATGGCCTGAGAGTATGGCCCAATCGCTTTTGGCCCGTTGTCGGTATGAATAACCTGCCGCGACATATAATTTTTTTCCTTTTCATCAAAATACTTCCAGTGATGTTAAGCCATTCGCAGAACGGATACAAGCGCCTGATAAATCAAAAAGGGGTCGCTGTGACCCCTTCGTTATACAAAAAAGAATGGCTATTCACCTTCTGCGGGAACAAGCACCCCATTGATAACGTGAATCACACCGTTGGACGCCTGAATATCTGTGGTCAGTACCGGAATCCCGTTTATCAACACTGTGCCGGCTTCATCCGTGGTAATTTCAAGGGACTGTCCGGCCAGCATGGTAGGAATCGTCTGCCCATTCAGATTCAGCAAATCGGCAGATAAATTCTGCCCATCCACCACATGGTGCAGCAGTAGGTTCGTTAACGCCTCCTGATTGTTGACCATACCAGAAAATTCATCCACACCCAGGGCGATTATCAGGTCGGCAAAGGCAGCATCGGTTGGCGCAAATACCGTTACACTGGCATTTTCATTAGACAGCAATTCGACAACAGTTGGGTCAGAGGCCAGAATCATGGCGAGCAGGTAGGTAAATTCAGGGGCTTCAGCGTTCGCTGCCGCTTGTAAAACCGTATCCGCTACCGTACCGGGTTTAATCAATTCGGGAACAGGTGTTCCCTGCGGCTCAGTCGTTGCCTGTGTTGCTTCTGCGGTAGCTTGTCCTTCCGCAGTGGCTGCTTGTGTCACTTCAGCCGTAGCCTGTCCTTCAACAGCAACCGTTTCTGTTGCCTCAGCCGTGGCTTGCCCTTCAGTAGTTGCTACTTCTGTTGCTTCTGCAGTGGCTATCTGTGTCACTTCAGCCGTAGCTTGCCCTTCAGCCGCCGCCACTTCTGTCGCTTCCGCAGTGGCTGATTCCGTTACTTCAGCCGTAGCTACTTGTGTCGCCTCAGCCGTAGCCTGCCCTTCAACAGCCGCCGCCACTTCTGTCGCCTCTGCCGTAGCTACATGGGTGGCTTCCGCCGTGGCGGCCTGTTCTGGAAGCTCTAGTACCGTATTGATGGCATGAATCATGCCATTGGAGGCTTCATTGTCCGCGCTGGTGACTTCCGCACCATTGACAAAAATAGTTTCCCCTTCCACCGTGATATTTAACGGCTGCCCCTGAAGGGTTTCCAGGGTTTGCCCGTCGGTAAGGTCAGCAGCTAAAAATTTGCCTTCTACCACATGGTACAGCAGCAAATCGGTCAGTTGTTGCGGGTCAGCCAGCAGGGCGTTCAGGGAGTCCTCACCTAATGCGGCAAAGGCTTCATCGGTGGGCGCAAACACGGTATATTCGGCTTCCGAATCGGACAGGGTTTCCAGTACGGAAGCATCCGCCGCCTGAATCGCTTCCAGAAGGGTAGTAAATTCAGGGGTCTCTGCCTCTGCCGACGCCGTAAGCACATCGGCAAGGGTTTCAGTTTCCTGAGCAAAACCCTGCGTAAAAGCAGCTATCATGAGTGTCAGCAAAATCAGGACACCTATTAACTTACGCAATGCTATCTCTCCTTATTTTTTGCTTAGATTGTATCATTCCGCTTCTGGCAGCGTAATCACGGCCTCAATCACATGAATCACACCGTTGACGGTTTCAATATCGGTCGTGATGATTTTTGCTCCATTTACGTAGTAATTCCCTTCCTCATCCCGTGTGATGAGCAGGGTATTGCCTGTCAGGAGCGTTTGTGCCATCAGTGCATCGACATCTTCCTGGCTTTCAAACGCGGCGGTGATGTCAGCCAGCAGGACTTTACCGTTGACCACATGATACAGCAGGGTATTGGTAAGCTGTCCCGAATCTGCTAGAAGTGTATTAAGTTCGTCCTCACCAAGCGCCTCAAATGCCTCATTCGTGGGAGCAAAAATGGTAAGCTGCGCGTTTGGGTCAGAAAGCCGCCCCAGTACCGATGGGTCTGCGGCCTGAACTGCTGACAGCAGCGTAGTGAACTGGGGATCGGATGACACCATATCAGCAATGGTATTGCCCGCCGCAGCTTCTTCCGTGGCCTCAGGTTCAGCCGTTGCTGCTTCTGTAGCAACAGCTTCCGGCTCGGCAGTAGCTTCCTCAGTGGCAGTAGATTCAGGTTCGGCAGTGGATTCCGCAGCAGCTTCTTCAGTAGCCACTACAGCGGCTTCCTCAGTGGAAGCAGATTCGGGTTCAGCAGTTGGAGGCATTAGCACGGCATCAATCGCATGAATCACCCCATTGGAGGCTTCAATATCGGGCGTTACCACTTCCGCCTCATTGATAAAAACGGCATCGTCTTCGACCCGAATTTCAAGCGGTGAACCTTGCAGAGTCGTGACCGATTCGCCGTTCATATCCGTCACATCTGATGAACTAACCGTTCCTTCGATGACATGATACAGCAGGAGGTCGGTCAGCAGTTCCTCGTTTTCCAGAACCGCATTTAACTCCTCCTCCCCTAAAGCATTAAATGCTTCATCGGTGGGAGCAAAAACGGTAATGTCCGCTTCGGGGTCAGATAGTTTTTCTAAAACCGATGGGTCGGCGGCCTGAATCGCGGACAGCAGTACCGTAAATTGAGGCTCATCTGCTTCGGCGGCGGCGGTGACAACATCGGCAACTGTACCGGTTTCATCTTCCTGGGCGAATCCGGGAATGGCTGCGGCAAGAAGCACCACCAGAATCATCCCAATCAAAGATAGTTTACGCATCGTATCTCCAATCTCACATCACAAAGTGCTAATTTTAGCTGTACCTGTCAGCGCATGGTAGCGCAAATTAAAAAAAGCCACCATAAAAATAATTGGCTGCTTTTTCCTATATAATGTTGGTGGGGCATGTCCATAATTCATGAAGGCGGCTATGACAGAACAAATCGAAGGAATCGTCGAAAAAATCATTTATTACAACGATGATAATGGCTACTGCGTGATGGTCATCGTGCCGGATGATGACGACGAAAATGAAATTACGGCAGTTGGCAACATGCCCGAAATTCTGCCAGGAGAAAATGTGACCGTTAAAGGGGCATGGGTCAATAACCCGACTTATGGCCGCCAGCTAAAGGTCGAATATATCACCCGCACCCTGCCCGTCACCGTTGAAGGGATTCGGCGTTATCTAGCAAGTGGATTGATTAAACACGTGGGGCGCAAAACGGCTGAAAAAATTGTCGATTATTTTGGCGAAGAAACGCTGGATATTCTGAACCACCGCCCCAACCGCCTGTATGAAATTGAGGACATCCCTGAATATCGTATTGACTCCATCATTGCTACCTGGACAGAACAGCGCGAAATTGGCGAAATGATGATGTTCCTTCAGCAGTATGGGATTGGCACACGGCTGGCGCAAAAAATCTATCGCTATTACCGCGACCAGGATATGAGTCCCCTGACCATCCTTCAGCAAGACCCCTACCAGTTAACCTATGATATTCAGGGCATTGGCTTCAAAATCGCGGATAAAATCGCGCTGAATGTAGGGATTCATTATCAGGACATCAAACGTTTAAAAGCAGGTATTTTGTATGTGCTAAATGAGTCGATCGGGGATGGGCATGTGTATATTCCCAAAACGACCCTGCTGGAAAAAGCGGAAGAACTCTTGCAAGTGGAAGAAACTGTACTGCTGGAAAATGCGCTGTTGATGCTGATAACGGAAGGGCATGTTCGCACAGATACCCTGCCTGCGCCCGGCGGTGAGGATTGGCAGTTGCAGGCGGTGTACGTGCCTTCGCTATATCACAGTGAGGTCGGGGCGGCGCGGTGTGTTAAACAGATGTTAGGGTATCCCGACAGCCGACTCAAGGCGTTTAAAATAATGTCTGAAAAAGAATGGCGCGAGTTTTTACCGCAAATCAGCACGGGAATCGCGCTGACAGAACAGCAGCAGAACGCCGTCAGAATCGCCCTGACGAACAAACTCAGTATTTTGACGGGCGGCCCCGGCACAGGTAAAACGACAACCCTGCGAGCGCTGATTACCGCGTTAGATGCTAAAAATTATAAATATGCGCTGGCCTCCCCGACGGGTCGCGCCGCAAAACGGCTCTCTGAAGCGACTCTGCGTCCGGCAAGCACCATTCATCGGCTGCTTGGCTTTGGCATGGAAGGCTTTTCGCTGGATGAAAGTGTTCAGCTAGAAGTCGATTTTGTGGTCATTGATGAAGTGTCCATGCTGGATATTGTGCTGTTTTATGCACTGATACGGGCGATTAAACCGGATACCCATTTGCTGCTGGTGGGAGATGTTGACCAGCTTCCCAGCGTGGGGGCGGGAGATGTGCTGCGGGATTTGATTCGCAGCAATATTTGTCCGGTAACGCGCCTGAACGCAATTTTCCGCCAGCATGGAGGCAGCCTGATCATCCAGAACGCGCACCAGATTAACCAGGGGGATATGCCGATTCTGGATAATAAAGGCGACGATTTTTTCCTGTTCCGGGAGGCCGACCCGCAGCTTGCTTCTGATTTGCTGGTGGATGTGGTCAGGAATCGTGTGCCGTCTAAATTCGGGTATCATCCGATAGACGATGTACAGGTGCTGTCGCCGATGTATCGCACGCCTGTAGGCGTGGATGCCCTGAACAAAGCCCTGCAAAGTGTCTTAAATCCCCCTGGACGCCTGGCGGAACAGCTTCTGAATGGGCAGATTTTCCGGGTGGGCGATAAGGTGATGCAAACCCGCAACAATTACGAAAAAGAGGTTTTTAACGGGGATATTGGGCGGATTCACAGCATTGATAAAGAAGAAAAAGTCATTACTGTCGTGATGGATAACCGCCTTGTGGAATATGACTGGGAAGATACTGACCAGCTAACCTTAGCCTACGCCTGTTCAGTCCACCGTTCCCAGGGCAGCGAATATCCCGCCGTTGTGATTCCAGTGCTGACTCAGCACTATGTCATGCTTCAGCGAAATTTACTCTATACTGCCATTACCCGCGCTAAACAACTGGTGGTGCTGGTCGGCACGGAAAAAGCCATTGCGATTGCTGTTCGTAATAACAAGGTCGCCCAGCGCTGGAGTGGTTTAGACTGGCGTTTGCAAAAATAGGAAAATCTCCCATGTCAGAAATCGTATGGGCAAGCGCCTATGTATCGCTTGCCGATAAAAAAAGACTCATTTCCGCCATCAGAGAAATTTACGAATCCGCCGGATATATCGCTTATGACCCTTTCCCCGGTGGCAATGGTACACCATCCGGCATTTCCTCCACCAGCCGTCTGTTTGTGGCGCGGCCAGAATCAGGGTGGATACGAATGATTGGTGAGGTAGAAGTTAATATTTTAAAAAAGCTGGCGGAAAAGTTGGGGGTGTCTCTGATTTCAGTAGAAATTACGGACGACGACAGCCGTGTAGAAGTTATTGGAACGCAGCCCCTGACCGATTTTCTGAAAGCAGGCAAAACTCCCGATGACCTGAGTCGGGCCGAAAACATGACGCCGGTTTCCTCTCAGGGGGTTATGCCAGATGAGCTTGGCGACCTGGCAAAAAGCTACGGTGTGGCAAGCAACCAGGTGGAAAAACTGTTTCAAAAAACCACCCGCAGCATCTTTCAGAAGTTGGATAAACAAACAGATGGAGAGGCCAGCAGCACCCAATCCGACGCCATGCGGCTGCTCAAAACGCAGTTTTCGTGGAATAGCGCTCCAGCGCAGCGTGTACAGGCAGTCATGGCGTGTTTATCCGTTCCTGCTGGCTGGCGTGACCCTTCATTTCAAGAAATAGCGGCTGCTTATCCTGTTGCCCGACTGCTGGATAGAAATGAAAATGCCCCGTTGCTGCCGGGGGATGAAGACCTGCTCGACAAAGTGGAGTATCCTCTGGATTATACGCCTGTTTATTACGCCAAATTATAGACGGCGCAGCTCCCGTTTAAAAATAAAAATCGTGATCAGCCGCGCAAAACGGATTTCATCCCCATCATGCACAACCCGCACTTCATGGGGGTGAAGTTTTTCACCGTTGATGAACGTGTGGTTAGAACTGCCCTTGTCCACAATGGTTAGGGTCTGGTTCGCCCGTTGCAGCGCTGCATGAATCCGAGATACGCCCAGTTCTTCTCCGCTATAGGGGGTCAGGTCGATGTCCGGTTGGGTTGCTGATCCCGGTACGGCACGGCCTACCAGCACAGGCACATCCCCGATGCTGACACTAATCGGCTTCTGGGCGTGACCGCGCACCATAATCAACAGCTTGGACATCGCGCCAAAAGTAGCATGGTCAGGTTCTTCATTTTCCAGAATCCGCGTGGAAAGGGATACTCCCAGCAGTTGCCCGCAGGAATAACAGTATTTTTCGGTAGCTGGATTCTCCTTGCCGCATAGAGGGCAAATTTGAACGTTTTCCGGCGTGGAGCGCGGTGCGGCTGGCTCCTGATTACGCTGTTCCCAGGCGCGAATCATCTGGAAAAGCTGCTGGCGCTCCTCAATCGGCAGGTCAGGCTGAATCCGTGCCAGCAGTTGAAGCGCCTGTTTGGGTTCAACCCCTTTGTCGCGCTGGTCCACGTATTCCTGCAACAAATTATGCACAAGTTCCTGGTTAGGCATACCCCTTACCTTTTTTCATCTATTTTGTGCTACACAACCCTTCCGGTCAAGCAGAATTAGCACCTTTACTATTTTACCCATTTGCAGCCCTAAAAAACCTCAGTACACTGTTTGGGTCATGGATGATGTAAGGAAAGGCAGTTATGGTTGCTCTGTGGCCTGATAAAGAAGCACAGCAAATCTTAAAATTTCATCACGCAGATACCTACGTGGTTGAAACGGGTTTTGGGCCTTCTGGCAAGCCACATTTTGGCACGTTCGGCGAGGTTGTGCGTACTAATTACGTCATGCTGGCGCTGAATGAACTGGGTCACAAAACCAAATTGATCGCCTATTCCGATGATATGGACGGGCTGCGGAAAATACCGGAAGGGTTTCCTGGCTGGCTCAAGGAGTATATCGGGCGTCCGGTGTCCCGTATTCCCGACCCCTTTGAGGAATATCCGTCTTTTTCCGCCCGTATGAATGCCCTGCTGGTGAAAATGCTGGATGAACTTCAGTTAGATTATGAACTGCGCGTGTCATCGGTGTGTTACCCGCAAGGTACGTTTAACGAACAGATAAAAATGGTCATCCAGAATTATGAAGCCGTGCAGGAAATCATCTTTCCGTATCTGCGCGACGAAACCAAAGAACACTGGTTTCCGTTTTTCCCGATTTGCGAAAACTGCGGCAGTATAAGCCACACACGGGTCACAGGCGTCGATAAAGAAAATCTGATTCTCAATTACATCTGTGACCGCGAGTTTGGGGATGTGCCGGGCTGTGGACATTCCGGACAGGTATACGCGCTGAACGGAAACGGTAAACTCCAGTGGAAAGTCGATTGGCCTGCACGCTGGCACGCCTTTGGGGTGCATTATGAAATGTTCGGCAAAGACTTAATTGAATCGGCGGAAGTCGGCGACCGGATTGTACAGCGTGTTTTTAAAGGCAAACCCCCCGTTCATATGTTTTATGAACTGTTTCTCGACCACAAAGGGCGCAAAATCTCCAAATCCAAAGGCACAGGTTTAACCGCCGAAGAATGGCAGCACTACGGGACACATGACTCGCTGATGCTGCTGATGATGGATAAACCGCGTGAGGCGACCAAACTATATCCGGGAATTATTCCACGTTACGTGGATACGGCCATGAAAGCCGCCGAAGCGTATTTTAGCGGCGACCCCAAACTGGAACGGGAAGCCCGCACCTACAAATTTATCCGGTTGGGCAAATTTCCAGCCGAACCACCTGTTACGGTGGATTTTACTACGCTGGTCAATTTGGTCGGGAATGTAGGACTGGATAATCCGGTCATTGTGGAAGATTATTTACGCCGTTCGGGGCTGATTGAAGCGGGTATCAGTGACAGCCAGCGCCGCGACCTGCACGCCCTGATTCTCAAAGCCCGCCGCTACTATGATGAACAGATGGTGCTGGAACTGGCTGAACCGGAATTTGACGGGCAAGATGGCTTTCTGTTAGGGCAGTTGGTCGCTAAATTAGAATCCCAGGAGTGGGAAGCCGATGCGCTGCATAACGAACTGTTTCAGATTCCCAAAAGCCACAATGTTGACCCGAAAAAATTCTTTCGGGCGCTGTATTTTGCCCTGATTAAACAGGAGCGCGGCCCGCGTGGAGGTGCTTTTATTAAACTGTTGGGGCAGGAAAAAGCGGTTGAACTGATTCGCCAGCGTATTGCGGAATCGATCAAGCAGGAGGAGGCTGAACAGCAAGAAGCTACCCCCTCTGGAATACAGCTTCCGGTCACGATTGCGGCGGAAGTCAAACAGCGCTACCCGGAACTGACGGTAGGGGTAGCTGTGATTGAAGGCGTGACGATGCAGGATGAACGTCCTGAAGCGCTGAATACAGCCATTACCAGCGCGACTCAGGCGGTGCAGGGCATGGATTTTCAGGTGGCTGTTGCTCAGGGACCGATTGATGCCTATCGCCAGATGTTCACCAGTTTTGGGGTCAATCCGAACGCCATGCCGCCCAGCCCGCAGAACATTTTGCGGATTGCCATCAATGACAATCGCCTACCCAACGTGAACAATATGGTGGACGCGGTGAATTTAACGGTGCTGGAAACAGGGCTTTCGGCGGCTATATATGATCTGGATGCGCTGGAAACACCCCTCACCCTGCGGTTTTCCCGAAAAGGGGATAATCAACTGCCCCTGGGCGGGCGGCAGGTGGATACCCTTGAGGCGGGTGAACTGGTGTATGCTGATGCCAGTGAGGTGATTTGCCGGGCGCTAAATCACCGTGATTCTGATAAATCCAAAATCACCACCCGCACACAATCCGTCCTTCTTATTGTGGATGGTGGCACGGGCATTTCAACGCAGCAGGTGCTGGAAGCGCTGCAAAAGCAGGTGAACGGCATTATTCAGTATGCAGGGGGAGAAGTTAAAACACGCGGGCTGCTGTTTTAGGGAAAGAAAACGGCTGGCGAACTGCCAGCCGTTGTTTTTTAACGAGGTTCAACAATCAACCGAAGGGCTGTGCGTTCGTTCCCATCAATTTCAATATCATTGAAATAGGGGATGGTTACGATGTCAAAGCCATCTTCTTTCAGGTAGCCGCGTGCAATCGCAACAGCTTTAATCGCCTGATTCACCGCCCCCGCACCAATCGATTGGACTTCAGCGCGGCCGTGTTCACGGATAACCCCTGCAATTGCCCCCGCAACCGCCGTTGAGCGCGAACTGGCAGAGACTTTAATCATTTCAACAGAGAGAACTTTCTCTTGTACATCCGGGTGTGTTGTAGCTTCCATCTTATTCTCCTAGAAAATTTGGCTCCACTTTTGCTCCCTCTGCGGAGTGGGTCGTGCAAGAGGGGTTTAGCTTGCCTTAATTATAGAGGGAAGTAAGCGGAAAAGTTTGTGAATTATTAATGAAATTTTCTTCACAAAGCTGCTTTTTCATTTTTCTAATTCCAAAATTTGCATCAGCACTTGAAAATATATCCCAAATGCACATAACTTCAAGTGTGCCATTACCCCCCACAGGTAGGCCACGCTACCCTCACCGAACCCCATATCTGGGGGATATTATCCCAAATCGACACTTTTTTACAAACCTTAAAAAATTGGAATCTTAAAACATTCGAGTCTTTAAGGTTTAAAGTTGTCGAAAACGTTGAGCGAATCCATTCCGGCTGTTAAAATAAATGCACTTAGATAGCGGTAACGCGCCATCTCCTAAACCGCCCCGGTAAAAGGCAAGAGTTAACTTAGTAAAAGGTTTAGATACCGTTTTTCTCCCGACGCGCCGCTTCCTAAGCCGACACGAGTCTGCATCAAAAAAATTAGAGAGGGCTACAAAACTTCCGGTAAGGGAAGTAATTTGTCATACCTTAAAAAACTGTAGAGAAAAACCATGAATTTGCGCGACATCTGGCTGGCTGTACTTGGAGAACTACAATTACAACTCCCTCCAGCTATCTACCGCACCTGGGTAGATGGGGCGCAATTGGTATCTCTGGAAGACGGTGCAGCCGTTGTCAGCGTAGAAAATGATTACATTCGGGATTGGCTGCAAAACCGCCTGTATACCACGATTCAGCGTTCGCTGGCACGGATTTCCCGCCAGCCCGTTGAAATTCAGTTTGTGATTGAGCCGGAAAAAGAAATATTTTTTCTGGATTATGACTTTTCCAGCGATTTAGTAGAACCGTCTCAGCCTGCCAGCCTGACAACTCCAGCCGTTGAAAAAAGCCCTATCTTTTTTGCTCAGGGTGAAAGTATCAACCCTGATTATCGGATGGATAATTTTATCGTAGGGGCGAATAACCAGTTTGCCAGCGCTGCGGCAGAAGCCATCGTGACCACGTCCAGCCGTATGTACAATCCCCTGTATATTTACAGTGGAGTCGGACTTGGCAAAACCCATCTGCTGCACGCCATTGGAAATATGCTGGTGGGGAAAAAGGTTCTGTGTGTCAACGCGGAAACCTTTACCAACGATTTGGTACGGGCGATTCGCACGCGCCAGACAGAAGCCTTCCGCGAATTTTACCGCAGTGTAGATGTGCTGCTGGTGGATGATGTGCAGTTTATAGCCGGCAAAGACAGCACCCAGGAAGAATTTTTCCATACCTTTAACGCCCTTCACAATCGTAACTGCCAGCTTGTGCTGACCGGAAGCTGCAAACCTTCAGATATTGGTGGGCTGCAAGAGCGCCTGCGTTCGCGGTTTGAAGGCGGTCTGGTGGTGGAGCTTGCCCCGCCAGACTATGAAACCCGTCTGCGGATTGTGCTGCATAAGGCTGAAGCGCAGGATATGGAACTGCCCAATGAGGTGGCTGATCTGCTGGCAAATCGGGTACGGAGCAGCGTCCGGGAACTGGAAGGGGCATTAAACCGGGTGCTGGCACAGTCCGCCCTGATGCGCCATACGCCCACCCGCGCGGCGGCCGATGCCCTGCTTCATAGTGATGTCTCAGCGCCCTATCGGCCTGAACTTCAGGATATTTTAGAAATTACAGCCAGCTATCATCAACTGACGCTGGATGATTTGCTGGGTAAACATCGGACGCGGGATGTGTCGGCGGCTCGCCATATTGCAATTTACCTTGCCCGCGAAGAAATCCAGGCCACCCTGCCTGAAATCGGACGTGCATTGGGCGGGCGCACCCATAGCACCATCCTGAACGGCTATAACAAAGTGGCCGAACGGCTGAGCAAAGACCCCGCCTTCCGTCAGGATATTTCCAACCTGCGAAAACAGCTTTACTCCCGTCGCTAACTCTTTCTTAGCCAAAATTTATTACAAAAGCATTACGAATTTCTTCTCAGGATGATAAGCCGCGCTATAATCAAAAAAATGGTAGCGGGACAGCCATGAAACAGACGATTGCTTTAGTGGATGATGAAGCAACAGTTTGTGAGATTATGCGAAAGTATCTGGAACGAGAAGGGTATAACGTTCTGGATGCTCGATCCGGTCTGCAAGCCCTCAGCTTGCTGAGCGCACAGAAGGCTGATGTTCTGGTACTTGATGTTATGCTGCCAGGACTGGATGGTTTTGGGATTCTGCGCCGTCTGCGAAGTGCTGAGCCGGAGGAAGCCTTAAGTTTGAATCGAGAAGTGCCGACCATCATGTTAACTTCCCGCACTGAAGAACATGATCGTCTAACCGGATTTGAATTAGGGGCAGATGATTATGTGATCAAACCCTTCAGCCCTCTGGAGTTGGTTTACCGGGTGCGGGCATTACTAAAGCGTGTTCAGCCCGTCAGTGACGTAGAGGAGGTGATTCATCATGCGGGGTTAGTTATTGACCCTGTACGGCGTAAAGTCACCCGTGATGGGGTTACGATTAACCTGACTGCCAAAGAATTTGATATTTTGTTTTTGCTGGCGCAGCACCCGCAGCAGGTTTTTAGCCGCGACCAATTATTAAATCGGATATGGGGATATGAATTTTACGGTGGGGAGAACACGGTAACGGTACATGTTCGGAGACTGCGGGAGAAGTTAGAACCCAACCCCACTTACCCCAGTTATATCCAGACTGTCTGGGGAATTGGCTACAAATTTGATCCCCTATAAAAAACCTGCCTATAAGGTCTTACTCCTTCAGCTAGCTATTATGGGCATGGCCTTAATGGTTGCTTTTGGCTTGATTCTGGTCAATGCTGATCCTACCGGAAAAGACCTTCGTCTGCTGTTTATCTTCATGACTGGTACAGGAACATTTACGGTTTTAGGGACACATGTTCTGCATCGTTACGGAGTCATCTTCTGGTTTAACAGCCTGCGCTGGACACTTTTAGCCACCATTATATTTACTGTCATTCTTTTGTATGTGAATGTGTGGCTGACGGCTCAATTGATGTTTATCAGCAGCCATGACCTCATCTTAACCACGTCGCTCCTTATTTTTGCCGGAGTGGTGGCGGTCATGATGGTCTTTTTTTTCTCCGGCATGTTGATTGACCGCATCCATATGCTCGGGCAGGCCGCTAAAGAACTGGCAAGTGGCAATCTCAAAGCCAGATTAACCCTTGAAGGTAACGATGAACTGGCTCAGTTAGCGCATACTTTTAATATGATGGCAGATGCCTTACAAACCGTCGATGAGCAGAAACATGCTCTGGAAAAAACCCGGCGCGATCTGATCGCATGGATTTCGCACGATTTACGCACCCCGCTGACCGCTATCCAGGCCATGAATGAGGCGATTTTAGATGGGGTAGTCAGCGACCCTCCCAGTATTGAGCGTTATATGCTGAACACTAAAAAGGAAATTCAACATCTCAGCCACTTAATCACAGATTTATTTGAACTGGCTCAACTGGATGCTGCACGTTTGCAGATGCAGTTTGAAACTGTCAATCTGTGTGAGTTAATCTCCGATGTTTTAGAAAGTTTCCACGCTAGACTCGACCAGCGGCAGATTCGGTTATCCAGCAAACTTTGCACCAGTGTGATAGTTATGCAGCTTGAACCCCACAAGATTCAGCGTGTCCTGCATAATTTGCTGGATAACGCTATTCAGCATACACCGCCGTGTGGGGAAATTACGCTTGAAATTCAGGTCATGCCAAAGCAGATTGCTGTCAGCATTCATAACACCGGTTCTTATATTCCACCTGAGAATCTTCCTCACATCTTCACCAGTTTCTATCGCGGCGAAGCCTCACGGGTTCAGTCCCCGGATGGGCATCGTGGCATGGGATTAGGGTTAGCCATTGCGCGTGGATTTGTAGAAGCACATGGAGGGCTGATTTCTGTTCAAAGTCATCCTCAGCATGGAACGACCTTTACTTTCAGCTTACCCCGATTGTAATGCTTTCGTAATTTTCCTGTCACTCTCCTGTAACGCACTCCTTTTATCCTGAATTTAATGGTTCGATGTTTAGTAAGGAATATTCCCATGACTAAAAAACTGCTTTTCATTGGCTTGACTGTTGTAGCGCTGGCTTTTCCGTTTGCGACCTCCGCCCAGGAGGAAATGGGGGATAAAATTGCCTGCGATTCCACCCTGATTACTCTGTTGTACATCGCTGAACATGATTACGGCTTCCATCCTACTTCTGTAGATGCCGCTACCCTTGAAAAAGGCATCTATACCACGCTTTTTGATGAAATGATGGCGATGATGGAGGAGGGTGAGATGATGGAAGAAGAAATGATGGAAGAGGGTGAGATGATGGAAGAAGGCGAGATGATGACTCTGGCGCCTGGAAATATCGAAGGTGAGGACGAAAGCTGTACCGCCTTACGTGCCGAACTGGAAAGTTTCTTCTACACCCACTTCACTACCATGATGACTGAGGAATCCAATTAGCCCTTTTTCGTCACAATCTTTTGTCGGCAGGGGTACAAACGCCTCTGCTGACAGTTATCGACAGAGTTATCGACATTCCCAAATTTTTAACATTTCAGCCATTTGGGATAAAAAAACGCTATATCTGGGGGTACAAATGGCTGTCTACCCCCAGATGTACGGGTATGCTCAAAACCCTAAAAATATATCCCAAAAAGTTATGAACAGGTTATCGACAGAGGATGTTCATAACTACCCCTTAACCCCTCTATAACTAAAAGTCAATGTTCATAACTTTTAAAAATGTCGATAACCTGGCAAGTTATCGACACAGTTATGAACATGCCATGTCGATAACTTTTCCCAGATATGGGGGTATAAATATCTGTAGACCACCATATCTGGCGTTTTGACCCTTCCTGACCCCTGATTTTAAAAGTTATGAACATCCCCTACTAGAGACTACTAAAAAAAGAAAAAAATTTAATTGCTCTCCCTTTTAGATTTGGGTACGATAAAAGCGTTAAGAAAGCATGATAACAACATGGCAACACAAATCCTTTCAAATAAAGTTGAGAAACTCAATCGACTGGTGGAAGTCAGCGTGATTATTAATTCCACGCTGGAACTTGAACCCCTGCTGCGATTTATTATGGATTCGGCAGCAGAAATTACGGGCGCACAGGTAGCTTCTATTTTGCTGGTCGATAACAAAACTCAGGAACTGTATTTTATGGCCTTCGCCAGTGAGAGCGATGTTGAACAGGCCAAACGTCTGAAACGAATCCCCGTTCCTCTGACACGCAGCATCGCGGGGGCTATCGTGCAGGAAAATACAGCCATCATGATTAATGATGTGACCACTGACCCCCGCCACTACCGCGTTACGGATGATAAAAGCGGATTTTTGACTCATTCTCTACTCGGTGTTCCAATGCGAATCAAAGAACGGGTGATTGGAGTGTTGGAAGCGGTCAACAAACTCAACGGAAACTGGACACCTGACGACCAGCACTATCTTGAAATTCTGGCATCTCAGGCGGCTGTTGCCATTGAAAATGCCAGTTTGGTTGCCAAACTGCGAACGGCGTATCAAGACTTAAGCCAGGTCGATAAAATTAAAAATGACTTTATTTCAATAGCTTCCCATGAACTAAGAACCCCGCTGGGCGTGATTTTAGGATATGCCTCTTTTTTGAAGGAAGAATCTCAGGGCGAAGCCAGCGAACATGCTGATGCTGTGCTGAACAGCGCTATGAAAATGCAGCAGATTATTGAAGACATGGTGAATTTGCGGTATCTGAAAGTGGGCGAGTCGGAACTGGATAACGAGGATATGCTGGTTTCTGAACTCATGATGGGCGCGTTACATGAAGTGCAGTCCACCGCCAAAGCAAAAGAGTTAAACCTGCAATACCGTCTGCCCTGACTAATGTACTGAACAACGCCATTAAATTTTCGCCTCCCCGAACGCCGATTATGCTTGGTTACGAAATGCGCGATCAGGAAATCTGGATTTACGTGCATGATAAAGGCATGGGAATCCCGCAGGAACATCTGGAACGCATTTTTGATTCCTTTTTTCAGGTGGAAGACCACATGACGCGGAGGCATGGTGGCATGGGGCTGGGACTGTCGATTGCTAAAGCAGTGGTTGAAGCCCAGCGCGGACGCATCTGGGCTGTCAGCCCCGGCGAAAATCAGGGGTCAACCTTTTATATCAGCCTGCCCTTGATAAAAGGATAGTCCAGCAGCATCGTTTCCACTGCCAGCCGTGTATTCACATTGCGAGCCATATAAGTCATCGTGCGGCGGGTAGCAGTCAGGGCTTTTTGAAAGGCTTCCGGCGGCAGTTTGGTTTGAAGCGCTTGCATGAATCCCTGACGGTCAATATTGCTTATCCAGCCTGAAGTGCCATTCACCAGCAAAAACATATCCCGCCAGTATGCCTGCCAGAGTTGCAGCACCTCATAGAGCTTATCTTTGTCCTTTGCCAGGAGTTCCGCCTGTTCAAACCGGACCCGACGCGGGCTGGAAATCAGATTTTCCAGCAGGTCTATTGATTCGTTACGAAGGGTAAGGGTATTTTCATCCTGCCGCGCCCGAATTGCCCATCCGATGCGTCCACCGGAAAGGTGTGCCAGTAAATCCGCCTGGTCAGAGGGGGTATCCCACACATTTTCCAGCGCATGTTTAACCTGCTCAAGCGACAACGGTTTCAGGGGAAGGGGCTGGCAGCGTGAGCGAATCGTCGGCAGCAGCAAACTCGCATCGTCAGCCGTTAGAATCAGCTTGACACTGGCGGGCGGTTCTTCCAGCGTTTTCAGCAGAGCATTTTGCGCGGCGGCATTGGCTTCATGGAAGCGGCGTAAAATCGCTATCCGGTAGCGGGCTTCGTAGGGGCGCAGCGCCAGAACGCGCTGCATATCCCGAATCTGGTCGATTTTGAGAGTTCCCCCGATTCGTTCCGCCTCAATCAGCGTTATGTCGGGATGCCCGCCTTTTGCAATCAGGGTACAGGCGCGACATACCCCACATGGACGCTCCTCCTCAGAGGTGCAGTTAAAAACCATCGCCATCGCCCGCGCAAAGGCTGTTTTTCCAATTGAAACCGGTCCCGTAATGAGATAGGCGTGACGGATGCGCCCCCGGTTAAACGCCGTTGTCAGCAAATCAACTGCCCATTCATGCCCAATGACAGGCCATTTATCCGCGCTGTACTGCATCTATTTTTCTCCCAACGACACCCGCCAGAAATAACCCGAATCCGGCGGCTGTGCCATATAAAAACTGCCATTTTAAGTCAACAATAGGCGACCAGACCGGAAACCAGATATTGTTGTCAATGTCTGTCACCCGTTGTAAATCTGTACCATCGGCGCGAATCCGGTGCAGGGAAGCCGTGCTGCTGTACCGTGCCACAAAGCTAATCCATTCCCCATCCGGCGACCACGAAGGAAAAAGTAAGTCGGCCTGATGGTCTAACGGTGTGGGAAACAACTGCCCTTTTTCTGGCGGGGTAATGTCCAGTATGTAAAGGGTAGAATTCACTTCACGCAAATTGACTGAAAATATCATCCGGCTGCCATCGGGATGCCACCGGGGAAGATACAATTTGCTGTTGGGCGCGGAGAGCAGACGGTAAGTGCTGCTTTCCGGTTTCAGCAGATAGACACGCGGGTCAAACCGAAAGGGATGGGTGACAAACGCTATCCATTCCCCATCCGGCGACCAGGCGGGCAGGGCGGCCCCGTTATCGGCATCTGTTAAAGGGGCGGGAGCAGCGCTGCCATCGGCAGGAATTTTAAAAAGCTGCCAGTTGCCCTCCACCTGCCCTTCATACACAATCCATTTTCCATCCGGCGACCAGGCAGGTGTACTGCTGCCCGTTGGGTTATCGGTTAAACGTCGGATATTTTTACCATCCGGGTTCATGCGGTAAATTTCCATGCCGCCGCCCTGCCTATAAGAGGCAAAGGCAATCCATTTTCCATCCGGCGACCAGGCATGAGAACCTTCGTCATGGTAGCCGGACGTGATTTGCTGCAAATGACTCCCATCCGGCCGCACTTTATACAAATTGCTGTCATGAGCAAAACTAATCCAGGGCGGCTGTGGGTCAGCCTGCCGTGCCAGGGTAATGAACAGCGTATTCAGGATCAGGAATCCGCCAAAGATGAGGAAAATAAAACGCATAACTGCTATTATAGCAGCCACAAGAATTTGAGGGTGCTGATGACTCGCCGACTGTACTACGACGATGCGTATATAACTCATTTTGAATCTGCCATCACCGCACAAACGGAGCTCGAAGGCCGACCCGCGCTGGCGCTGGCCGCCAC
>CAZKZS010000037.1:8887-23135 GCA_964557285.1 uncultured Anaerolineae bacterium | reverse complement strand
GCAGCCCCAATTTGGAAGTGAAGATTACGATTTTCGCGTGGGACTCAATATTCCCATGAATATCCTCATGTTTTTATATGCCGCTTCAAGCCCAATTTCCAGCGTAACGACCTTTACTGCGGTTGAGGAAAGGGCTTGGGGAATGATGGCGCTCATGGCGGTGGTCAGCAGTCTGTTCGGGATTTGCGTTTTAGTCGGATTATGGCGTTCTCCCCGCCGTTTTTTTATTTTGCTGCTGGGGGTAAGCGCCCTGATTGCCCTATTTCCGATGGCAATGATTAATCATATCAGTGAGCTTTATCTTTATAACGCTATGCCGTTTATTGCCATGATAGTGGGTATTGGGCTGGGGACTCTCATGGAAACTTCCTCCCCTGGTACGCAAAAACTCTTATGGGTTGGCCTGCTGGCGCTAGTGGTATCCAACTTTATTGCCATCCAGACCAAAGCAGCGCTGATGCGCGATAACGGCGAAAGAGCCAATGACCTTGTTGACCAGATTAAACCCTACGTGAATCAGATTGAACCTAATGGAACGCTCCTGCTGCTGGAAACACCCGAACCTGATGAGCGTGTAGAGTATTCCATTTTTGTCATGCACGATTTTAAAGTCCTGATACACGGGCTGAATCGAATTCGGCAGGTCACAGGCCGGAGCGATTTGGAGATAGCGATTGTTGAACCGGACGAATTGGACAACTATGAGGGCAGCCCCATGATATTAATTCTGGAGGGTGAACGGGTCGTCCCTTACACGTCACAGTAATCTAAGCAAAAACCCGTTCGTGTGAACGGGTTGTGTGTGGGCGCTGAGGGACTCGAACCCCCGACCCCCCGGGTGTAAACCGAATGCTCTAGCCAACTGAGCTAAGCGCCCGCAATAAGGGGATTATAGAGACACAATCCCCTTTCCGTCAAGCCTATTCCGAGTACACGCTGGAAGTCAGGCTGCTTTTGATAATTCCGCTGCCCTGAATGGCCGTTGCGCTCAGTGTCCCTAACACATTTTGCGGAACTGCCCATGAAATAGATGCCCCGTCTGCTGGATTTGTATCCGTGCCAAGCAGGGAGGGTGTGCCACCCCCATTGGGAGTCAGATAAAATTCCACGCGGGTCGCGCTTGTTGGCGCAGAAGTCCATGACAGCGTGACCGTTGCCCCTTCTTGCAGGGTATACAAACTGCCATCAAAACCGATATACGGCGCGGCTCGCACAATATCGTTGTCGTCATTTGGATTCGGGTCATAGTTGGGATTGTAGGTAATTTTCAATGCAGCGCCGCGTGTGGTCCCAAATTCATTGGCGGCTTCGGCATAAAAATACAGCACCGAATCAAATTCGTTAAACGTGTAGGTGATGGCTGTGCCGTCGAAGGGGTCAACATCCGTTCCTACATTCACCGCACCGGATAAATTGACGGAATCCGACGCAAAATATTTCACCGTATCCGCATTTTCGACCACCCCCACATTTAAGGAAATCGAAGGCTGAAGGGTAACAACTTCGCTGGCAGAAAGGGTAATCACAGGGGCGGCAGCCAGATTTTGAGTTAATTTAGGCGCTTTAGAGGTGTCGCCGCCCGTTGTGCTGCCTGTGGTCGTCGAACCTGTGCCGCTTGAGGTGCTGCCGGAAGTAGTCGAGCCTGTGCCACTCGTTGTACTGCCGGAGGTCGTTGATCCGGTAGTGGTCGAGCCGGTAGTGGTCGAGCCGGAAGGGGTTGAAGCGGGCAGTTTTGGCACTCGTAGCTGCTGCCCCACGACGATGCTGTCCGGGTTTGGCAGACAGTTGGCGCGGGTTAAATCGGTAATCGTGCTGCCAACATTTTGAGCGATTACCCCCAGTGTATCCCCTGCTTTGACCGTATAAAGTACCCAGTCGGTGCGCGGGGTGCAGTTAGTGACGGTAGCAGGAGGAACAGCAGTTCGGAATTGTTCGGCGGTGGGCTGCAACGTGATGCCTGCCGTTGGAGTGACGTTTAAAGTCCGTGTCACTATAAGGGTCGGAGTCGATGTCCGTATAATCGGCACGGCAGTAGCGGCTTCTTCGTCGGATGACAGGGAACAGGCCAGCCCTGCCAGGATAAGGATGATCAGCACAACAACGAGTCGACTCATTGGTTTCTCCTTCAATTACCGCGTTAGATTTCCCATGATTCGCCAGCCCTTCTCTTGAGCGACTCGCGCCAGCGCCCGATTCGGATGCACCGCGACGGGAGTTTCGCTCATCATCAGCATCGGCAAATCGTCCAGGGTATCCCCATAGGCCATTTTTAATTGTTGCCCATTCAGAAGTTCCTGCAAACGCTTGACCTTATATTCGCCTACATTGAGTGGCGCGGCCAACCTGCCAGTTGCATAGCCATTGTGAACTTCAAGCGGTGTGCCTATCGCCTGAACCCCCATGCGGCGGGCAAAAGCATCTAACAGGGGCTGGTATGCACCGGAAACAATGACCACCGGACTGCCCTGCTGCTGATGGTGAGTCAATTCTGCAATCACATCCTGACGGCGGCGCGGCCACAATTCATTTTCCACGACCCATTCAAAAACCTCGTTCACCTGTTCCAGCGTAAATCCCTTCAACAATTTTGGCATCCCCATAGCCCACTGTTTTTTAAACAAACGCACGCTAACCACCCGCATTTTTGCCAGCCAGTACACCGGAAGCTGCGTGAACATGAAACGGCGGTAGGCCATCCCATGACCGTTTTGAGTCAAATACCTTCCCGTCGCTTTGCCCATTTCTCCAACCGTCAGAGTCCCGTCAAAGTCCGTTGCAATCATGTTTTGTGTGTCCTCGTGTTGCGGCCTATTCTAGCCGAAATTTGCTAGACTTTTGATAGATATGGGAGAATTTTGAAGATGGCTGCTCCACAGCGCCCCCAAATTAAAGATGAACTGAACTTCGAGCGACCGGACGATGGAAAAACGGTTGAACTGGCAAAAAATATCTGGCGGATCATGCCGCCGCCGCCCTCCGGTAATGTCTACCTGATTAAAGATACCCTCAAAACGGTGCTGATTGATTCCGGCATTTATACTTCATTCGATTATCTGACAGAGGAACTGCGGAAGTTGGGATTACGCCCGCAGGACATTGACCTGGTGATTAACACCCATGAGCATTTTGACCACATCGGTGGCAATCCGCATTTTGCAGGAACAGCGATGATTGCCGCCCACCGCAGCGCGGCCACCAAAATCGAATTGCAGGATGAATACGTCACACACATGAAAGAATCCGGTCATGTGGGGGACGATTTTTCGGTTCACTGGTGGCTGGAAAATCGCAACCTCATCTGGACAGGTGATTACAAACTCAAAATTTTGCACACACCGGGGCATACCTCCGGCTCAATTTGTATTTATGAGCCGTTTGAGCATTTCATGTTTACCGGCGATACCGTTGTGCGGGGTGAAATTTTGACCCCGATGCTGGAAAGCGGCAGCGCGGGAGATTTTGTCAACAGCATCGAACGTCTGCTGACTCTGAAATTAAAAGTGATGTTTCCCGGTCATGGGCCGGAAAGCACCAACCCGGAACAGGATTTAACCTGGGCAGCCAACGCCGCGCGGGAACGGATTCGGGAATTTCGGGAAAGTCAGGCAGTGGGGGGCAAACGACGGATTCAAATTCGGGCAGAGTCGCAGGAAGCGTAATTGTGTAGGGCGCGGGTTTTGCTTTTTTACCCTTATTCCCACGTGTAGTAGGGGCAGGAACAAGCGAACGCAGTGAGCGATGCCTGCCCTTTTAGCCATTAGCAGTTAGCGATTAGCGGTTAGTGTAGGGGCAGGGTGTCAAGGGTCGCTGGCGACCCGTCACCTGCCCTTTCCGTAGGGGGCGGGTATCGGGCGTACCGTCCTTGTCCCCGCCCCTATATTCCTTACTGAATGGTGACATCAGGGATTTTCAGCACCTGGCCGACGTAAATACGGTTCGCATTGGTGATGTTATTCACCTGCGCCAGCACCGACACATTCACGCCAAAACGCCGCGCAATTTTTGAGAGGGTATCGCCAGCCTGAACCGTGTACGTAGTGCTGGTCGGGTTATCGGTGTTGTCCATCTTGACACACAGACTCTGGCCTGCGTAAATCCGATTGACATTTGCCAGGCCATTCATCGCCTGAAGCTGTTCCATCGACAGGCCGTAGGTGCGGGAAATGCGATAAAAGGTTTCGCCACGCTGTACCGTATGATACTGCACACAAACGGGCGCTTCCGAAGGGGAAGCCGCCGCAGGTATCACGGCGACCACCGTCAGGATAAATAATACCGCCAGAACGCTGAACTTTTTGAGTGACATGGTAGTTCTCCTTTGGGTCTATATGACCAACTTGTTTTGTCACTCATTAGTTCCCTGCGGCAGGGGTTAAAGTTCCCAAAATCAGACTAAAGGAGGAGAAGAACAGGTTTTGATTCCCGCCCCTACCCTAGTCGCTGTCGTCTGCCCAGGTGATTAATCCTGTCATAAAGGGATTCGCCAGGTCTGTATGTTTGGGCAGCACCCGCACCGAAATCCCGCGTTCGCCACTGGATTTATACGTCAGGCTGCCCTTAAAAACATAGGTGCCTTTGGAATTGTTACTTACAGACATGTCGTAGGCTTTTCCGTTGGTAATCTCCCCGCGAGAAGTTAACGGGCCAGAATAAAGCTGTACCTTAACATCTTCCGGCTTCAGGTCGCCGAGGTCAACCACAGCTTCGACGCCTAATTCTGCCCCCACGACCATGTCCTCACCGGTGGTTTTGACCGACACAATTTTAATCTTGTTCCACTTTTCTTTGATATTTTGCAGCCAGTCCGCGTACTGAATGCCCGACTCAATAGTGGGTTCAGTCAGTTCATGGTAGCGGCGGTAGGCAGGCAGGTAATAATCAACCGCGTACTCCCGTACCATACGCTGGGTGCTGAAAACAGCCGCCAGTTTGGAAATGCTTTCTTTCATCATCGAAATCCACTGGCGGGGCAGACCGTCACGCCCACGTTCGTAAAAGGTAGGAATGATGTCATTTTCCAGGAGGTTATAAAAGGCTTTGGTTTCAATTTCATCCTGTAAATCGGATTGTTCCGGCGGGTAGACTTCGCCCGCGCCAATCGCCCAGCCGACCCCGGGTTCATAAGCCTCCGCCCACCAGCCATCTAAAATGCTGGCGTTCAGGCCGCCGTTGTAAATCACTTTCATGCCGCTAGTGCCGCTTGCTTCTTTGGGACGGCGTGGAGTATTCAACCAGACATCTGCCCCTTGCAGCATGTAGCTGGCAACTTTCATATCGTAGTTTTCAAGGAACACGATGGAATGGCGGAATTCCGGCATAGAGGCTACCTGCACAATCCGTTGAATCAATTCCTTACCCGGCAGGTCATGGGGGTGGGCTTTTCCGGCAAAAATAAACTGTACCGGACAGTCCGGGTGATTCACCATCTTTTTGAGCCGTTCCAGATCATTAAAAATCAGGGTGGCACGTTTGTAGGTGGCAAAACGGCGGGCAAAACAAATCGTCAGCGCTTCCGAATTCAGCACTTCTTCCGCTTCGGCCAGTTCGCCGGGCGGTGCGCCGCGTGCCTGAAGCTGTTTTCTTAACTTCTGACGGGCATACGATACCAGCCGTTCGCGGCGGCGTTCGTGCGTGCGCCAGAGTTCCGAGTCGGGAATCTTTTTGACATCCTGCCATACCGTCGGGTCGGATGGGTCTTCTCGCCAGCTAGGAGAGAGATAGCGGTCGTAGAGGTTGGCAAAATCCTGGCTGAGCCACGTTTGTACATGAATCCCATTGGTCACGGCATCTACAGGTACTTCATTTTCCGGCACATGCGGAAACATCCAGCGCCACATCTCGCGGGAGACTTCGCCATGTAGTTTACTGACCCCGTTAGAGCGCGTCGCAAACTTCAGCGCCATCACAGGCAGCGAAAACAGGTCATACCCGCCCATTTTTTCACGGCCTAAGTCATGAAACTGGGGACGAGTCAGGCCAAGCGCCTGCCACATCCAGGGGAAGTATTCATCAATCAGGTCGTAGCCGAAGCGTTCCAGCCCCGCAGGAACGGGCGTGTGAATCGTGTACACAATCGACGTGGCGATAATGTTGCGGGCTTCTTCAAAAGTAAGCTGTGGATTTTCTTCCATCAGAATACGGGTACGTTCCAGCGCAAGGAAGGCGCTGTGACCTTCGTTCATGTGGACAACTTTGGGGTCGATGCCCAACTGTCGCAACAGCCGGATTCCCCCAATGCCAAGCAGAATTTCCTGCTGGATACGGGTGCGGCGGTCGCCCCCATACAGGCGATCCGTAATGTCACGCATGTCCAGCGGGTTATCCGGGTGGTTGGCGTCCAGCAGATACAGCGTCACCCGCCCCACCTGCACCTTCCAGGCCAGCGCTTTTAAGGGTTTGGCGGCCAGGGGAACTTCAATCACCACCCGTTCACCCTTGTCGTTCAGGACAGGCTGCACGGGCAGATTCGGGTAGTCGTTGATCGGGTATGATTCCTGCTGGTAGCCGCTTGCGTTCAGGTATTGTTCAAAATAGCCTTCCTGATACAATAAACCGACTCCCACCAGGGGTAAATCGAGGTCGCTCGCGCTTTTCAGGTGGTCGCCGGAGAGTACCCCCAGGCCGCCGGAATAATTGCGAAAGCAGGCTGTCAGGCCAAATTCCATACTAAAATAAGCAATATAGGGGGTATCAAAATGACCATGATTACTACGATACCAGGTTTTAGGATTGGTCATGTACGCGGTGTAATCACTCCACACACGGTCAAGACTTGCCATGAACGAGGGGTCGTCTTTGACTTCCTGCAAACGTTCCTGACTAATACGCCCCAACATCCAGACAGGGTTATAATTAGTTTCGAGCCAGAGGTTGTTATCTAAACGGCGAAAGAGAGCGACGGTGGCATGATCCCAAGACCAGCGAAGGTTATAAGCTAAGTCATGTAAGCGGCTGAGTTCCTCTGGGAGATTCGGCATCACGGAGATGCGGGTAACTGGTTTAACCAAGGGGTGTTCTCCTTTGAGCTATTTAAATAGCCGATTTAAAAGCATAGCAGGAGGATGACGAATTGCAAGCTGCTAAGCCTCTTATTAACAGAATCTCGTGCGACATGCCTTATTAATCTCGTATGTGACACGCATGAAAAATGCAGTTTTGGGGGCAGGATACACCAATGCAGCAGGTCTGGAAATTGGTCTATGAGTTAGAAATTGCGGCAGCGCTAAGTGTGCTGCTCTCGCTGGCGATGCCCTGGCATACCGAATATGGGTCTGGCCTACAAACCCTGACGTATGGATTTTCCAGAGAGGCCGCCATGCTGTTCTTCTCCTACGGACGGATGTCTCTATATATTTCAAGCTGGATGCTGCTGATTTTGATTCCCCTGCTGGCGATTTTTTTTGGGATTCGCGGGGCGTTGGGCGTGATGACCTTACAGCTTTCCAACGATTCTTTTCTCCGGCTGCTGGTCATTTTTATGGCGGCCAGTACGGTATGGTTCTGGCAGGCCAATACGGAACAGCTTGCCAGTGGATTCTGGCTGTGTGGGTTTTCTGTCGCGCTGCTGTGCCTGGCAATGCTCATCGAATTTAATCTTCCTGTGGAAAAAATTCGCGGGAAACGCAGTATCCGGGATTTAATGGCGGGCAGTCTGCCGGAGGGGTTTATCGCCTGCCCTCACTGCGGCGCACCAAACGACCATCTGGAAGATTTTTGTATCTATTGCAACGGCTGGCTTGGGAAGGAGGACTAGGCTAAGAACTTGATGAATCCTTGCCGCAATTTTTTCTGAGTCCCTTATGATTAAAATATGGCGACACGACTCGACCCCCAAAAAGCCGCTAAAATCGCCGATTTGCACTACGTTCTGGACAGTGAACCCGGCATCCAGCGTAAACGGCACGGCAAAGGTTTTTCTTATCTCGATGTTGATGGAAAGGTCATCCATGACCTGAAAAAGCGGGCCCGGTTTGAAAGCCTGGCGATTCCGCCCGCGTGGACAGAAGTCTGGATTTGCCCCGACCCGGATGGGCATATTCAGGCCACCGGACGCGACGAAAAGGGGCGCAAACAATATATTTATCATCCTCGCTGGTTAGAGGTCAGCGCGACCCATAAATTTGACCGGATGGTTGCCTTTGGGGAAGCGCTGCCTAAAATCCGCGAAGTGACCGATGCACACCTGCGGCAGTCTGAAATCTCACGGGAGAAGGTGCTGGCGGTGGTGGTGCGCCTGCTGGAACTCACTCTCATTCGGATCGGCAACCGCGAATATGCCCGCCAGAATAAATCCTACGGGTTAACCACCATGCGCGATAAACACGTCACCGTGGAAGGCAAAACCATCCATTTTGAATTTAAGGGCAAAAGCGGCGTTAAACATGCCATAGATTTACAGGATAAACGTCTGGCAAAAGCGGTAAAAGCCTGCCAGGAGATTCCAGGGCAAATTTTATTCCAGTATTACGATGAGGAAGGTAGCCCGCGCCCCATTGGGTCGGCCGATGTTAATGCGTATCTGCGTGAAATCACCGGAGAAGATTTTACGGCCAAAGATTTTCGTACCTGGGGAGCATCGGCGCTGGCGGTAGCGCTGTTTTGTGACCTGCCCATCTGTGAGAAGGACATTGAACAAAAAAAACAGATTACCAGCGCGGTGAAAGAAGTTGCGCATCAGTTGGGCAATACGGCCGCCGTTTGCCGCAATTATTATATTCACCCTGCCGTTGTAGAAGCCTATCAGACGGGCAAACTTGGGGCAATCCTCGAGAAGCAGCAAGAACCGGAATCACCTTACGGATTGCAGCCGTATGAGGCGGCGCTGCTCGAAATTATCCAGAAATAAAAAACCCCCACCATAATGGCGGGGGCAGTTAGGGATGATAGCAGTGATTAGAGACTATTGACAATCCGGGAGAAGATATTTCCGATTGCCGGGCCGAGCAAGGTGAGAATGAGAATAACGACAATGGCAACCAGTACCAGGATCAGAGCATATTCAACCAGGCCCTGACCTTTTTCGCGCGGTAAGTACATCATGGTAAAGAACTCCGTGAACTAGATGATTTCAGATAACTGTCTACATGGTAGCATGGCTTTAATTTCAGAGTCAATCAGCAGAACCCAAATTTGCATGAATTTTTTCTAACATCTGTTTTTCACAACTGGCCTAGATGCTGACGGCAAAAATGCAGGCTGTCCAACAGGTGGCGGCGCAGCGCGGCAGGGTTATCAAATTCCAGCGCATCGGGCGCAAGTTCAATGCTGACCGTGCCTTGAAAATCATCTTCGGCCAGCGTGCGTAAAAAGTTGGCTAAATCCAGGTGTCCCCGGTGCGGCAGGCGGTGTTCTTTGCCGTCGTAATTGCTCAAGTGGACATGCCAGACGCGTCCCTGTGCCGCTTCATAAGCCAGAGTCGGGCTGATGCTTTTGGTTGCCCAATGAGTGGTATCCAGAGTCAGCCATTCATGCACCTGACTCCAGGTATCAATATCGTTGTACCAGGTGGGGTCAACTTCGCGCCCTAACACATGACGGGTCGGCATATTTTCCAGCGCAATTTTGACCCGGGTCTGCTGCTGCACCTGCGGTAATTCATGTTCGATCCAGTATTTGACCCCAAGAAAAGGCGTTTGCCAGGGAAAGTTCCAGGTTTTGCTGCCAAGTTTAAGGCTGCCAGCGCCCATTTTACGCGGTACATGCACGACCATACTTTCCGCATCAAGCTGTTCCGCCAGTTTTAAAGTGCAGAGAATCCGTTCCACTTCACAATGATTCGCGCCGTTCCAGCCCATTAAACGCGGGCTGAAGGGGGTATGAACTGTTAAAATCGGCAGGTCATACATCTTGCTGAGTCGGGAAAGATAATTCGGGTCGCGGGTGCTGTAACGGTCATCACACATGATTTCCATACCGTCATACCCTGCTTCGGCGGCCAGTTCAAACACATAGGCCAGATCAAAAATATAAAGTGAGCCTGTCGAAAAAATGACCCGCGCTTCACACATGATAAAAATCTCCTTTCCCGTGCAAGATGACCAGCTTACCAGAACCTTCGGCATTGACCATGACGCCAGCCTCACGTTCGCCTGACCCACCCCAACGCCTGACCTACCCTCATCTGACTCTGGTTGTACAGCGCTGGGCAGGCTAGACTTTCCATCTATGCATACACGGTTTTATCTACCTCTCCTCATCGCCATCATGATTTATAGTGGGCTGGCCTTTTATCACCTTAAGCTGCCGGGGATGCACCATGACGAAGCGCAGGAAGCCGCGCTCATGGGGATGCAGCTTAAAAATGGGCTGCCGCCTGTGCTTTTTCGGGATACAGGACTCACTTTCGCCGGGCGCACCTGGCCGTTAATGGTGCAGGATTACATCGGGGCGCTGAACGTTTATCTGGCATGGATCGCCTTTTCGATAGGCGGTGTCAGTGTAGAAAGTCTGCGTACCCTGTCCATCTTCACGGGTATTCTCACGCTGGTGATGGCCTTTGGTGCAGCGTGGAGTCTGGCGGGGAAACGGGCGGCTGCCCTGACAGTTTTACTGTTGGCCGTCCATCCAACACAAGTTTTCTGGACGCGGCAGGGCGTGTATGTCACGTCCTACACGCAGACTCTGGCGCTGGCTGCCCTGTGGCTGATGGTGCGCTGGTGGCGGGGCGGAAAAGCCTGGCATTTATGGCTGGCCGCTTTTATGATGGGAGTTGGGCTGTGGGGCAAACTACTATTTATCTGGTTTATGGGGGCGGTTTTTGTAAGCTGGCTGCTTCTGAATCTGCCGCGCTGGATAAGGTCTTTTTCGCTTCGTCCCGATGTAACCACCTCCTGGCACAGCATTGGGATAGCCATTGTGTGCGGGATTCTAGGGCTAACCCCATTGATTGCTTATAACCTGAAAAGCGGCGGCACGCTGGATAACATTTTTGGCAATTTTGACCAGAGTTATTACGGGGTGGACAACCGCAACGTGCGCGAGAATTTCACGGAGAGAGTCCAGCAGGCACAGCTTGTTTTTGAAAGCGGGCATATGTGGGAACTGGGCGGGCAGTTTCCGAATCCAGTGGCGCGGGCATGGCTGTTTCTGGCAGCAGGAGCATGTCTGGTCGCAGCCGCCCTTACACCGGAAAACCGTGGCGTGCGGCTGTTTATGGTGCTGATGGTGATACTCATGGTCGCGCAGAGCAGTTTTACCTCTACTGCCCTGTGGTATACCCATTTTGCACTGATTCTGCCCTTCATGGTGATGATGGGCGCGGTAGGCTTGCTGGCACTGGCTGATGGGATGTCCATAGTTATTTTGTCATTACAACGCTTATACAATTTAAAATTGAAATACGGACATGAAGCAGAAGAGGGGATGGACACGGCACTGCCGTGTCCCTGCTACAGGGTCTTTTTAAAGGGCCTAAGCGTTGTGCTGGTCATGCTCATCTTTTCGCTGGATGCCCTCAGCACATGGAAATATCATCACACCTTGCACGAAACAGGTGGGCTAGGCACACATTCCGATGCAATTTACCGACTGGTAGAAAAAATGCAAGAACTGCCGCCTCATGCTCCGGTAGCCGCGCTGGATTGGGGAATTGGTCCCGTCACAGAAACCCTGACCGAATCCCGAATCGTTCCCAATGAAGTTTTTGGCTATGGATCGTTGACGGAAGCAGACGCCGGATTCGCAGCACGGTTAGCGCCGTTTTTCGCGCTGGAGGACTCGCTGTATATTTTGCATACACCGCCGTACACCGTTTTTCAGCGACGGGAGGCTTTTTTCCAGTCGGCACGGGAAGCCAACCGCGAGTTGGTGCTGCTGTACACGATTCCAACCAGAACGGGCGCTGATTATTTTGAGGTCTGGGGGTCGGCGAAGTAATATAAGAAAAGGTTTTATCGGAAATAGTAGCTATGCCAACCCTGTTTATTTCCTACAAACGCGGCACAGTCGCCATTCCCCCCTTTGTAGAACGGCTGCGGGCAGCCCATTACCGCCTGTGGTTTGATAAAAATGATATTCAGGCCGGACAGGACTGGCAGCAGGCCATTGATTTAGGCATTGAAAAATCGGATGTGGTGGTGCTTGCCCTGACTCCTGCCGCGTGTGAGTCTGACTACGTGCGTTATGAGGTGCAGCGTGCCAAACAGCGCGGTAAGCCCATTTTTCCGGTGAAATTAGAGCCGTTTGATGACCAAACATTTCTGCCCTTAGTGGGTGTGGAGCATTTGCAGTATATTGACTTTACCGAACCGGGTTTTGATGTCTGGGAGCGCAAATTTAACGAACTTTTTGCCGCGTTAAGGCGTCAGGGGTTGGGGGTGACAGGCCACGATATGCGGCAGGTCGTCACCCATCCGACCTATGCGCTGCACCAGCGTTATCTGACCAAGCTCATCCGGCGTATTGGCTTTCTTGACCTTGCCCAGATTAACCCCAGCGCGAGTCAGCGGGGCGTGCTGCTTGAAAAAGTCTACGTCGAAAGCCCAACAGAATTGAGTGTCACGATTGCTGTCCACAACTGGAAATTGGTAGACTGGTGGATTGAACGCCGTTCTGCCCGCCGCTTCCGCCCAACAGAAACCAATGTAGGTCGAATCCGCCTCCGCCCTGAGGAATTGCATTACGAAACTGCCCCTCTGGAAGCGCTGGTTGCCCAACTCGATGATTTAATTGAATTTGGGCGAGAAAAATTCCCGGATTTAACGACCACCGATACCAGCACCACCTGGCGTAACGGGATCCATCACGACGCTTACGTGCTGACTTTGCAGGATATTGCGGCCGCGTGCAACCGCTTGGTGGTGCTGGGACAGCCGGGAAGCGGTAAAAGTACATTTGTGCGGCATCTGGCGCTGCGGCTGGCCGCCATGCAGTTAGAACCGGAAAGCGACGCCCTAAAACATCTGGGGAACTGGCCGCATGGGGCGCTGACTCCGGTGTATGTGGAACTGCGTCATTTTGTGAACTCGCCTCACTTCCCGCCAATTGACCGTGACCCCGATGAAAATACGCTCTGGACATACCTCCGGTCTGCTTTTTTGGAGGAGGAAGAACTGGCGGGTTACGCCGATGATTTGCATCAGGATTTGGAACAGGGGTACGCGGTGCTGATTTTGGATGGGCTGGATGAAGTGCCGTATCCGTTTGGCCGTCTGAAAGATCGTCAGCGTCAGCTTCAGGCGCTGGCAAATGATTTAAATGGCCGCTACCGCAAAAGCCGCATTATCGTGACCAGCCGCCCCTATGCTTATGAAGGCTGGCGGCTTCCCGGTTTTGAGTCGGTCAATATTGCCGACTTTGAGGAACGGCATCGGATCGAGTTAGCCCGTAAACTGTATCAGGCGGCGGATTTAGGCGAACGGGAAGCCGATTTTAAAGCACGCGCCTTAAACGAACAGCTTAAAACGGATGAGATTGAACTCAAAGACCGTCCCCTTTTCCTGACTCTCATGGCGACTATTTTTCTTCGCAGTGGGGAGGACAGCCTGCCAACCCGCCGGGGAGAGCTTTACCGCCAGAGCATTTTACTGCTGCTAACGCGCTGGACTCAGACCAAACCGGACGCACCTTCCTTACAGGAACTTCTTGGTATGGCCTCGCCGGACGATTTGTATGACCGACTGGCGGAACTGGCGTATGAAATCCATGCCGAATTTGGCGAACGGGCAGGCACACCGGACATCCCAAGCGCCAAACTGGAACACCATTTGTTTAAACTGGGACGGCAAAAGGGCAGTAATATTCTTGGCCTGTATTCCTACCTTAGCGAAAACGCCGGAGTTATTGTCTCGCTGGGGCAAAATGTTGAAACCGAAGTATTCCGCTTTGCCCACCGGAGTTTTCAGGAATATCTGGCGGCTTCTCATCTGGCAAAATTGGATTTTGCTCAGGTACGTCGATACATTCAGGAACAGCCGCATGTCTGGCGCGAACCGTGTACGCTGGTGGGTGATGTGCTGGTGGAAACCGGACGCGAACCGGAATTGTGGCGGCTGCTGATGGCGCTGTTAGAGCGCAAAATTCCGGCGGATATTTCCGATGAGGATGCACGGTGGTGGGCGGTCTGGCTGGCTGCCAAAATCACCGAACAGCAAAATTTATATCATGTTGAGCTGGATTTAACCAATGAACTAATTATTTCGCTGCTGCGCGACTGGCTCACACTGGTCGTCACACGCCCACATATTTTAACCGTGCCGGAACGTGCCGACTGCGGGCGCTGTCTGGGATTCATTGGCGACCAGCGTAAAGG
>CAZKZS010000037.1:0-8877 GCA_964557285.1 uncultured Anaerolineae bacterium | reverse complement strand
GGCTGCCGGATATTGATTGGGTAGAAATCGCTGGCGGCATCTTCATTTTTCAGGAGGGGCAGCAGGTGAATCTGCCCACGTTTTATATTTCCCGCTATCCCATTACCTGCGCTCAGTTTCAGGTGTTTCTGGAAGCGGAGGACGGTTTTCAGAGTGATGTCTGGTGGGAAGACCTGGTACGCCACCATCCCCAACTGCGAACCCGAACCCGGCATATTGGGAACTATCCCCGTGACCGGATTAGCTGGCACGACGCGGTTGCGTTTTGCCGATGGTTAAGCGCCATGTTTGCCTTTGAAATTACCCTGCCCACCGAAGTGCAGTGGGAAAAAGCAGCACGCGGCACGGATGGCCGTTTGTACCCCTGGGGAAATGAATACATCAGTGGCTACGCCAATATCAACGAAACTATCTGGAACGCTGGCCCCTATGACCTGGGCAGCACCTGCGCGGTAGGACTGTATCCACAGGGCATATCCCCTTACGGCGTGCATGATATGAGTGGCAATGTGTGGGAATGGTGTCTGAATCGTCCCGACCAATTGCAGGTAACGGATATTGGCGGGGAACAGCCGCGTGCGCTGCGGGGTGGGTCGTGGGATTTAAATGCAAAAATGGCACGCGCTACCTATCGCGGCGGCAGCTACCCTGACCGCCAGAGTGATAATCGCGGCTTTCGGGTGGTTTGCAAACTGCCACTTTCTACCTGAAATTCCCTGTTTACAAACGCTGGCGTTTTGTTTTAGAATTTTAAGAACCGATAAGAGGTCATTAAAGCTCAAACACGCTGTTTTGTTTATCGTCCTACCAGCAAATCAGCGTCGGCGCTCCTCCAGTCGGCGGCGTGATGAATTTTCATCGCGCCGTTTTTTGTATGATGCTTGACAGATTCCTCGTTATCCTGTTATAATTAGAACATACGTTCTAAATTATTCAGAGGAAGTTGCCCCAGTATAGCGCTTTTAGTGTTTTTTATTTTCAGCAAAAATCCTCCTCTGTATACTTGAAAAACTGCCGCGTATGCAGAGGGGGGCAGGGTACTTTTACAGTCATTTACGACTAACTCCCCAAAAATGAAAAAACGATAAAAGAAACTGGACTCCTTCGGCAAACGTCCCTATATTTAGAAAAGTGTTAGGGATAAGAGTGGACATGCTTCGATTTATGGAGTTTACCGGGAAAGAAAATCTCAATCGGGAGCAGGCGATTCATGTCTGTCGGCAGCTAACCTATCGCCTTGCCGACCCCAACCGCCTGCCCTTAGAACGTGAAGCGCAGTATCTGCTGGGGCAAATGCTCAGAATCCAGGTAGAGCAGCTTGGGCTGACGGATAAACCGGAAGTGCAGGAATTTCTACGTGTGATGCACAGCCGTTCGCCCCGTCCTATACGCCGCTTCCCGGATGATTTTGTTTAATCCCTTCGCAGCAGCCGCATCCCATTAAACGTGACCAGCAGTGACATGCCCACATCGGCCAGCACCGCCATCCACAGCGTTGTTAGACCGGGCAGGGTCAGGAGCAAAAATAGGGCTTTAATAAGCAGACTCAGCGCGACATTCTGCCGGATGATGCGGGCTGCCTGTTGACTGATGGAAATAGCCGCAGGCAGTTGTGTTAAATCGTCCAACATCAGCACCACATCGGCGGTTTCCATCGCTTGAGCCGTTCCCGCACCGCCCATAGCTATCCCAACCGTAGCGGCGGCCAGCGCGGGCGCATCATTGACTCCATCTCCGACCATTGCTACCGTGCCATATTGTGCTTCCAACTGGCGCACCGCACGGACTTTTTCTTCTGGCAGCAGTTCCGCCCTGACTTCATCAATGCCGACCTGTTGTGCAATGACTCCCGCTACCGTTGCGTTATCGCCCGTTAGCATAATTTTGTGCAGGTAGGCTAACTGCGAAAGCGCCTGTTTTGCTGAATCGCGGGGGGTATCGGCAACCGTAATAAAACCAAGCACCTGCTCCGAGTCGGCAATCAACATGACGGTTTTTCCGTCGTTTTCATGGTGCGCTACCGCCTCACATAGCTTTTCTTCGTGGGGATAGTGGCTGTCAAACCAGGTGTGGCTGCCAATCGTGACAGGGTGGGCTGCCACCTGCCCCTGTACGCCGCGTCCGGCCAGCACCGCCACTTCCTGCGCTGGCGCGAATCGATCCAGCACGCCGCGTTTTTGGGCTGCCTGTACCACCGCCCGCCCTATAGGATGTTCGGACTGGCGTTCTACCGCGCTGGCAAGTCCAAGCATATCATCACAGGGATGGCAGACCGATTCTCCGGTGCAGTTCAGCGCTTTGACTTCAATGACCTGCGGTTTGCCTTCCGTCAGTGTCCCCGTTTTGTCAAATGCAATGGCACGGATACGGGCAAGGGCTTCCAGATAAGCGCCGCCTTTAATCAGGATACCGTGTTTAGCCGCCCGCACCATCGCGCTTACTACGGTTACAGGGGTGCTGATGACCAGCGCGCACGGGCAGGCCACCACCAGCAGCGCCAGCGCCCGGTATAACCATGTATCAAATACCCCGCCCAATAGCAGAGGCGGAACAAGCGCGACCAGCATCGCAATCCCGATGACTGCTGGCGTGTAATAAGCTGCAAAACGGTCAACAAAACGTTCAGTTGGGGATTTTTTCGCCTGGGCATCCTCCACCAGCCGCACAATCCGCGCTAAGGTGCTGTCTTGAGCTAAACTGGTGACTTCCACATGCAGCGCTGCTGCCCCGTTTACACTGCCCGCGTACACCTCATCCCCAGCATTTTTGGCAACCGGAATACTTTCTCCGGTGATATGCGACTGGTCAACGGTAGAACTCCCCTGAATCACCCGTCCGTCCAGCGCGATTCGGCTGGCAGGCAGCACGAGCATGGTTTCGCCTGGTTGAACCGCTTCTACAGGCACAGGTTGTTCATGCGGCTCACACCAGGGACACGGCCCACCTGTATATCCCTCTTTGCCCATATGCCCCGCACAGTCCATACAGGGGCGAATGACCAGCGCTTCCTGAGGGGCAAGGGTGAGCAGGCTGTGCAGCGCATTGCGGGCGCGGTCTGCGGAATACCCTTCCAGCGCTTCGCCGATGGCAAACAGGGTAATGACGGTGGCGGCTTCACTCCATTCACCGATGGCTGCCGCGCCGATAGTAGCAATCGTCATCAGCAAATTGATGGTCACGCGGCGGCTGAAAAAAAACTGCTGCACCCCGCGCCGCATAATCGGAAAACCAACCAGCGCCACAATACCCGCTTGCACAAGATGAGCAGCCGTTTCGGAAATTTCCAGCAGTAGCAAGGCCATACTCACGACCAGTCCGGCCAGCCCGACCAGCGCAAAAGTCGTATTCGGACGTTCTAGCATAAACTGGATAAATCCTGCTATTCCGCCGCGC
The DNA here is from genome assembly GCA_964557285.1 of uncultured Anaerolineae bacterium. Classification (GTDB taxonomy): domain Bacteria; phylum Chloroflexota; class Anaerolineae; order Aggregatilineales; family J027; genus SB15. The sequence continues at coordinate 5,484 of CAZKZS010000037.1, read as the reverse complement.
CGTTCGCTGACCGGAGGCTTTTTTTCATTTTTATCTGCAACGCCGTAACCAAGGGCCTGCACCCGTCTGGTGATGGTCTCAATGTTGGTTTGGCCTTCAACGAGCATTTGCCCCGTCAGGTAATTGACGCGGCAGCCCTGTACACCTTCCAACTGACCAACACCTTTTTCCAGTGTGGCCGCGCAGTCAGCACAATCCATTCCCGTAATATTGAGTTCAATCACGATTTTTTCCTTCCTGAATGTGCCGCAGCGCCACATCAATAATTTCACGGATGCAGGCATCGGCAAGATGATAGTACACTTCGCGGCCTACTTTGCGGGCGGTCACGACGTTGTTTTCGCGCAGCCAGCGCAGTTGATGCGAAACGGCGGAGGCAGTCATAGACAGCGCATCAGCCAGATCGCCACTGCGTTTTTCCTGTTCGCGCAGCAGCAGCAGCATTTTTGCCCGTGTGGGGTCAGCCAGAGCGCTGAACAAAATAGTGAGTTGATGAAGTGTGGGGTCGACTTTCATTTGAATGTTCGCTCAAGTATTCACTCTATCCTAGTCCAAAAACATTTGAGTGTCAACTCAAATATTCATTGATATTTTTCTGATGAAATTTGTATTCACCTCTTATGCTGTGCCGATATTTCTCTTATAGTGTTGCGGCATAATGAGGGCAACAAACGGAATTTTGAGGAGGACGACATGAGATTAACACGATGGGCACCAACGGATAAGTGGTTTGAAACTTTCTGGAATGAGGATGTGCGTCCGAACCGTGTTCCGGCGCTGGATGTCCTGAATCAGGAAGACCATATTGAAGTTCGGATGGACTTGCCGGGGGTTTCCGCCGATGATGTCAACATTGAAATCAAAGAAGGCATCCTGACCATTTCGGCGCAGGTGAAATCGGACGAAACCCGCGAGTCCGGTAACTACACCTACCGCGAACGTTACACTGGTTCATACCAGCGTTCGCTGCGGCTGCCGGATACCATCGATGTCCAGAACGCGGAAGCCAAATTTGAAAATGGTGTGCTTTCGCTGAAAATGCCTAAAATCCCCGAAGCCGAACCGGTACGTATTCCGGTGCGCGGCGTCGCAGTGAAATAAGTTCCCTATACATGCAGCAGGACGAGGCCACACGGCCTCGTTTTTTTATCAGGGCAGGGGATAGAGTGGGGTTTCTATTCCCGGCACATGATAAAAATACCAGCTATATTCGCCCGTAATGCGGGCATCATCCGGCAGGGGGACAAATTCAAAACTGGAATCACTCAGGCGAAGGGGCAGGGAGCTAACCGGACGATATTGAGGTGCAAGCGCGGCTGCTTTCTGAGCATGGATGAACGCCTGCTCCTGTCTACCTGCATAGGCTTCCAGAATCGCCAGATTTGCCCAGTGAACGGCATAGTTCGGGTCTTTTTTAAGGGTTTCCTGATAGTAATAAATAGCACGCACCAGCGATAAATCATCGCCCTGAATCCCCGCCCATCCATACGCATAGGCCATTTGAAAGGAATAGGCCGTGATATGTGGGTCAAGGTCTGCGGCCTGTTGAAAATGCCCTGCTGCCGCCCGCCACTCCTGCCGTTTGGCCGCGTTAATGCCCCGTTCCGCCGCCCATTCAGCCGGAAGTTGCAAACTGCCAATTCCTACCGCCAGCAGAATCAGCGCAGGCACAAGCCAACGGCTGCCAGCAAAAATTTTTTTTTCTTGATGAGCTGGAATCGCTGGTTCTGGATTTAAAATCGCCCACACCAGAAAATACAGCACCATCATGGAAGGTAAAAATGGGGCATCCAGCAGGCTGTTGAATAAGAGTCCGGTCAAAAAGGTGCTGGTGATGACTGCCTGAGGGCTTCCCCGAATTTTCTTCAGGGCTGCCCAAATAAATGCCGCCAGCGCCGCCAGCCCTAAAATTCCGGCTTCTACCGCCACATACAGAAAAATGTTGTGAGGATGGGCATGAGCCGATTCGGGCGGGGTGCTGACTCTGGTGGCTAAAAATGGGCCAAAGGTAAACGGCCCCCTGCCGACCAGAGGACGGTTTGTAAAGGCTTCCCAGCCTGCCCGCCAGATGCTTTCACGGGTTTCAAGCGTGCCGTGTGTTGCGCCGCTAATCAGATTTCGGGCGAAAAAGTAAAAAATGATGGCTGCCATCAGCATGAGTACCGTGCCACCTGCCGCCGCAATCCGCACCCGTCGATTCTGGAACAGGTGTTTTTCCTGATAAGCGGTGAAGCCCGCATACACCATCAGACCCGCCGCCGTTGACACCCAGACGGTGCGGGACGCGGTAAAAACAAAAGGAAAAGCCAGCACGATCAGGCTGAACACCAGCAAAAAACGGATACGCCGATTCCGGCTGCTTCTCAACCCGTGAACTGCCATAAAAATCGCTATCATGACGGTGGTAGCGAACAGATTGGCGTTGCCTAAAATACTGGGCGGGCGGGGAATACTGCCGGTGACATTTCGCAGTTGGAAGAATCCCATGCCCACCAAAAAAATCATGGTCAGGAGATACGCCCGTTTTAAGCGTGCCTGTCCTTCGGGTGTGCGTGAGATAGTGGCTATCATCAGGTAGGCCGCCGTTAATGCCGCCCAATACCCGATTTGAATCAGGCTGCGCCGCCAGTCCGTAGAAAAAACAGTCGCCGCCATCAGCGCCCCTCCGTAAGCTAGCATGGGCAGCCCAAAAGCGGGCAGGGGAGTTTTGCCCACCCTCAAAAACCATACTGCCCCTGCCAGCAGCAGCAGAACAAAGGTCAGGATTTCCAGCGTGGGGGTAATCAGCCCATTGATTGTGCCTGCGATGCTGATGCCGTAAATGAGTAAAAAAATCGTGGCGGTTTCCTGCCAGATAAAAGACCAGCGCACACTATTTTCTTTCTATGCTGGGCTAATTATATGGTTTGACTTGTGCGGGGCGAAACGGCAGAATCAGGCGAATTGAAATGATGGATTAGAGAATGACTCGATATATCCTCGCTTTAGATCAGGGAACGACCAGTTCCCGCGCTATTTTATTTAATGAACAGGGACAGCCCGCCTATACTGCTCAGCAGGAATTTCAGCAGATTTACCCGCAGCCGGGATGGGTTGAACATGACCCGATGGACATCTGGAACACCCAGTACGCGGTTGCACAGGAAGTATTAAAAAAAGCGGGCGCAAAAGCCAGTGATGTCGCTGCCATCGGCATTACCAACCAGCGTGAAACAACTATTTTATGGGATAGGAAAACCGGAGCGCCCGTGTTTAACGCGATTGTCTGGCAGTGTCGCCGCACGGCGGAGGACTGCCGCCAGCTTCGGGAAGAAGGTTTTGACCGGGTGATTCGGGAAAAGACCGGACTCGTGACCGACCCTTATTTTTCCGGCACGAAAATTCGCTGGATATTGGAGCATGTAGAGGGGGCGCGTCAGCGTGCGGAAGCGGGCGAACTGGCTTTTGGCACGGTGGATAGCTGGCTCATCTGGAAATTAAGTGGCGGGACGCTGCATGTGACCGATGTTTCTAATGCCAGCCGCACCCTGCTGTATAACATTCATGAGCAAAAATGGGATGAGGACATTCTGGCAAAATTAAATATTCCCCCGTCTCTGCTGCCAGAAGTGCATCCTTCCTGCCAGATTTACGGGCAAACCGACCTGGCGCTGTTCGAGAGTGTGATTCCGATTGCGGGAATCGCGGGCGACCAGCAGGCGGCCACCTTCGGGCAAATGTGCCTGACCCCGGGCATGGCAAAAAATACCTATGGCACAGGCTGTTTTATGCTGATGAATACGGGGGAAAAACATCAATCCTCCGCCAGTGGCCTGCTCACGACGATTGCCTGGAAACTGGGGGAGAATCTCCCGACCACTTACGCGCTGGAAGGCAGTGTTTTTATCGCGGGGGCGGCTGTTCAGTGGCTGCGGGATGAAATGAACCTTATTCAGAAAGCTGCTGATATTGAAGGGCTGGCCGCATCCGTAGCAGATACAAACGGCGTGTATTTTGTCCCCGCTTTTACCGGACTCGGGGCGCCCCACTGGGATTCTCAGGCACGCGGCACGATTGTCGGGCTGACGCGCGGCGCAAACAAAGCCCATCTCGCGCGGGCGACGCTGGAAAGTATTGCTTTCCAGTCGGCAGACGTGATTGAAGCGATGAATAAAGATTCCGGCCTGAAGTTAGAAACGCTGCGGGTAGATGGTGGGGCAGCCGCCAACAATTTACTCATGCAGATTCAGGCCGATTTGCTGGGGGTAGCGGTGGAACGGCCTACCGTTACCGAAACCACCGCGTTAGGGGCGGCGTACCTGGCAGGGCTGGCAGTGGGCTTTTATCCGTCGCTGGACGAACTGGCGAAACGCTGGAAACTTGACCGTGCCTTTGAGCCGAAAATGTCCGCCGACCAGCGCCAGTCCATGATGACGGGCTGGCGCAAAGCGGTAGAACGGGCAAAAAACTGGATTGAATAATCCCGGCAAATATATTTTTAGACCTTGCTTGCTCGTCCCCACCCCATTCATATTTCAGGGGCGGGCCGGAAGATGAATGTAGGGGCGGGGACAAGGGCGGAACGCCCGATACCCGCCCTTTCCGTAGGGGGCAGGCATCGCTCCCTTTGGTCGCTTGTTCCTGCCCCTACTGTCGACGCGAACGCGGGTAAGGGAGGGGGGATTGGCGCGACTGGCAATCAAGGATTTTTAGCTCACTGCTCCATCCTACTGATAACGCAAAATATCGGAAACGGTTTTGCGGGAGGCCGCCAGCGAAGGCCAGATGCTTGCCACAAACGCAATCACCAGCATCCCTACCAGCCCCAACACCAGACAGATAGGCGGATAGCTGAACCCAAAATCAATGGGCAGCGCTTCCTTAAATACCATGCTGATTCCGTAACTGAGGGGAACACCGATGAGCCACGCAATTACCCCCACCAGCACCCCTTCTGTCAAAAACTGGGTGATGATGGTGGTGGTGTTCGCGCCCACAGACCGCATGACACCAATTTCGCGCTGGCGTTCAAACACACTGATGGACAGCGAAACCAGCAGCCCAATCGCCCCAATAGAAGCCATCACCAGCGACGCAATATTAAACAGCAGCCCTACCGTGAGGATAGTTTTATTATCATCTTCCCGGAACGCAATCTGGTTATCAAAGTTCGCCGTGATGCCATTTTTCAGCAGCAGTTCGCGCAGGTCGCCGATAATTTTATCGTTTTCGGCGGCGGTGGTGTTTTCGTCACGCAGTTGCAGCAGCAGCGAACGTGGCTGGTCTACCTCCCCCCCATTTCGGATGGCTGCGACATCCTGCCAGCGCATGAACCCGAACAGTTCATCAAACGGCAAATCGGTGATGCCCAATACCTTTATAGAGTAGGGCTGGCCGTCCTGTACAGCCGTCAGGGTATCCCCTGCTTTTTTCCCCAGTTCATCGGCGGTCTTTTTGGAGAGGACAATACCCCGCTGGTCAGGGTCATTCGTCCAATCTTCCCCT
>CAZKZS010000036.1:0-23179 GCA_964557285.1 uncultured Anaerolineae bacterium | reverse complement strand
TGCCATGCACGCTATGCCTATCTCCCCGATTCGGGTGCTGGGGTCTATTATGGCGGGTGTGAATCGGCTGTCGGTGCTGCGGTTTTCGCTGGCGGCCAGCATCGGCAACCTCATCTGGATAGGCGCGGTTTTAGGGGTCTCTACCTTCGCCAGCGACAAATGGGGTTATCTGGTGGAAGATATGATTAAACAGCAGCTATGGATTGTCCTGGCGGCAGTGCTTCTGGCGGTGGCCTTTTCGGTAGCCTTTGTTTTTCAGTTCCGCAGCGCCCCTTCGGAAGGGTAATCAGTGATCAGTTTTCTCACTGATACTTCTTGTTTATGCTGCTGAAAATAGGCGTGTGATAATTACCTGTGATGAGGATTTTGAAACCTATCATGCTCAATATGGGTAAAAGCATGACCGATATTCCAAGAACCCTGTTCATTGAACACATCGAAGCCGAACCTTCGACGGGTAAACCCCGTGTTGCAGGGAAAGGAATTACAGTTGCGTTTCTTTCCACTTTGATTGATGACCCGGCGTGGCCTATATCGCGGATTTGCGAAAATTATGAGTTAACCCCTGCTCAAATTCATGCGGCGTGGTCATATTATTACGATCATCAAGAGGAAATTGACCGTGCGCTGCGAGAAGCCGATGAACGTATGGAAAAGGCTGCCCGCCCCACCAGCGATTTAGCACGCTAGGAATTTTTGTAAATCACATACTTGCCCATATCGTCGCCAAGCGCGATACACTGTGCCATTTCGACCTCAAATTCCCGCCCGTCGGATAGCCAGCGCAGCGCTTCCTGAATCAAGCCCTGTCCTGTGTGGCAAAAAGCTGTATTACTTTCCTGACCCCAGCACAGGGGGCAGCGTTCCAGCGTGTAAATATACCGTTCTGCATCATAAGCGTAGGCATTGGATACCTGGTCGGAAAAGCGGGTAAAAAATTCGGCCATCATCGGGAGGGCAATATCCAGTTTTTCCTCAAACGTCCCGTGCAGATGTTTAAGCTCATCTAATTCCAACTGTTCCCGGAATACATGAAGCCCATGCTGGAAAGCAGCGCGGCCAGACTGTCGCGCCAGTTCGGGGGTATCCATTTTTCGCAGCGCCACCTGAATCGCGGTCAGGTAGGCAAAATCGAAGCCTTTTTCCATATTATCCGGCGGCTGGAAACGGGTGAAAATCTCCAAATCCGCCAGAGTCAGCAGGGTATGGAAGCCTTCCTTCCCTAAAGTGGATTCCAGCGCTTCCAGATAAATGCGGGCAAACTTATTTGGATACGCAAAGGTGCTTTTTTCAGGAGGCATATCGTTTGTCCTCAAGGGCGCGGTGGGTCAATAGCAATTCATGAGTCGCGTGAATTTGCTCAAAAATTGCAGCCGCCTGCGGCAGAAAATCGGGGTGGCCGTTTTTCCCGAGATGATACAGCGCCAGCCCTTCATCGTAGGACATCCGGTAGTGGCGGGCAAATTCCAGACTTTTTTGCCAGGCTTCCTCCGCTTTGGAAAGCTCACCTTGCAGCCGATGGAAAATCCCTTGCAGCAGCCAGGCACGCGGCTGGCCGATAGGAAAACGCCGCGCATAGCGGAACATACTTTTGCAGGCACGTTCGGCGCTGGTAACATTCCCTTCCCACAATTCCAGATACACCTCGGCGGGGCAGGCATAGCCTTCCAGCAGGCTAAACACATTCGGGGAACGGGAGTCGGTGATTTCGCGGGCCGTTAGGGCTGCATAGGCCAGCGCTTCCTGGGTACTGCCACGCCGCAGCGTTGCCAGCGCCAGCAGCCCATGATTGATAATGCGGGACGTAATCAGACTCACATGATGTTCAATGAGTTGTTCGGCCTGGCGCAGCAGGGTATAGGCTTCTTCAACCCGATTCATCCGCAGCACACTTTGTGCCTGATAATTAAAGCCCCACATCTGCTGCTGCACATCCCCTGTGCGGGCGCTGCGGCGGGCAATCTGATGGCACAGGTCGATACTTTCCTGGTAGCGGGCGGTCAGATGCAGCAAATTGAGTTTCAGCGCGGCGGCTTCTCCCCACTGGCGGTAGTCGCCAATTTGCTCCGAAATTTGCATCGAATCGCTCAGGTATTTTTCGGCCTGTTCCCAGCGTCCCAGCCCGCAGTGATACAGCCCCACCCGCGACAGCACCCGGGATTGGGTTGAGGGGTCGCCCGCCATCTGTGCCGTTTGTACCGCGCTTTCGCTGTAAACATCCCCTAACTTTCGCAGCCGCACGAGTCCGGCCACCACCGCCAGATTCGCATACGAACGGGCCAGTTCCGCCGAGGGGCCGGCACGTTCGGCCAGATTCAGGGTACAGAGGGAGCAGTAAATCGTAGAAGGAATTTCCGAATTGTAAAAAAAGATTTCCGTGATTTTTTCGTACAGGCGGGTCGCGTGCAACAGATTTTCGCGTTTGGCATCACTTCTGGCACGACGCACCACAAACGCCATCCGATGAAACAACTGCTGCCCCAGACGCCGCAGCAGCCCCAGAATCAACCGTCCTTTGCTGGCAGGCACTTTATACCCCAACAGCGCCAGCGCTTTTTCCAGATGAGTGCGGCTTTCGCGCAGGCGGCCTGCCCCCAGATACGCCTGTCCTAATAGGCTTTCGCGGTGAAGCTGTCGCGTCCGTTCCGGCTCACTATCCAGCGCTGCCGCACGGGTCAGGAATCCGATGGCTTCCAGATTGGCGTGGCTGGTAACGGCCTGTTCGCCTGCTTTATCATGGAATTCAATGGCTTTCGCCTTATGGCCTGCATTGTCCCAGTGATAGGCCAGCGCCGCCGTATAAACGGGATTTTCCGCGTGCAGCGCTTCTATCGTTTCCGCGATTCGCTGGTGAAGGGCGGTTTTTTCTTTGGGGGTCATCTGCGCTTGCAGCCCTTCGCGGATTTTATCGTGGGCAAACTGCCACTGCTCATCCAGCACATCCAGCACCGCCGCGTTCCCGCACATGGACAGCCACTGTTCCATATTCACTGCATAACCGTAACGCTGAACGATAGCCTTTAAAAGCGGCACATCCACCTTACGGCCAATCAGCACGGCCACTTGCAGCAGAGGACGGGCTTCCGGCGGGACATGCTCAATGCGGCGCTGGATAATCTGCTGCATCCCACCTGCAAACACACGTTCCGGCAGGGTGATATGAGCGATATTTTCCAGCCGTCCGGCACGTTCCGCCAGCACCCGCACCACTTCCACCAGGAAAAAGACGTTGCCTTCCGATTCACGGTGCAGCAGCCCCACAATTTGCTCGTCGCGCCCATCTTTGCCAAGCATGGATTCACTCAGGTCGGCAATAGCAGATTCCGAAAGGCGTTCCAGACGGATTCGCTGCATATCCGGTAATTCTTCGGGGAGTTTGGGGCGTTCATCATCTCGATAGCTGCCCACCAGCACCAGCGGCAAATAGGATGCATGTCGGCTGAGGTGCGCCAGCACCTTTAAACTTTCGCTGCCAACCCAGTGTAAATCTTCCAGAATCAGCAGTACGGGCTGTGCCTGCTGCAAAAACACATCTTCGATGACCCCTAAAAGGCGTTCCTGTGTGGCCTGCGAATCAAGTTTTGGGGCGGCTGGCACACGGCGTTCGAGCAGAGCTTCAATATCGGGAATCAAATCTTTTAACACACTGATTTGCAGGTCGGTGAGGTCGGTTTGCAGCGCCAGCCAGCGCAAAGGCGACCGCCAGATTTGATAGGGAACCCCGCGTTCACTGACGGCCTGCCCGCGCAGTACAAACATCCGGTCAACCAGCGCATGAGTCCGCAGTTCATCCAGCAGGCGCGATTTTCCAACGCCGCTTTCTCCCCCAATCAGCCACGCGCTGCCTTTTCCGTCCCGCGCCTGAGCCAGCGCCTTCAGCAGCATTTCTAATTCTGTATCTCGCCCCACAAAACGGGCAGCCTGCAAAAAACTTTCGCGGGTGGCTTCATTTTCTAACACCGTCGGCTGGTTGGTCGATTCGGCATAGAAGGCCAGCACTTCATGGGCGCTGGCATAACGCAGGGCGGGGTCTTTTTGCAGCAGTCTATCCAGCACCAACACCATCCGGTCGTCCAGTTTCACACGCTCAAAATCTGGCGGGGTGTGCAGAATATCATCCACCATCTGATTCACATTGGTGTTTTTAAAAGGATGTTTGCCCGTCAGCAGTTCGTAGGCAATGACTCCAAGTGCGTACAGATCAGATGCTTCAGTGGGTGCTTTCCCCTGAATGATTTCGGGCGCCATATAAGACAGCGTACCAGCCGTAATGTCGTCGCTATCGGAAACTTCGCCGCGTGCCACCGACAGACCAAAATCCAGCAGTTTGACCTTGCCATCGGCTTGCAACAAATTGCTGGGTTTGATGTCCCGGTGCAAAATGCCACGCCGATGCAAATAGGCCAGCGCCTGGAAAACTTGAATAAGCATATCCACGCGCTCTTGCAGGCTGAGGTCACGCCCCGCGTCGATAATCGTGCGGGCATCTTCCAGCAGTTCCATCGTGATGAAGGGCTGGTTTTCCGCATCAAAACCGTAGTCCAATACGCTGATAATGTGAGGATGGCGCAGCGACGCCAGGATTTTAAATTCCTGTGCCAGCGCGACCCGAAAATCCATCGTGCTGGAAATGGTATTCGACAGGATAAGCTCGCTCGAAGCCAGTACCCGCTTCAAAGCGACCTGCTGGTTATGCAGGCGGTCGGTAGCGCGGTAGACTTCGCCCATGCCCCCTCTGCCGATGCGCTCATGCAAAAGATAGCGTCTGCCGAGTAGGTCGGGCGCTGCGGTTGTCAGCATGGGTGTTCTCCAGTGGACTGCATACCATTATAGACTGCCATGAAATTTTTCACCACGAAAGTTTGAGATAACGGGCAGAGTCCATGCCTTCGGTCAAAAGCAAATCCAGAATACTCACCTGATGCTGAAATGGCGGGTAAAGCTGGTTATATTCGGGATAACCGGAAAAATCCATCAACCGGACCGTAATCCCCGCTTCAGCAAATAGTTGCGGGTTGCAAGGGGAGGCAGGATCAGCCAGAAAATGAGTCGCGCCCACCTGCTGACATATCTGTAGAAGGTGATTCTCAGGGCTTTCCAACAGAAAAAAGCGAGTCGGAATGTCAAAAATATCACAAATCGTCTGGATAAAAATGTAGTTGATGCGGCTGAGCGATTTTTCACTCATCTGCTGGTAGAGGGAGTAAATGATATACGCATAATCACGGAAGCGGGGAGCGCGGGCATAATTTTGCTCCAACGCCTCCCAGTGTTCGGCTGCCCAGGTGAAATCCTTCACCTGGAAATTTTCCGCCGGAATGACCAGCCTTTGCAGCCCATCGGGAGTCTTAATGAGGGTGTCGGTGCTGGCCGGCTCCAAAAAACAAATATCCGCCTGCTGGAGGTGGTCAAAGTAACCTTTCCAGGGGACATAAGCGGCAGGCAGCACAGCAATAGTCGTCATAGTTTCCATTATAACTAGGCGACTAGAAGGGATATAATGATTGGGATAAACCCTAACTGACTTATAACCCAGAGGCAAATATTAGATGACAAAAGAAAACATCCCTTCATATGCTGAGTTTATGAATCCTGTCATTGATGCACTCAAAATACTTGGTGGCTCTGGCACAATTGAAGAAATTAACGCGAAAGTTGCCGAAATTGTGGGGCTTACCAATACCCAATTAGAAATTTTGCATGATCCTGATAAAGAAACACGAACTGAAGTCGAGTATCAACTTGCATGGGCAAGAAGCTATCTAAAAAAGTATGGGATACTCGAAAATTCAAGTCGTGGAGTCTGGGCATTGACGCATAAAGGACGAGAAAAGGGTAAAGTAAATCCAAAAGTCGTCAAAAGGTTTATTTATGAACAACGTTTTGGAAAGCAGATAACAGAAGAAGATAAATCTCAAGAAAATCATGTTGAAACAGATTGGCATGAGGAACTATTAGAAGTTCTGCTTCAAATGGACGCTTCTGCATTTGAACGGCTCATCCAAAGACTTCTCAGAGAAGCGGGATTTATACAGGTTGAGGTTACAGGCCGAAGCGGTGATGGGGGCATTGATGGACGCGGGATTATGCGCTTAGGCGGATTGCTTAGTTTCCATGTTCTGTTCCAATGCAAACGTTATCAGGGTTCAGTTTCGGCCAGTCAGGTACGTGATTTTCGGGGTGCGCTGGTTGGGCGGGCAGATAAAGGGTTATTGATAACTACAGGGAACTTCACTAAAGATGCTATGAAAGAGGCCACACGAGACGGAGCAACCCCTATAGATTTAATTGATGGAGAACAGCTTATTGAAAAACTCAAAGAACTCCGCTTAGGGGTCAAAGTGGAAAAAGTTGAAATTGAAAAAATCACCGTCAATCGTGACTGGTTTTTAGGGATATAGTGGGGAGCTTTTCTACTCCCTCATTCATCCATATCCTGAAGGAAAAAAGTTTATAATCTGAGTTACGGAGTAGCCGATGGTTTGCTGCTGACGCTGATGCGGATTTGTTTGGAAATCTCCTTCAGCAGCGTATCGCGGTCATACGCGCCTTTTTGTAAAATGCGCTGCACCTGCCCATTTAAAAAGGCACGGTCTTCCGGCGTGAGCGTCATGGCTGTGACCACCACCACCGGAATATCACGCCATTCCTCATGCCGACGGGCGAGTTCCAAAAATTCAAACCCGTCCATTTCCGGCATCATCAGGTCAAGAATCACCAGTTCCGGCTGATGTTTTTCCATTTTTTCCAGCGCGACCCGCCCATTTTCCGCCTCGTAGACCTCCCACCCTTCTGCTTTCAGAGTATCGACCATCATCAGGCGAATCGATTCTTCATCTTCCACCACCAGAATCGGGCAGGGCGGTTTCAGGTATTTTTTGAGGATTTCCCGCAGGCGCACCGGATTAATTGGTTTGGTCAGATATTCTGACGCCCCCAGCGCGTAACCCATACTTTTGTTATCAATGATGGTGAGCATAATAACGGGAATATCGGCCAGTTCGGGGTCGGCTTTGAGCAGCGCCAGCACGCCCCAACCGTCCATTTCCGGCATCATCACATCCAGCGTAATGATGTTGGGCTTAATGTCTTTTGCCAGCTTCAGCCCTTCTTCCCCTCTGGCCGTCGTGACCACATGATAGCCTTCTTCCGTCAGGTACTGGGTCATCAGGTCGCGCACGGTCGCATCATCATCAATAATCAGCACGGTTTCGCCTGTGGGTGAGACAGCAGGGCGGGCGGGCATGGGCATGGGTTCGGGTTCGGGGGTGCGTTCTTTAGGCGGAACCACGTTGGCAGGCAGACGTACCGTAAACACCGACCCTTTAGCCGGTTCGCTCGAAACCTGAATACTGCCGCCCATCATTTCACAAAAGCGGCGGCTGATGGCTAAACCGAGTCCCGTGCCGCCATATTTGCGGGTGGTGGAAGCATCCGCCTGAATAAATTCCGTGAAAATACGTTCCTGCGTTTCGCGGCTCATGCCGATGCCCGTATCCCGCACTTCAAAGGTAAACCATTTTTCGTCCTGCACATTTTCTTCTGTAACGGTCAGGGTAATCGTGCCGTGTTCGGTGAATTTGGCCGCGTTACTGAGCAGATTAAACAGAATCTGGCGGACTTTGGTCAGGTCGGCCTTCATTTTGCCAATCGAGTCGGGGATGTAAGTTTCAATGCGGTTGCCATTTTTAAGCGCCAGAGGCCGCGCCGATTCGACTGCCGATTCCAGCAGACTTTTGATCTCGAAGGTTTCCAGAAAAAGCTCCATTTTTCCGGCTTCGATTTTGCTTAAATCCAGCACATCGTTAATCAGATTCAGCAGATGATTGCCATTATCCGCTACCCGTTTAAGGCGGTCAGATTGCAGGTCGGTGACTGGCCCGTAAGTGCCGCCCAGGACCAGGCTGCTGTAACCGATAATGGCGTTCAGAGGGGTACGAAGCTCATGACTCATGTTGGCAAGGAAAACACTTTTTGCCCGATTCGCCGCCAGCGCTTCATCCCGGGCAATGGAAAGTTCATTCAGGGCAGCATTTAGTTTATTCCGTTCCGCCTGTAATTCGCGGGTGCGTTCCTCTACGCGCCGTTCGAGATTCTCATACAGATCGTTCAGCCGCAGCGCCATGAGATTAAAATTTTCGCTGAGTTCGGTAATTTCGTCCCTGATGATGTAAACGGTGGTTGGCACACGCTGTTCCAAATCGCCCGCGCTGATACGATGGGTAGCACGGGTAATATGTTTGACAGAACGGGCAAGAAAAAAGATACCCACGCCAAATGCAGAACTCATCAGGATAATCACTGTTGCGAACGTGTACAGAATCATCTGTACGTTGTCCTGCACTTCCAGCGAATCATGAATAGAACGGCTGACCAGAATCGTTCCCTGCTGCTCATCGTGCATCATCAAGGGGGCCGCCAGCAGACGGTACTGATGGCCGGAATCATCATGCAGGGTTTCCGCGCCGGATTCCCTCCCGATAACCTGTTCATAACCTGTCGCGGGGTCAATGGTGGATGTGATAATCGTATGGTCTTTGACCAGCGCCACATCTGCGTTCAGGATTTCGGCAAGCGGCCGCATAAACCTGTCATTAATATAAATCGCCGCCAGAATCACGCCCTTCACCTGCCCGTTGTTAATTACCGGAGCAGTGGCAAGCGCCTGAGAAAAACGGGCGGTCAGGGTGATTCCGCTTTGGGGTTCTCCGGTTGTTAGTGTTTCCAGAATCATCCGGTCACGGAAAGCCTGGGTATATTCCCGCGTGCGAATCAGTTCATTCACGGATGCGCCGCCGTAATAAAAGGGAATCCCCCCCGCTTTATAATCAGTCAGATAAAAACTGAGTTCCTGCACCTCCAAAGTGATGCGGCGGGAGCGCAGGATTCGGCTGAAAGCATCCACCGTCGGGCGTTCGCTGGCAATTTCCACTTCGGAGAGGTTCGCTACAAAACCTGCCCGCAGCAGGGCGTCGGCTTCTGCCTGTGCTAGCAGTTCATTGGCCGCCTGCGCGGTATCGGCAAGCTGGCGGTCCGCGTCTTTTTCCAGCACATGTTTTACCCGTGCATTGGTGAAGGGCAGCAGCACAAACAGCACGACCAGCGTTATCACCAGAAAGGGAAAAAGCAGTTTCCATTGGATGCTGAGTTTTAAGCGTGTCATCAAAAAATACTCATTTGTAGCAGCGATATTAGCATAGGATATGCGCTTACCAAAAGGTGTGACTTTGGAAAAAGTTTGTAAGCCGTAGCCTAAACGTTCAATACCAATCGGATGTCGTTTTGCTAAACTGAATGTATATGAAACGGCGTCGTATGCTCCTCCTTTTTATATGTATTTTTTGCCTTGTGCTTTTATCGTTTCCTTTTTTACTGCGTGTCTATACAGATTGGCGGTTTGGCAGGCTAATTTATTCAGCAGAAGAAGTTCCCGCCAGGCCAGTCGCCATTGTCTTTGGAGCGCGGGTTTATTCCAGTGGCCGCCTCAGCCCCATGCTGCGGGATAGGGTGGCCGCCGGCGTGGAACTTTATCAACGGGGCAAAGTTGAAACCCTCCTGCTGTCAGGCTACCGCGAAGAAGGCACATCGTATGATGAACCCGCCGCCATGCGCCGCTACGCGCTGAGTCTGGGGCTGCCGGAAGAAGCGCTAATTCTTGACCCCCTGGGGCTGCGAACCTACGATAGCTGCTACCGCGCCCGCGAAGTCTTTGAGATTGAGTCGGCGGTGCTGGTAACTCAAGCCTTCCATTTAGACCGCGCGTTGATGCTGTGTGATGGACTGGGCATTGACGCGGTAGGCGTGGCCGCCGATGACCAGCGCGAACGCGGGTATAACCCCAAAACAATGCGCTGGTATTTTGTGCGGGAACTGGCGGCAACAATGGCCGCCGCTTATGATTTGATTCGCCGCCCTGAACCTTCGCTCGAAAGAGGACTATAGTCCTAATTTTTATAATTTTTAGCAACGTGCGAACATAGAATGTACTACAATCAAAGAAGAAGGATAGTTCAGGACGGTTGCTATGCGTCTTATCAGACTGTTTTCCCTGCTGGTGGTGATTCTGGGGGCGAATTTTGTATCCGCAGAAAAGGCAGTGACGCCTGCGGCTTCGGCGGCACAGGATAATGATAGTGTGCCGCGATATGAGGAAGCCGTCTGCCGCTTTTATGTGCCGTCCGATGTGCAGGCGGAGTGCGGATATTTAATTGTGCCGGAAGACCATCGCCAGCCGGAAGGAAATACGGTCAGACTGCATGTAGCTGTGTTCCGCAGCACCAGCGCTTCTCCTGAACCTGATCCAGTGATTTATCTGGAAGGCGGTCCGGGTGGAAGTGCGCTGGAAACCGTCGGGTATGCGTATGATTTTCTGGTTGAACCCTTTTTGGACCAACGTGATTTTGTGGTGTTTGACCAGCGCGGCACAGGGTATTCGCAGCCCTATCTAGGCTGTCCGGAACTGTTTGATGTCGGTTACGATACGATTGACCAGTTTTTGCTGCCTTCAGAAGATGTTTCTGCCAATCTGGAAGCCGTTTTTGCCTGCCATGACCGTCTGGTGGAACAGGGCATTAACCTGAGTGCATTTAACAGCGCTCAGAGTGCGGCGGACGTAGAAACCCTGCGTCAGCTTCTGGGTTATGAACCATGGAATCTGTTTGGCATTTCATATGGGACGCGGCTGGCTTTAACCGTCATGCGGGATTATCCGACAGGCGTCCGCAGCGCGATTCTCGATTCGACCTATCCCTTGCAGGTCAATTTATATATTGAAACCCCTGCCAATATGCACCGTTCAATGGATACCCTGTTCGCAGGCTGTGCCAATGACCCGGACTGTAATTCGCGGTATCCCAATTTGGAAGCGGTGTTTTTTAAACTGGTGGAGCAGTTGAACCGCGAACCCGTGCTGGTGGAATTGGATGATTATTATCACGATGGGTATGAGGTGCTGGTCACGGGAGATGATTTAATCGGGCTGCTGTTCCGTTCGTTTTACTCCGAAATGCTGATTCCGACTTTGCCTTCAGTGATTTACAAGGCGCGGAACGGTGATTATTCTGAACTGGCCTGGCTGCGGGCGCAGTCGATTGGCGGCGGCGGCAGCAACAGCATGGGCATGTATTATTCCGTACAGTGTTCGGAAGAAGTGCCTTTTGGCTCGCCGGATGATGTGGTTGCAGGCGCAAATGACCATCCGCAGGTGCAGAATTTTTTCACCCGCAGCTACTATCTGGGCAAGGCGATTTTTACCGTGTGTAAAACGTGGCAGTTAGACGGCATTAACCCGATTGAAAATGATCCAGTAGTGAGTGATATTCCCGCGCTGATTCTTTCCGGTGAATATGACCCCATCACGCCGCCCGCGTGGGGACAAATGACCCAGGAAACCCTGCCCAACAGCCATTTTTATCTGTTTCCAGGCATGGGGCATGGGGTCAGTGTGGCGGCGGATTGTCCGGTGAGCATTATGATGCAGTTTCTGGATGACCCGTTTCGTGAACCGGATGCCTCCTGCATTGAGAGGATGTCGGGGCCGCGCTTTGAGTAAGTTTCAGGCGACAGGTATGCCTTTCGTAGGGACATGGCACTGCCGTGTCCTTTCTATTATCCTGATGCTGCTCTTTCTGCTGCCTACTTTCCCATCTTCCGCCCAGGAAACTCCCTTTTATGAATCGACCCCCTGCCGCTTTGAGAGTCCGCCCTATGCCAGTGTAGAATGTGGAGATTTCCATACAGAGGATGGGCAGCGGCTGCATGTGGCGATTTTCCGCACCAGCCATCCCAACCCCGCCCCCGACCCGATTGTGTATCTGGAAGGCGGCCCCGGATTCAGCCCACTTTCCGCCGTGCCTTACGTCTTTGATGATGTCTACGCACCCCTGCTGCTGCGGCGGGATTTAATTATTTTTGACCAGCGCGGCACGGGGTTTTCTGAACCTGCCCTCCACTGCCCCGAAATAGAAAACGGCGGCGCGGAAGGGATTTT
Organism: uncultured Anaerolineae bacterium; assembly: GCA_964557285.1. Classification (GTDB taxonomy): domain Bacteria; phylum Chloroflexota; class Anaerolineae; order Aggregatilineales; family J027; genus SB15. The sequence goes on along the minus strand of CAZKZS010000036.1, from coordinate 11,190 downwards.
TGCCTGCCATGACCGCCTGCTGGCGGAGGGAATCGATTTAACCCGCTATACCAGCGCTGCCAGCGCCGCCGATGTGGAAACGCTGCGGCAGGTATTGGGATACGAGCAGTGGAATATTTACAGCACTTCTTACGGAACGCGGCTGGCCTTAACCGTCATGCGGGATTATCCTGCTGGAATCCGCAGCGTGATTCTGGATTCGACGTACCCGCTTCAGGTAGATTTGTATGGGGAATTTCCCGCCAATGTGACCCGCGCCTTGCAGGTGCTGTTTGAGAACTGCGCGGCGGACAGCCTGTGCAGCACCAACTATCCCGATTTAGAAACCGTGTTTTATGAGCAGGTGCGCCAGTTGAATGACTCCCCTGCTGAAGTAACACTGACGCACAGAAATCAGTCGTTTAAGGCATGGATCGATGGCTACCGTCTGGTCAACACGATTTTTAGCGCGCTGTACGATTCGCGCCTGATTCCCGATTTGCCGCGCCGGATTTATGCGAGTCAGGTGGGTGATTATGAAACGCTGTTTGGGCTGCAATCACCAGAGTCGGCCATTTCATTCAGCGCGGGGCTGTATTATGCCTTACAGTGTAATGAGGAAGTGCCGTTCAGCCAGTATCCTGCCGCCGATTATCCTGATATTGAGGTGTTTTTTAATCGGAACGCGGTGTTTGGCAAACCCATGTTCCGCATCTGTGACCTGTGGCAGAGCGCCGAACCGGAGCTAGTTGAAAATGAGGCCGTGGTCAGCGACATTCCGACTCTAATTCTGGCGGGCGAATATGATCCGATTACGCCGCCGGATTGGGGAAGGCTGGCGGCTGAAACCCTGAGCCAGAGTTATTTTTATGAATTTCGCGGACTCGGTCACAGCGTTTTTGCTTCCGATGAATGTCCGATGATTATGACGCTGACCTTTTTAGACGACCCCACAACTTCCCCCAACCCTGCCTGTATGGAGTCCATGCTACCCGCACATTTTACTTTGCCGTAACAAGCGCCTCCGCCTCAAAATTAGTGCCTGAATTTCGGCGGTGGTTATCTTAACTTCCTGCTATCCTGAGGGTAGCAATAGTTCTGAGAGCCATGATGACGACTGAATACTATCAGGCTTTAATCGCCAGGAAGCCCGAATACGAAGGTGTTTTTTATGTGGGGGTAAAAACCACGCGCGTGTTTTGCCGCCCGACCTGTCCGGCAAGAAAACCAAAATTTGAGAACTGCACGTTTTTTGAAACAGCACAACAGGCGTTATATGCGGGATTCCGCCCTTGCAAACGCTGTCGCCCGCTTTCAGCAGAAGAACCCAAATTCATCCAGAAACTGATTGAGGCAGTGGAGGCATACCCTGAAAAAAAGTGGCGGAGTAATGACCTGCAGGAATTGTGTATTGACCCTTCGACAGCCCGCCGTCAATTCAAAAAACGCTTCAGGATGACCTTTACCGAATATGTACGAGCGCGTCGTATTGGACTGGCACTAAAACAGATTACACAGGGTGAATCAGTGATTGATGCCCAACTGACTGCGGGTTACGAGTCAGGCAGTGGTTTTAGGGAAGCCTTCTCACGCATTGTCGGTACTGCTCCGGCTTTTGCAGGGCAAAACGGTGTGCTTGAAGCGGCATGGTTCGATACCCGGTTGGGATTAATGATGGCTATTGCCAGTGAAGACTCCCTGTATTTGCTGGAATTTGCAGATCGGCAGGGTTTACCACAAGAGATTGAGCGTCTTAGCGCAAAAGTAAAAGCCACCATCATTCCGGGGCGTCCCCGCCCCATTCAACAAGTTGAGGAAGAATTACAGCGTTACTTTGCAGGGCAGTTAAAAGATTTTACCACGCCTATCGCGCCGGTTGGGACGCCGTTTCAAAGGCTGGTCTGGGATGCCCTTAAAAAAATCCCCTTTGGAGAAATCCGGTCGTATGCTGAAGTTGCTACCGCACTTGGAAAACCGTCCAGTGTGCGGGCAGTGGCTCAGGCGAACCGTGCCAATCCGCTTGCTATCCTCATCCCCTGCCATCGGGTCATCGGTGCGAACGGCGATTTAAGGGGATACGGCGGCGGCCTTATTCGCAAAAAATGGCTCATTCAACATGAAACCCTACCCCGGGTGCAAAGCCAATGAAAAATCCTTATATGGCTATTTTTCGGAATACGGCATTTCGGAACTTCTGGCTGGGGTTTGTATTTTCGGTGATGGGCGACGCGGTTTCGCGGGTAGCGCTCACCTGGTATGTGTACGAAACCACCCAATCAGCGCGTGCGCTGGGGCTGCTCATGTTCGCTTATACCGCGCCTGTCTTAATAGGTGGTTTTGTGGCGGGTGCGCTGCTGGATCGTTTCAATCGGCGTAACCTGATGATTATGGATAATACCATACGGGGTATAGCGATGGGCTTAATGCCGCTGCTCTACGCTGTCGGGCAGTTAGAATTATGGCATATCTACGTTATTGTCCTGGTGTATGGCAGTTTCATGATGATTTCGCTGGCTGGCAGCCCGTCGCTTGTTCCCAGCCTTGTGCCTCAAGAAATGCTCATCACGGCCAATGCGCTGGAAACCTTAGGCTATACGCTGAGTGGAATCGCTGGCCCCTTAATTGCTGGCATTTTATTAAATATCATTGATGCCCCTTATCTGGTAGGACTGGATGCCCTTTCCTACTTTTTCTTTGCCGCCGCCCTATCAACCATGAAAATAACTCCTCCACCCGAACGTCGACAGGCCGCCTCCTCCTATCAGGATGCTTTCCGCCTGCTGCTGCGGAATCCCATTTTGCTGAGTACCACCCTCATGTTTATGATATTTAATCTAGGGCTGGGTGTGATGCTGGTTTACCTCCCTATCTTCGCCGATAAGCAGTTGAACGGCGGCTCAGGACTCTACGGCTTTTTGCTGGGTATGATCGCAGTCGGGGAGGTCATCAGTGCGCTTTTTTCCGGCGCTGTCCGGTTTAGGCTGCCTCTTGGCCTGCTTATTTGTCTCAGTCAGGGATTCTCTGGTGTCGCATTACTGATTCTCCTGCCCAGCATGACCGTTCCCATGGCGGTGGTCAGCCTCATGCTTTTTGGGGCATTCAGCGCCCCTCTGACCATCTGGGCGCAAACGTTACGGATGAGGGTTATTCCTGAAGCCCTGCGCGGACGAACCTTTTCGCTTCTGAGAACCTTTATGCAGGCTACCAGCCCTCTTGGAGGTATCGTTGGCGGTGTCCTGCTGTCGATTCTGTCCCTGCCTATCGTTATTGGGTTTTCCGCCCTGTTGATTGGATTCCCCGGCCTTGTAGGATACTTCGTCGTTGAACTGCGGGCTGCTGATCCTACGAGTATGCGCGAACCTGCACAGGGATAATGTCCCCACCTCTGCGGGTATGCAGATTGGTGTAGGGGCAGGAACAAACGAAAGCGATGCCTGCCCTTTTTTATACCCTGAATGGCGGGCGGGTATCGGACATCCGTCCTTGTCCCCGCCCCTACGGAAAAATTTTCGTTACAAATACAACGACTCCACCCGGAACGGCTGCCCATTTTGTGCGGCGGAACGGTAGGCCGCGTCCAGCAGTTCTACCGTGTACAGGCCGTTGGTTTCGCCAGGGAAGGGATTATCGGCTTTATCGAGCAGCAGTTCCACAAATTTATGAGCTGGTATCTGCCCCGGGTACGGCGGGTAGGTCGGTGCGATTTTTTCCTCCCGGCCGTTGTGCAGCCGTAAATGCACCGCGCCGGAAATCGCGTCCGCCAGCAAACGGCCTTTGCTGCCATGTAAATGCACCTCCACAATGCCGCCGTCGCCTTTGCCAATGTTGCCCGTGCTGCCGACGGTTGCCAGCGCCCCGTTATTCATCCGTACCGCGAAGGCATCTACCACATCGACTCTGGCATCCAGCGTATTCATAAAAGCGGCCACCACTTCCGCCCGTAGATTCTGGCTTTCCGTGAAGTGAAACATCATGGCGGCGGAATGGGTAATCTGGAGGTGCGCCTGCCCGCCGCCTGCTATCTGTGGGTCGCTATAGGTGCCATCAGTGGGGCCGGTCACGGGATAGCCCATGACCTGACGATATTCTTCCGGCTTGCCGCGCAAAAATTCGATGGTCATAGACGACATACTGCATGTGATGTACTCAATATCCCCCAGCAGCCCTTCATCCACCCATTTTTTGGCCTGCTGCATGGGGTCAAGATAGGGGAAGGTGTAGCCCATCATAATTTCCCGACTGTAGGCTTTTGCGGTTTCGACCAGTTCTTTTGCTTCCCAGGCGTAAAGTGTCATCGGTTTTTCGAGCAGAATATGGAGGCTGTTCATGAGGGCTTCTTTGGCCGCCAGATGATGGGCAGCATGAGGTACGGCAATCACCGCCCCCATAATATCCTGATGGTCGTTGAGCGCATCTGTCAGGCGGGTATACTGCGCGGGAATTTCATATTTTTTTCCGGCAGCCTCAAGCGCCTGTGGATTCGTATCCACCAGCACGATTTCGGCACGCGGATTTTGTTTCAAGGCGGGCAGATGAGCCGTTGTTGACCACCAGCCCGTTCCAACTACAGCAATTTTTGCTTTTGACATTGTTCTCTCCTAAAATCCGAGCGAGCGTAAGTAATCCCGGTTGCGGCGGGCGCTCTGCTTGGGGGCGTCGGGGTCATCCACCAACACATCCTGTTCTACAATCGCCCAGCCGTCATACCCCAGATTTTCCATCGCTGCCAGAATAGCGGGGAAATCGACTTCGCCTTTGCCAAGTTCGCAAAAAACGCCCGCACCCGTCGCCTGAAAATAATCCAGCTTTTGCGCGATGCAGCGTTCCCGAACTTTGGGGTCGCAGTCCTTGAGATGCAGGTAGCGCACCCGTTCACCGTATTCATGAACAGCTTGCAGCGCATCCCCGCCCGCATAATGCCAGTGACCCGTATCCAGACACAGCCCGACTAGCTGCGGGTCAGCACGTTTCATCAATTCGCGGGTTTCGTCCGGTGTTTCGACATATCCCGCGCAGTGATGATGAAATACGACCTCCAACCCCAGTTCGTCATGCACTTTGCGGGCAATGCGATTCACCCCTTTTGCAAACACATCCCACTGCTCCGCCGATAGACGCGACCCCTGCACCCGTCCGGCCTGCTGAATCAGTTCCGGCACTGTGCCGTTATCATCTGCCAGCACGATATATTTTGCGCCCAATGCTGCCAGCAGTTTGCCAACCTTCAGCGCATGGGCTTCTCCGACAGCGTGGGCCGCCTCATCAACCAGTTTCACCGGAACATAGGAGGACAGCAGTTGTAGGCCACGTTTTTCCAGTTCGGGGCGCAGTTTGTCCGGCTCGGTGGGCAGGTATCCCCAGGGGCCAAGTTCCAGTCCGGTATGTCCTGTTTCCACAATTTCATCTAATACCTGGGTATAAGGATATTTAGGTTGAATACCTTCAAATTCAAAAATTCCCCATGACACCGGGGCGTTGGCTATTCGGATGGTCATGATACAAAAATCCCTTTTCTATAAGGGGGAGTCTAACGCGATTCGGGGGAAATTGCAGACGGTAGATACTCCCTTTGCAGGCTGTCCAGATGTTGATACACATGTCCGGCCATGATGTAAATGAGCGACCGGACAGAAATTTCTGCACTGCTGGCCGTCCCACGTTTAAGGCCGGTTTCCGCAGAGAAATTTTTGAAAGCCAGCAGATTCGCCCGCCGCAGCCATTCAAATTCCTGAATCAAATCGGCCAGCATCCGATCCGAAAAATTGGATTCCCTCACGTAGGCTTCCTGGTCAAAAGAAGGCAGGGGAGTTGGGTCATGACGAGAAAAGCACAGAGTCCGGTAAGCAAAAACACGCTCAAAGTCGCAGAGATGTCCTACCACCTCTTTAATACTCCACTCGTCCGGCGCGGGTCGAAAATTGGCCTGCTCCTCGGATAGGTGGGTCAGGAGATAGTGCAGGGTCTGGATTTGTTCCGCAAGAATATCAAAAATGTCTCCTTCCGGGACTCGTTGCACATAATCTGCATAATACGGCGCGTATTCGTCTGCATGAGGGCGGGTAATGGTCATAGAAGCTGCTTTCTTATCGCTTGTGCAAACACCAAGTCTAACGCGATTCCTGAAAGAGTGCAGATATAATAGGAAAAGAGAAGGAGGCCAACATGACTCTGCCCGACTATCTGATACAAAAGTTAGAAGCTATCGCTCAGCGTGAGAATCGGACTTCGGTAGAAGTGCTGGAATCTCTGATTGACAATTATGAAAATCAGGGGGTCAAAGCGGTGCGTCGGCGCATTTATGACCGTGCTAGAGCCTACTGGCAGCAGGTCGGGGATGAGGAACGGGCGGCGATGACTGATGAAGCGCTGGATGAGCAGTTCTGGTTTATTGATGCGGAGGGGGTTCCCCATCTGAAATCGGAGGAAGGGCAAATTGAACGCCCAAAAAGTCCTTTGCGGCAGATGGCCGATGCAGCTTTAAAGGAAAACTTGCTTTTTATCGATAGTAGTGAGATTTCCAAGTACAGTAGGGAAATTTTGCAGACCGAATATGCTGATTATCTTCTTCGCAGAATGAAAAGAGATGACGTTGAACAGGATTCTGATTGATAGTAGTTTTCTGTATGAACTCTATAATGTACGTGCTGATAGCCATAAAAAAGCACGAGAATTTATTGAAGTAGATGACAGCCCGCAGTTAATTCCAGAGGTCATCTTGCCAGAAACAACCTACCTGTTTAATCGTAAAGGAGGAGAACGCGCCGTGATTGTTTTTCTGGAAACTCTTGAGGCGGCACGTCCTCCTCTTGTATCGGTAACACTCGAAGATTTAAAGCGGGCGCGTCAAATTATGGCGACATATTATGGAGCGAAACTGGATTTTGTGGACTGCTGCATTATGGCGCTGTCCGAACGACTGAATATCACCCGTGTCTGTACGTTTGATCGTCGTGATTTCAGCATGTTTCGCCCCAAACATTGTCCCTTTTTAGAACTTTTGCCCTGACTACAGCCCCTCTTTGGCCTCAATCACATTCATGATGCGGGCAACAAAGGCTTCCAGATTCATCGCCCCTAGATTTTCCTCGGTCCGCAACCGGACGGAAACCGTACCTTCCGCCGCTTCTTTTTTCCCGATAACCAGCATATAGGGGATTTTTTGTTCCTGAGCAATGCGGATTTTGTTGTTCATACGATTGCTGCTGTCATCCACCTGCGTCCGGATTCCTGCTTTTTTGAGCCTTACCGCTACCTGGTCAACATAGGGCAGCACTTCATCCGTTACGGGTATCAGAACCGCCTGCACGGGCGCTATCCAGACCGGAAACGCGCCGCCGTAGTGTTCAATCAGCACCCCAAAAAAGCGCTCCATGCTGCCCAGCAGCGCCCGATGCACCATATACGGGCGGTGCGGCTGACCATCATCCCCGATATAAGCTAATTCAAACCGTTCCGGCAGATTAAAATCAAACTGAATTGTGGAAAGCTGCCACTCGCGCCCCAACAAATCCTTCACTTTGATGTCAATTTTCGGGCCGTAAAATGCACCGCCGCCCGCATCAATTGCATAGGGGAGGCCGACTCGATTGAGTGTTTCTTCCAGCGCTTTCTCCGATACTGCCCACTGTGCTAAATCGCCCACGTAATGTTCCGGTCGGGTACTGAGATAGGCTTGAAAATCCGTAAAGCCAAAGGCGCGGAGCATACTTACCGAAAAATTGACCGCAAAATCAATTTCGGCGGGCATCTGGTCGGGGCGGCAGAAGTGATGTGCGTCGTCCTGAGTAAAGCCGCGCACCCGCAGCAGCCCGTGCAAAACACCACTGCGTTCATACCGATAGACTGTGCCTTTTTCCGCGAATCGCAGGGGCAAATCGCGGTAGGAGCGTGTCTGGCTCTTAAAAATATGCACATGGAAGGGGCAGTTCATCGGTTTGAGATAATAATCCTGTCCATCAATATCCATCGGCGCATACATATTCTCAGCGTAAAAATCGAGATGCCCGCTGGTTTCCCAGAGCTGCGCTTTGCCGATATGCGGTGTATACACAAAATCGTAACCGCCGCGTTCGTGTTCGCTGCCCCAGAAGTCCTCCACGATTTTTCGCATAATGCCGCCTTTGGGATGCCACAAAATCAGCCCTGCACCGATTTCGTCATTCACGCTGAACAAATCCAGTTTTTTGCCCAGCACCCGATGATCCCGTTTGTGGGCTTCTTCCAGCCGCCAGAGATAATCTTCCAGTTCTTCGGCGGTGCGCCAGGCCGTGCCATAAATGCGCTGCAACATCGGCTGGTTTTCATCTCCGCGCCAGTACGCGCCGGCTACGTTCAGCAATTTGAGAGCTGCTGGATTAATTTCCCCTGTATGCCCCACATGCGGGCCTCGACACAAATCGGTAAACGTATCCTGGGTATAGACAGTAATCTCATCGCCTGCCAACCCCTGAATCAGTTCCAGTTTATAGGGCTGTTCGGCGAACAGGGCGCGGGCTTCATCCATAGACACCACACGGCATGAAAAGGAAAAATTTCCCCGGATAATTTCGTGCATCCGGTTTTCAATCTGCGTTAAATCATCCGGTGTCAGGGGACGCGGCAGGTCAAAATCGTAGTAAAAGCCTTCGTCAATGGGAGGGCCAATAGCGATACGTGCATCCGGGAACATTTCTAACACCGCCTGCGCCATCACATGCGCGGCGGAATGGCGAATCCTATATAACATTGGGTCATATCCCGACGGAATATGACGTTCGGCAAGGGTACTCATGTTTGGAAACCTTTCTGACTCTGCGAGTGCTTTAAAACAAAAAAGCCCCCGCCCCGCATGGGACGCGAGCCTGAAGCTCACGCGGTTCCACCCATTTTGTACAGCACACCAGAAGGTGTGTTATACCACTCGTGTTTGCGGGTAACGGGCGCACCGGGGCAGCATTTCCTCTGCCCGGCTCCGAGGGTGGTGTCCTCTTGTGCGTGACGGGTGGGGCTTGCAGCCAGTGACCCCACTTCTCTGGCGTCCGATTCCGCGAGGTGCTGTCCTCATCATCGCTTTCGGTATTGGATTATCCTCAGTGTACCTATGATTGTCTGTTGGCGCAAGGTTACGGTGACATCGCCCAACATGCCTTGTTAAAACACCGTTCGCGGAAGGTCCTGGCATCGCTTCTTGGTTTAGCCTTTGCTAATATCTTCTGGCAATCAAGGTAGGTTTTTGCTCCCGATAACTCAAGTAAATACTTGTGAAAAGGTTATACTATTAAGATAAAGAAAACATATGCTCAAGAATAAAACAAAACATCTAAGTTTGATAATTGTCATCATACTATTGAGCTTTCATTCTATATATACGTATTGTACTTTCAGCAAAGTGACCTTTGATTACAATTTTTAACATTTACCACTAACTGACAGTGATACTACTGTCCATGTCCTATTTAAGAACTTCGTGGGGCAGTGCGGTTAGCATGGGAGCGCTCACTCTCAGGAAAATCCTGATGGCACGTAGTGTTCGCTGCTATTTTCTAGCAATCAGGGTCTGGTGTAATTCAACAGTTGAGCCTATCAACTGGATTTCAGGGGGCGGGTAAAATTGATGGTGACATGCCCCCCCTTAAAATCCATGTTGACCAGCCGCCAGCCGTCTAATTTATAGGTGGTGATCGTTTCAATAATGGCCTCAGAGAGTATTTTTGCCAGTTGTTCATTGCTGGGTTTGGGGCTGTCCGGCGAGAGGTCGTCCGCATCCAGTTCAACCGAGCAAAATTCTGTGTCCTGCATAACGCGCCTCGTTTTGCTGCTATTCTAACAAATTTTAGAATGTAACCAACGACCCTCTTGACACATCGACAGCCATCAATATAATAGTGGGTATGAGTATTGATTCCGTAGAATTTGCCAAATTACTGGCCGACGAAACACGGCAGGAGATTATGAAATGCCTGTGCTGTGTGTCGCTGAGTGTGAATGAAGTGGTGGAAAAACTGGACGGCAAAGTGAACCAGCCCACTGTGAGCCATCACTTAAAACTGCTGGCCGACGCTCAACTGGTATCCGTGCGGCAGGAGGGGCGGCAGCGTTTTTATACCCTGAATCAGGCATACTTTACGGTGTGTTGCGGGCTGCTGCTGCAAAATTTTGCACCGGATTACCAGCCGACGATTGTTCCCATATCTGAGATTAAATAAATTTCTTAAGAGGCGAAATTTTTTTTCGTGTTATATATCGACAGCTATCAATATAAAGTGGAGAATCTCATGTCTGTTAACGTCAGTATTCACGAGTCGGTCAGCGATTATTACGCAAGCCGGATTACCAGTTCACAAAGCTGTTGTGGAGATGATACAAGCTGCTCAAGTCAGTTATACGATGCTGACCTGCTCAAGACGCTGCCCGTAGACATCAGCGGGCTATCAATGGGCTGCGGTGATCCGGTAACGATTGCCAGTCTGAGAGAAGGCGAAACCGTAGTCGATCTAGGCAGCGGCGCGGGAATGGACTGCTTTTTGGCCGCCCGCCAGGTCGGGAAAGATGGGCATGTGATTGGGGTAGACATGACCGACGCCATGCTGGAAAAAGCGGAAGCCAACCGCGTCAAAATGGGGATGCACAATGTCGAATTTCGTAAGGGATACATTGAATCCATGCCGATTGACGACAACACTGCCGATGTGGTCATGTCCAACTGTGTAATTAACCTCTCGCCCCAGAAAGCCGATGTCTTTAAGGAAATTGTACGGGTCTTAAAACCCGGTGGGCGGGTTGCCCTCAGCGATATTGTGACCGAAGGGGAATTTAGCCCGGAACAACGTGCCGATATGTCCAAGTGGTCGGCCTGTGTCACAGGAGCAATTGAAGCCAGCGCCTACACCCATCTGATGCAGGAAGCCGGACTGGTGGATGTGCAGGTGGTAGATAAAGTTGGCGCGGGTGAGGTGATTAATATTCAGCCGGGGCTGCCGCGTGTGTTCAGCGCCCGTATAACCGCCCGTAAACCGGAGTAAATTTTGGGTCAGTAGAGGCGCGGTCTTAAGCGTAGCGCGACCCGCCTTTATAAAGCGTTTGACACCTAGAACGGATACCTCTGACCCTTGTATTATGTAGCTTAAATTTAAATTTTAAATACGGAATGATATAACGGATGGTAGGGACACGGCATTGCCGCGTCCCTTCTAAAGCGCGGCGTTCATTCAAGGGCAGGAATAGCTCCCCTAC
>CAZKZS010000035.1:0-23236 GCA_964557285.1 uncultured Anaerolineae bacterium | reverse complement strand
GGTGTCGGAGTCCAGAATTTCTTTTCTTCCGGTATTGCGGGCAGCATCATACATCAATGTGCCGCGAACACCCGCCACCATACCCGCATAATTTTCAGCCGATACATAGGGGCGAGTCATGGGTTCGGCGGCGGAAGTCACCAGTGCAAATTTAGGAAGATTGGTCTCAAACTGCTCTGCCCACAGACGGACATCTTCATCATGCTCACCAAGAAGCACCAGAAAGGCAAAACTGTTTTTATCGGGATGCTCAATATCGAGTTCCGTATTCTCGCCGTTGATGTCCTGAGCAAACAGGGTAGTCGCAAAACTTTCTGAACGGGCAAGCTGCCGCACCCCTACCGCGCCCCCTGTAAGTAGCCGCAAAATCAGATAATCTTCGCGTGCTTTGAGGTCACGCCCCAGGTTTTGCTGCAAAACGTCATCTTCCCCTAAATCCCGGAAAATTTGTTCCGCGTGCAGCAGCCCTATCGGATTGGTACTGACTATTATGGGATACCCGCCGTTTGCCAGAATATCCCGCAGCACCGCGTTAGCAAGGGGGTCAAGTTCTCCGGCGGCAGTTGGGCCATACTCAAACGCGACCAGCACAGGCAGAGGATTTCGCTGCTGCCCCAATCCATCAACCGCCAGCGCCAGAGGAGCAGCATTTTCATCCAGTTCGGCAGGCGGGTTGTCAGCAAAATGAAGCGCGTCCGTCACAAACGGCGCCAGTACCAGCACCAGTAAAAGCAGGGTAATCACCAGACGGTCATATTTGGGGCGGACACGACGGCGCGGTGCTTTGACAGCCGCTTCTTCAACGTCATCTTTTTCCAGCCCGTAGCCGATACCCGCCCTTTGTGTAGCAGTTTCTTCCTGCACTCCCTCAAGCACCCGCTTCAGGGATTCCATGCGTTTTTGCTGGGTTTCGGTTAGCTGTGCCATACGTCCCAGCGTAATTTCGCCGGGGGTGCTGACCAGATTATCCACTGGCAGCGCCCCTTCTACGCCTGCCAGGGGGCCGCTTCTGGCAAGTTCCCCGATCCCGTTCCCCTGCTTTAACAGCGCCAGCATTTCCTCCCGCAGATGCCGAAATTCATCCGGCAGCAGCAAATAAGGAATCTGGTTAAAACGCACATCTGCCCCACCTATTCGCAGCACGACTTCTTCCTCAGAGGTGGTTTTGGCTGCCCGTTTCATCCATTCGGGCAGGGCTTCTGTTTGTACAGGATAAATTTCTTCCTGTTCTGCGGGCGGAAGCTCAAACGGCAGTTCAGGTTCATCGGCTTCTTCCGGCGGCGCAGTGGGGAAATCCTTCAGGAAGTCATCTTCTTCCATCAGAGAGGAAAGTGATAAGTCCTCCTGCGTGGTCAGAGTAGTGTCTACCGTTCCGCCAAACAGCTCATCAACGTTGACACTTTCAAAGTCAAGAAAATCATCGGATTCGGCTGGCGCTTCTACTTTTTCCTCAATGGGCAGCACTGGTTCATCTGGCACATTAGAGAAATCAATTTCACCGAACCAGTCAGGAGCTTCGGTCTGTTGGGGTTCTTCAACCTTAAAAAGATCATCATCAAAGGCTGCGGTTTGTGCTGGAGGGGTATCATACCCTTTTAACCAGTCCGGCTCATCCCCTTCTGTGGGAACGCCCCATTCCGCTTCGTTGAGTTCTTCAACCTCAGGGGTGACAGCCGCCCCCCCACTCCATACGTCAGGGATGGCTTCTTCTAATTCTCCGGTAGTGGGCAGGTCAAACAGGCTGTCGATAGACGTTTCTTCAGGTACAGAAGTTTCTCCCTGGGGCAGCCAGTCTAAGTCGCTTTCGGCAGGTTCTAGCTCATCTTCGGTACGGAAATCTAACGGCTCTGCTGGCTGAGACATTTCTTGCTGAGGCAGCCAGTCTAAGTCAGCAGGTTCTAGCTCATCTTCCGCCCGGAAATCTAACGGCTCTGCTGGCTGAGACGTTTCTTGCTGAGGCAGCCAGTCTAAGTCACTTTCGGCAGGTTCTAGCTCATCTTCCGCCCGGAAATCTAATTCGCTTTCGGCGGGTTCTAATTCCTCTACCGTTGGAAAATCTGGCGCGAGTTCCCCTGTCGCCGGCAGGTTGTTCCCCAGCATAGCGCTGACCCCTAGCGCAAACTCATCGGGCGCGGACGACAGCCAATCGGATTCCGCATCTACAGAGGTCAATTCACTGGTCGAACGTAAATCCGGCGCGGGCGGTATTAACTCACTCTGCTCCTCTGATTCGGTATCTCCAAATAAATCATCCCAGGAGAGCGAATCGGTTTGTCCGGTAGATTCAAGCGGGCGAATAGCGGGCGGGGTTTCTTCTTCCTCATCCCCTATCAGCAAATCATCTAATGAAACTGCCTCCGTACCGGACTCCTGAGTTTCCAAACGTCGGATTTGCGGCTGTTCTTCTGCCGGAAAATCCAGCGCGTCAAAATCGGGCATTTCAATCGCGGGAGCTGGCATGGCGGGCTGCCCAAGCGGGTTGAGAAGGGAGTCATCCAGGCTTGCCCCTTTGAGGAAATCCGGCACATCCTCTTCGCTGAGTTCCTCCACCCCCATAAACCACTCTGGCACATAATCATCACCTGCCAGCCCTCCAGTTGCGGGTTTTGCGCTAAAAGCCTCCTCAAACATGTCCGGTAAATCCGGCATGGGGATGTCCGGCTCTTTGGCTTTTGCCGCCGCTTCCTCAAGTTCCTGCTGCTGACGTTCCCACTCGTAATAATTGATGTCCTGATTGTCGGCGGCGGGCTGGTCCCAGTCAGATGGTTCTTCCCACGCTGATGAGCGCGGGCTGCGGCTGTAAACATCGTCTTCCGGCTCGTTTTGCTGTTCCCACGATTCCCAGGTACTTTCCTGCCAGGTTGAGGTAGCAGGACTGGTTAACCAATCCGGCATATCCGACTGGAAAGCAGCGCTGCTTTTTTCCTGCATCGCGCTGGTCAGGGCTTCCATAAATTGACCTGCGGAGGCATAGCGCGCCTCCGGGTCTTTTTCCAGCGCTTTTTGCAGCACCGTATTCACATTGGCTGGAAGCGTGGGCTGAAGGTTGGTCGCCAGAGGCGGCACTTCATTGAGGTGTTTCCGCATGAGGGCATTGGCTGAGCCTTCAAAAGGTAGTTTTCCGGTTAAAAGCTGGAAGGCCAGCACTCCCAATCCATACACATCGGTGCGCGGGGTGATTTTTTCATTTTTCCACTGTTCGGGCGCAAGATAGGGGTCGGGCGGCGGCTGAATTCCATTTTCCGCCATAATTTTTGCCAGCGCCACATCCATCAGGGCAGCAGTTTCCCCTTCCAGCGCCACACTGGTCGGCCTGATGCCACCATGAATGACATTCTTTTGATGCAAATAGTCTAAGGCACTGGCAATCTGGGACAGGATATTCAGCGCGATTTCTGCGGAAAGCTGACTGCCTTCCAGCGTACTGCCCAATCGCGTGACGTAAAAACAGTTCGGGCCGGATGAGCCAAAATCAAATACGGGCATAAGATTGGGGTGGCTGAGGGTTGAAATCTGTTCATACTCCCGGCCAAAACGCTCCACAAACCCGCGTGTCTGTCCCAATTCTTCGCTCAGAATTTTGACCGCTACTGCCCGTCGTGTTTTGGGCTGGTAGGACGGGTACACTGCGCCGATGCTATCAGCACTCAGTTTGCCGCCCAGTTGATACTCACCAAGCCGTTGTCCTGTGAAGTCTTTCATCGGCTTATTCCTCCCGGTACGCCCTTTCCTGCCCAATCAGCACCCGCAGGCTGACCGTGACTATGCCCAGGCCAATGCCAATTAAAATGCCGCGTGTGCCTGCCGTCACGGGAAATTCCATTAACCAGTTTCGCAAATCGACTAACGCGGTAGTATCGCTGAGGGGAATTGCTCCCAGAAGTACCAATATCAGCGCGGCGGTAAAATAACAGCCACTGGCAGAAACACGCTGCCGCATCATGCGATACGCGGCATACACCAGAAAGAAAAAGAGCAGCCCGCCAAGCGCCGCTTCCAGCGATACCTGCACTGCCTCAAACACTGTATCCCGAATCTCCTGCCCATCGTCCCCTTTGGGATTCAGCGCGTAGACCGCAATCACGCCCGCCGCACTCAAAATCGTGACCAGGCTGTACAGCATCCCGTTTTCGCGGCGGGTAATTTTTCCAAAATGCACCGTGAGCAAATTGGCTAAGCCAAGCAGCAGCGCCAGCGCCGCCGTCACGATAAACAATTGCAAGGTCACATCGGCAAAAGTGGCGGGGATACCTTCCTCAGACAGCAGTCCTGCCAGTGTCACCAGCATAACACCTGCCGCAATTGAGGCCGCTAAAAGGTTCAGAAGTCGGAAGCGCATGGGTCAATTAATCCACAGCATTGACTAAAATACCGAGTAAAATTCCAAAAATGATGATGCCCCACCGTAAGGCATCCATCACAAGCAGGCTGCTGGCATTTAAAACATTTTCACGATTCAGGTAGCCGCTTCCCACAAATAATTCTTCCCCGATAATTGGATTTTCAGACATGGCAAAGGCCACTGCCTGCCCCTGTACGGTGGTTGCATTGGCGATAAAGCGTAAATCGCGCCGCAGACTTGCTTCCCCTAGAAGGGCAATTTCTGTGCCAAACTGTCCTAGCGTTACCTGGCTGGCGGCCTTTGCATCCACCGCCAGACTCGCCGCGCCTGCCGCATACGCCAGCGAACGTTCGCTCTGGGGAAACCAGGCAACGGCAGAAGCGCGAAAGGCAGGCAAATTATCTCTTGCAACATACGCCTGACGTAGGGTATCGGCCACAATTGCCAGGGTAATCGGATCGGTCAGCGTCACCAGGGGCAGCCGCCGTTCAAAGGATAGGCGTGTCACCAGATGATAAACGATGGAATTGGCAGCCAGCGCGTGTAAGGTGGTTTCCTGTCCTACCGCCGATGCGCCAAGCGCAAAATGAATCGGGCGGTCACTTTCGACAGCTTCATCAACCGCTAGCGGCAGCGTTCGGTAGGCTTCAATGATGCGGAAGTCTAAAGGGGTGCGGCGGCGGCGAACCACCAGCGAACTGAACAGCAGAATCGCAAACGCGCTCCCCAGAATCAGTAGTGTTAAACCGGCCTCACTCATGACGACTCTTCTCGTTCTAGCTGCTCTCGAAGTCTGGCAATCTGCTGTGGGTCTTGCAGTTTTTCCGCCCAGAAAGCGACCTTTTCTGGCGCGACCAGCAGGCTCAGCGTGGGCTGTGCGACCCACAACAGTTGAGCGCCAATCGGACTCAGCGGTTCGGCCACATCCAGCAGCAGTCCGGCAAAATCCAGCAGACCCATATGCTGTAAACGTTCTCGCCAGTTTTTCATGGTTGTCAGTATAGCACAGCGTTGTCGTAGGCAAAAATAAAGGCCAGCATAGAAGTTTTCCGCTTTCCGCCCTATAATCCGGCCAGATGAGGAAATTCATATGACTGCTGAACTGGATGCCAACCTGAAAACAATCTTAGCGGCACTTGCGCCGGAGAATAATCTGGGGGTGCTGCTGGCCGCCCAGATGGGAGGCACGCCCCGCGAAGTGCAGCTTATCCTCCAGACAACCGAATATGAGCCGGAAAAAGACGCCCTCAAAGTTACCGGACAGCATATCATTCGGGTCATTGGCGTGGTTGAACATCGGCTGTCGCTGGGACTCTTTCACAACATGGCGCTGAGTTCGGATAACCCACTGCTCTACCGTCACAACAGCCAGCAGGTACAGGTGTATTTTCGCGGCACACCGGAGAATATCGACAGTTTTATGATTGAACTCAATCAGCTTTATGGGCAGACCTACGGCATCTTTGACCCCTCAGGCCGGATGGCTGATGAAATCAACCGTGCGATGCCGCTTTATAACCTGCTCAAAAGTGGCAGTGGGTTACTTTGCACGTCTCCACAGCCTTTCGCGGAAAAAATCAAAAAATTCCTAACCCATCATCACATGTCCTGCCACTTTTTAGAGGTAGAAGATCATCATGAGCATGATGACGACCACCCTCATCATGAAATTACCTACCACCTGCTGGCAATGGATGATTCCTATTTTGTGGCACAGGTCTTTTCATCTGACCCGATGAAACTCCCCGGAAACAGCTAATCAAGATAGCCGTATTTGTCCAGGGTATCCCCTACCTCATCCGTGATGGCCTGAATTTCTTTCCGCGTGAGGCGTTCACGGTATTTAAAATTCCGGTTTTCCATCGGCAGATTTTCATTCCAGGGATATTTTGTGGGATGCCGCATTTGCTCCCAATCATAACGGGACGGGTCTAGCTCCATCCGGTCAAAAATCTCGCGGAGGATTTTTTCCGGTTGCTCACACAATTCCTCATAGGTGGTGCGGTAAACCCGCGACTGGTCGGGTAAACTATCCAGAAAGGCCAGCGCCCGTGCATCCATGTCGCGCCAGTACCGCGCACACAGCCGCACCAGCGCCAGAGGGTCTTTAAAATAAATGGGGTCAATCGCATCACGCAGTTTTGCCCATCCTGCCTGCGGATTATTCAACACAGGCCGCCAGTTGGAAACCAGCGACTGCACCACCGCATACCCATTGCGACGGATATGCACATAATAGGCATCCGGGAAAGCTGCTTCAATATAGGGCAGGCTCAGCGTCATGTGTGGATTTTTGTTCAAAAAACGTTTTTTAAAACGGGAAACCGCAAAAATCGTAAAGGTATGACGAATCAGGGGAATCGAATCGCCGTGCTGCGCTACCGTGCGGACGTAAGAGTCCATATCAAATAAAAAGGGCTGTGGCAGAGGTGGAGTGGGCAACACTTCCCAATTTAAAAAGGCATGGTCATCTGGTGTCCAGACTTCGGGCGCTTCCGACCAGTTGATGATGTCCGGGTGCTGACCGATCAGGAAGGCGAGAATGGTCGTGCCGCTATTGTGGCAGCCAACCGGAAAAATAGGGCGGCGCGACACGTAAAATCGTCCGATGGTGGCAGGCCAGACACGCAGCGCCAGCCGCCAGCCAAATAAATGTATCTGGTGCTTTAGAGTCAGAGGACTGGTATCCTTAGGAGAGTGCATCGGCGGCGGAAACGGGACATAGCGCCCGATGCGTTCACGATAGCGTAAATAGGTAGAAGCCATTTGTCCCTGCTAAAATTACAGAATATCCGTTGCCAATCATTCTATCTGAAGGCCGTATTGTGTTAGAAGTGCAAGTTGGGGATATTGTTATTCTGAAAAAGCAGCATCCCTGCGGCAGCCGCCGATGGATGGTCTACCGCATTGGCGCGGATATGGGGCTGCGATGCCTGGGCTGTGACCGCCGCCAGATGATGCCGCGCAGCAAATTTGAAAAAGCCGTTAAAAAAATCGAGAAAACGAATGAGCCACAACCCTAAGCGCGTTCTGGTGCTGATGTCAGATACCGGAGGGGGACATCGTGCCGCCGCAGAAGCCATCATTGCTGCCGCTAAAGAACGTTACCCTGGACAGCTAACTTTTACGATGGTGGATGTGTTTCGGGATTACAGCCCCTTCCCGTTTAAATATTCTCCTGAAATTTATCCGTTCTGGGTCAATTACGGGGCGCGGCTGTGGGGCTGGACGTATATCATGAGTGACGCACCATTTCGCAGCCGTTTTGTAATCGGGTCATCCTATTTTTACTGGCGGCGCGGTATCCGACGGCTGTTTGAAGAACATCCTTCGGATTTAATACTGTGTGTTCATTCCCTGTTTCCGCGTCCGGTTTTAAAAGTGCTGCAAGAAAACCAGCGTCGGCCCCCGTTTATCACAGTAGTGACTGATCTGGTGTGGCCTCATGCCTTCTGGTATGAAAAGCTGATTGACCGATGCCTGGTTCCCACTGAACCCGCCTATGAGCGCGGGCTGGCTTACGGCCTCAAACCGGAACAACTTCGGTTAACAGGGCTGCCCGTTCATCCCAATTTTATCCAGCGCCTGACCAGCAAACCGGAAGCGCGTCGGCAGTTGGGCATTGATGAACATCTTTCTACCGTGCTGGTGGTTTCCGGCGGGGAGGGTATGGGGCCGCTGTACCGGATTGCCAGCGAAATTAACCGCAAAAATTTAAAGAACTGCCAGCTTTTAATTATTGCAGGACGCAATCAAAAACTGCGCGAACAACTGGAAGCGACTCAATGGAATCAGCCGACGCAAATTTACGGTTTTGTCGACTTCATGCCCCTGCTGATGGCCGCTTCCGATATGATTGTGACCAAAGCCGGCCCCGCCACCATCATGGAAGCCTGTACAGCCGGCCTGCCCATCATCATTAGCGGAGCGATTCCGGGGCAGGAAATTGGGAATGTAGAATATGTGGTCAAAAATGAGGCGGGGGTACTGGCACGCGGGCCCAAAGCTGTCGCAAATACGGTAGAAAGCTGGCTTAACGACTATCCAGAAGAATTGCAGCGTCGTGCTGCCAACGCCCGCAGCCTGGCACGCCCTAACGCGGTATGGGATATTGTGGATGAAATTTATGAACACGCGCAGCACGATTTTGTTGTCCTGCCCCGCCCACAGCCCATGCTTCGCCGCCTGATGCACACATTGTTTCCTTCAAGGTAAAAACAGATGGCTTCTTTATCTTTACCCACCCTTAAATCTAAAAAATACAACGGCCCGCGTCCGGTGAATATTCGTCAGGATTTACAGCAAATTGCCGACTTGCTGGAAATCAGTTTTACGGATATGGATCACAGTGGACGGATGGCCGTTCGGGAAATGCGAACGCTGGCACATTCCGGCCCGTTTTTATGGCTGCTTCAGGGTATGGATCGTATGGTGAAGGCGCTGATGCAGGGATTTGTATGGGTCGAAGATGGGCAGATTATCGGGAATGTGTCCATTTCGCGGGCCGGATTTGACCAGACCTGGGTGATCGCCAATGTCGCGGTGCATCCCGATTATCGCGGGCAGGGCATTGCTACGGAGCTATGTAAATGTGCGCTGGACCGTATTGCTAACTGGCGGGGCAGCGCGGCGGTGCTTCAAGTAGAAGCACAAAATCACAGCGCTCATCACATTTATCGGAAATTAGGTTTTTACGATGAGCGCACCTTTACACGCTGGCGCTGGCGTTTTTCTGACCGGACACCCCGCGCTCTGGAAAATATGCCCCGCATTACCTACCGCGCCCCCTATGAGTGGCACGATGAGTATGAATTGGCCGAACAGGTGCGTCCGCCGCATCTTGGCGGGTTAGGCTGGCTGCGTCCGAATGTGCCTGCCTATTTTCGCCCTTCTTTCACCAGTTTCTTTAAACCCGGCAGCACCGAACACTGGGTTGTACGCGGCAGCAGTGGGCTGGACGCGGTGCTGCTGACTCAAGTGGCTTTTGGCTCAGCCTATATGCGTTTTGATATGCTGGTACATCCCGACAGACAGGGGCAGTTAGAGGAGGCACTTATCAACTACACGCTCCGGCAGGCCAGCCAGCAGTATCGGGGTGGTCTGACCGAACATCCCGCCGATGACTTCCACGCGGAAAGTATGTTCCGTCACTACCATTTTGAGCCGGAGCGCACCTTGATTCATATGCGCTGGGAAAACTCTTAGCAACTTTTCATGTCCTAAATTTGAGGGAAAATTTCAACCGCGTTATTATTATCTTGAAATTGAGTTTGATTTTTTAGGAGCAGATTTGATGAAACGCCTTGTAGTTTTTCTGCTTTTGTTGATTCTTGTTTCCCCGACCTGGGCGCAGGATGACGCCCCACCCCCTGCCGAAATTCAGGATGATGAAGGCGGTGTAGCGATTATTCGCGGCCAGTATGCGTATTCCGACCCCAGTTTACCCGACTACGGCCTCCAGCCTGTCGTGTTTATGGGGGACATCTCGAACATTTTCGTTGAGGGTGGTTTTGACTTCAGCACCGAATATCTGGATGTCAATTCAACCCAGGTGCTTGCCCAGAATCTTTCCGATATTCGGGAAGGCCCTCTGGAATATGAACTGCTGCTGCCGATTGACCCGGACGGTATTCTGCATGATGTAGATAACGATGCCGAACAGGAAACCGGTATTTCGGTTTATATTATGGCCTTCACCTTTAATGGCATTGACGACCCCTTCATTGACGAACGGGAATTTATTTACTTTAGTTCGCTCACCCTCAGCCAGGATTTTGAAACCCAGTATCAGGTTACGGGCGGACGGATGATTGTCTATGCGCCGGAAGCCGACCAGGGTTTCCCCAGTGGATTCGGTGAAGATGGCAAAATTTTCACGGAAGATGATCCGATTGTCAGCCTGCCTGCGGGGTACACCGTCGTTGACCTGAACACCGACCCGTTCACATTTATCCGTTCGCATGAGGCCGAAGTCAACATTGTGGAATCCGAAGGTGCAGAATTTACCGATTTTTCGGAAATGACCTACACCGAAGCCTTTGATGCCATGATGGAGATGATGCGGAAGGAATATGCCTTTACCGAACTGAAAGGCGTCGATTGGGACGCGCTCATTGCGGAATACCGCCCGCGTTTTGAAGAAGCAGACGCCAACCAGGACGCCAACGCCTATCTGCTGGCAATGCAGGAGCTTTCGTGGGAAATTCCCGACGGTCACATTGGCACAAGCGCTTTTAACAGCGACTTTGTGTTCAACAAATTCCTGGAAGAAACGGGCGGCGGACTCGGCATGGCGATCCGGGAACTGGATGACGGGCGCATTATCACCAATTTTATTCTGGAAGGCGGCCCGGCGGCTGAGGCAGGAATCCAGGAAAGAGCCGAAATTCTGGAAATTAACGGACAACCGGCGGCTGATGTTATCAGCGAAACTATTCCCTGGTCAGGGCCGTTCAGCAATGCGGAAAATCTGCGTTTGCAGCAGCTTCGGTATGCCATTCGTTTTCCTGTCGGTACAGAGGTGGACATCACCTATAAGAATCCAGGGGATGCTGAACCCACTACCGTTACCCTGACGACCATTGAAGAACGTGCCAGTTTCAGCTTTTCGTCCTTCAACACGGGCTTAAGCGGGTATGAACTGCCCGTCGAATTTGAAGTGCTGGACAGCGGCTACGGCTACATCAAAATTTACAGCTTCAGCGATGACAATTTCCTGACGCTGGCGCTGTGGCAGCGAGCCATGCGTACCTTTATCGCCAATCAAGTCCCCGGCCTGATTATTGATATGCGTCAAAATGGCGGCGGTTCACCGGACATCGGCAACGTCATGCTTGGCTACTTCTTTGACGAGCCAATCTATGCGGGTACATCGGCGTTTTACTACGAAGATATTGACCGTTTTGAATTTGACCCGCTGTATGACACCACGATTTTGCCCGCCGCAGAAGCGGATCGCTATCGGGGCGAAGTGGCGGTGCTGGTCGGGCCGGCCTGCTATAGCATGTGCGAATTTTTCTCCTATACCATGACGCTGGCGGGTGCGGCCATTGTCGGCCAGTATCCTACGGGCGGTCTGGGCGGCGGCATCAAACAGTTTGCCATGCCCGAAGGTTTGATTAACCAGTTCACGGTAGGGCGGGCTGTTGGTGCGGATAACGAAATCCACATCGAAGGCACGGGGGTTGTGCCAACCGTTGATGTCCCTGTTAGTGAAGAAACCCTGTTCAGCGAAGGCGACCCGATTCTGGAAGCGGCTGAAGCCTATCTGGATGAAGCCACCTCTGCCGAAATCATTGACGGCGGCGCAATTAGCATTGGAGATACGGTGACGGGAACGCTGGCGGAAAATCAGCGCGTTCGCTACAGCCTGACCATTACCGCCAATGACTATTTCACCATCCGGTTAGGGGATGAAGCGCAGGCGCTGGATACCTACCTATGGGTGTATCTGGAAGGCGAAGAAGAACCGGTCATCGAAAATGATGACGGGGAAGCCAACGCGCCCAATTCTGAAATTGCCGAGCTACGGGGCGACAAAGATGAAACCATCATCATCGAAGTTGCCACCTTTGAAGATGCTGCCGCCGGAGATTACGTTCTGGAAATTATCGACCTGAACGCGACTGAAGCGACAGAAGAAGCATCTGCTACTGAGGAAGCGATGTCCGAAGGAACTGTCGCGGCTGAACCCACCGAAGAAGTGGCCGCCGCCACTGCGGAAGCTGCTCCAGAAGCCACCGCAGAAATTGCAGTTGCTACCGAAGAGGTTGCCATCGCAACTGAAGAAGCGGTTGCCGCCACTGAGGAAGCTGCACCGATGGGTACGGTTCTCGATATTGCGATGGGAAATGAGGACTTTTCCACGCTGGTGACAGCCGTCACGATGGCGGGTCAGTCGGAAGCGCTGCGCGGTGAAGGGCCATTCACGATTTTTGCCCCCACCAACGATGCCTTTAACAGCCTTGACCCCGAAGTGCTGAGTCAGGCGATGGCGGACAGCGAACTGCTGACCAACATCCTGTCGTATCATGTGGTAGCAGGGCAGTTCACCGCCGCAGACCTGGCAGGTATGGACGGCCAGACTCTGCCTACCCTTTACGAAGGGAACGATTTAACTGTGACCGTTGCTGAGGATGGCAGCATCCTGATTAACGGTGTGAAAGTTATCACCTCCGATATCCAGGCAACAAACGGCGTCATTCATGTGATTGAAGCCGTGCTTGTGCCGCCGATGGAATAAAAGTTGTACGGGCGGGGTGCTGCTGCCCCGCCCTTTTACGCTGCAAAAAATGCCTCATCCACTTTCCGCCATGCGGTGACTTCCAGCGTGAAATGCTGAAAAGCACAGTTGTCCGGCAGGTCCGGCTGCTGGCGGTAAGCCATATCCAGCACCCGCGCTTCCACCAAAAATGTTTTCCCTTCTATTGAAGCCACAGCATCCAAAGCCGCCAGTGTTACCGCCTGACCCTCAATTTTTGCCCGTAGTTCAGGGGTAGCTGCCACATGCTCACTGATAAAAACATGACTGATGGAGCTTATGGTTTTTACATCAAATATCCAGAGTTCAAAGGCGGCCACATCCCAGGGCTGGCGTGGGGAATAAGTATGGGCAATGCTCAGCCCCACTTCCCCTAAAAACTCTCCTAAAAGACTATCGGAATCAGGGTCTTCAACAGCTATAGATTCCTCAAAACGGTCATTCCCATACACATAAGTAAACATCTGCTGCACAATCGGCTTACGTTTGCCTTTCACGCTGTAATCTGTTTTGTATTCAGAAGCCGTTTTGCGGGCATCCAGTGTTTCTCGCCATATCATACCGTCGGGGGATACCCGCTTGCCTTTGGTTTTACTGGAAGCACTCGTCCCCTCAACAGCTTTCAGCGCCAGGAATAAAATCAATCCGATAATGCCGATGGTCAGGCAAAAAATAAGCGGTACGTCAAAATTATTCGATTCTTCGCTGGCAGCAGGAGTCGAGGGAGAGGCGGGCAGAGTTTGCAGGAAAGACTCAACTGCTTCCCGACCCGTAAAGACCTTAAAAAATACATCCACATTGGTGATAGCAGGGGTATCAGAGGGTAAAAAAACATACTTCGCCCCGCGCAGTACCATTTCGTTGAGAATCGTTTCTAGCGGCTGGTCGGGCTGCCAGTTTTCGTAAAAAGTAACCTGTCTTCCATTTATGCTAACCGTGCTGTACCCCATTCCTTCTGTGGGAAACTCTGTCCAGCCATATTCGGCCATGCTGCCCTGTAAAATCACGCCCACAGGTGCGCCCACTTCAGCAGTTGGGGTCACTGACTGCTGATAACAGGCACTTAAGCCCACCAGCAAAAAAAGAAACAGGCGTTTCATATTCGCGCTCCCTTTGAGAACTGCTTTCATTGTAGGACAAGGGTAACGGCTACCGTTACCCTTATTCTTGGGGAATTTTCAGGCGGGTTGGAAATTTTTCACGGGGTTCGATACCAGCGCCGTCAGTAAATCAACGGCCGCCAGCACGTCGTTATAATCAATCGTTTCGCTGACAGAATGAACGTAGCGCGTGGGAATGCTCACCGTACCACACGGGACGCCCGCCCGTGCAAGCTGCATCGTTTCTGAATCGGTAGTACCCATCGTTAGCACTTCAAGCTGATAGGGAATTTGATTCGCTTCCGCCGTTGAAATCATCCACTGTTTAATTTCAGGCGGAACGATGTGTTTGGTATCCATCACTTTAATGGCAACGCCCCGCCCCAGGTCAACCTCCATTGGCACAGTTTTAGGAACATCTCCGGTAGAAGTCACATCAATGGCGATTCCTAAATTGGGTTCAATCCCATACGCCGCCACCTGAGCGCCCCGGCTGCCTACTTCTTCCTGCACAGTGAACACAAAATAAACTTCATGGGGTGATTTTGATTTTTGCAACCGTTTCATGGCTTCAATGGCCGCGGCACACGAAACTCGATTATCCATACTTTTAGCGATAAGGCGGCTGCCACGTTCATCCATCGTGCGCCACAGAATCGCCGCATCCCCGACGCGAATATCCGCGTTGGAATTTGTGCTGTCGCTCACATCCACAAAAAAACCCGTGATAGCCGGATTACGCTGGCGGTTGGTCAGGCCGTGTTCTACGCCGATGGTCCCAATCACGCCATTTTCAAATTTGACCCGGTTGCCAAACAGGGTGTTTTGCAGCAGGCCGCCGATATTGGTAAAACGCAAAAATCCGTTTCGGTCAATATGAGACACCATCAGGCCAATTTCATCCATGTGGGCGGCCACCATGATTTTGAGGCCATTTTTTTTGGCTTTGCCCATCCGGCAGATGAGATTTCCAAGCGCATCGACCCGAATTTCATCGGCCAGCCCTGTGACTTCAGCACGAATCAGTTCCCGCACCTGATGTTCAAATCCAGACGGCCCCCAGGCTTCAACCAGTTTCCGAATCAAGTCTTTCATCAAAAATTACCTTTCAAGTGCTGATGGTGTAAGCCGCATTAAAGCTGTGCGGACGAGTAAAACGGCATGGTCAAAATCGGTAAGCGAAATCAGGCTGTGCGGGCTGTGCAAATAACGGCAGGGCAGCGAAACTCCCAGCGTTGGCACACCCGCGCCGGATTTGTGAATCGCGCCCGCGTCTGTTCCCCCCGCGAACTGCGGTGAACGGAACTGGTGTGGAATCCCCTCAGCTTCGGCTGTGCGGACAAAATGGTGCAGCAAACCGGGATGGGCGATGCTGGTACGATCCATGTAACTGATGGCCGGTCCCTGACCGAGTTTGGTGACGGTGGTCGAGTCGGGTTCATCCGGGTCTTGTGGAACTTCATGGCAGGCGGTAGCTTCCAGGATGATCGCAAAATCCGGCTGAACTGCCGCCGTCAGCACGGACGCCCCCCGCAGCCCTACTTCTTCCTGTACACTGAACACTACATACAAATCAAACGGGAAAGGGTCGCCCTGACACAGGATGATCAGTTCCGTGCAGCCCGACCGGTCATCAAACGCCTTGCAGCGCACCACCGTATCACTTAATTCGACATACGCGCTGTCAAACGCGACCCGTGTACCGAGAGGAGCAGCGTTTTTGGCAGCATCCTTACTGGTCACACCAATATCAATTTTCATCTGCTGAATAGAAACAATAGTGTTGTCCCGGCCAAAATGAACAGGCTTCCAGACAAATACACCGGGCAGCTTGTCCTCTCCCACCACCACACGCATCGCAGGCAGAATTTTGGCGTCAATACCGCCAATGCTGTCCACACTTAGCAGGCCGCTGCTGTCATGCCCCACCACCATGAATCCAACTTCATCCATATGAGCAGCCACCATACCGCGCAGAGGCAGCTCACCTGTTCCCTTTTTCAGCGCGATAATGTTGCCCATTGTATCCACTGACCATTCATCAACATGGCCTTCGATGGCATCCACAATCAGGCCGCGCACTTCATCTTCCGCACCGGAAACCCCTACTGCTTCTGCCAGTTGTTTAAGCAAGTTATTCATCGTCGTTTTCTTCTGAGGAGGCAGGTTCATCACGCCGCCATCTGAGTTTCTCCAAAAAGTTATCATCCAGCCGCGAGATAAACTCAGCCATCAGGCGGCCTGTGCGTTTAATATCCTTCAAACTGACCGTCTCGACAGGGGTGTGCATATTCCGAATTGGGATGGATAGCAAAATCGTCGGAATCCCCTGCCGTGCCACCTGAATCGCCCAGGCGTCCGTGCCGCTTTTACCGGGCAGCGGTTCGATATGCAGGGGAATTTCAAGCTGTTTGGCAAGGGCAATCATTTCATCCACAAATTTCTGATGAAAATTCGGCCCCACACAAATCACCACACCCTTGCCCAATTCCTGCGTAAAATCGTCATTCACGCCGGGCTGTTTGGCAAAAGTTACATCCAGCGTAATCGCTAGATCCGGCTGGATGGCATGAGCCGC
This sequence comes from uncultured Anaerolineae bacterium, assembly GCA_964557285.1. Taxonomy (GTDB): domain Bacteria; phylum Chloroflexota; class Anaerolineae; order Aggregatilineales; family J027; genus SB15. Next base: position 6,956 of record CAZKZS010000035.1, on the reverse strand, counting down.
CGTTGCCGCGCCGTAATATCCCACTTCTTCCTGTACGGAAGCCACCGCGACCACCTCCCACAGATGGCGGCGTTTTTGCAGCAGTTCCAGACAGTGAGATACCGCCGCCACAGACGACCGGTTATCCATTGCTTTACCTGCCACAAATCCATTTTTAAGTTCCAGCAGAGGCGCATCCATCGTCACTAAATCCCCAACGGAAACCAGCGCGGCCACTTCTTCGGCAGGCAGTCCCAGGTCAACCCACTGCGTTTCCAAATCCGGGTACGCACTTTTCCCGTCGCCCGTTGTATTGGAGATGTGCGGCGGAACGGCAGCTACAACACCCGTCAGGGGACGCCGCCCATGCACAATTACTGATTTAGCCTGCATGATTCGCCCATCTGACCCCGCCAGATCGGTTAAGCGAAGATAGCCCTCCCGCACTTCGGCAACGATCATTGCAATCTCATCTATATGGGCGCAGAGCATAATTCGCCGTTGGGAATTTGAACCGTGTTTAATGCCAATCAGATTACCAAGACCCGTAACCTGTAGCTCATCAACCCAGGACTTCCAGGTGCTGCCCAAATAAGCCCGCACCGCCCCTTCATGACCGGATGGGCTGTGCAGTTCGGTTAGTCTTTTGAGATGTTCTTTTAAATTCATAAAAATTACCCTGATGTTCCCCCGTCTGTTGTACCGCCACCATCCGTCGTTCCTCCTCCGTCCGTTGTTCCCCCATCTGTCGTGCCACCGCCATCGGTTGTCCCACCATCAGTTGTTCCTCCATCCGTGGTACCGCCATCGGTTGTGCCGGGGTCGGTCGTAGCCGTAGGCGTTTCCGTAGGAGTATTGGTCGGAAGCGGGGTATCGGTTGGCAGGGGGGTAATGGATGGCAAAGGGGTATTGGTGGGGAACGGTGTATCCGTTGGCAGAGGGGTTAAAGTAGGCGCAGTAGTAGGAGAAGGAAGCAGGGTATTGGTTGGCCGGGGGGTATTCGTGCGTGGAATAAACTGCCCCGGTGTATTGACCAGATCGCTGCCCTGTGTCGGGGTGCGGGGAATCGTTGCCGTGCTGGAAGTCACACTCGCGGTTGGACTCACCGTTTGGGAGGACAGTAAAGGCGGCTTGGTAGCAACATCGGCACTGCCACTGTCATCGTCGGGGGCTAATGCCAGCATCACCGCACCGATACAGTAGCAGGGCAGAGTCAGGAGAATAATGGCAAACAAAATCCGTTGGGTGAGTCTGCGGCGCTGCTCAACATCCTCATAAATTTCAATCCGTTGGGAGGTCATGATTTTTCCTTAGCGCAGGTCTACATAGGCAGAAACAGAAAGCCTATCCGCCATATGCTGTACTGCATGATGCAATGGGGTATCGTAGTCGTCCAGATTCAGGGGATAGCGATTTCCATCGGGCGGGCGGCTGCGGATGTCTTCCCAGCGCCAGCTTTTCCCCGTTACCCCTTCCACTTCCCCCACCAGATAAAACTCGTCGTTGGCACAGAGATGTACCCAGGCGTCCTGAGAAATGAGCATCGGGTCATCTGAAGAACGCCGCCCCTGAGGATGGGCTTTTTCCTGGCTGACCAGAATATACTGAACGCTGCTGTAAGGAAGCCGCCACGATACAATGCCCGTCAGCGCTCGCTGGCTGCGAACTTCCTGTTTCATATCATCCAGCACAATCCGGCTAGGCGTGAGCATCGACCAGAAATTTTCTAACGCACTGTAGGCCAGCACCAGTCCTATCCCAAAGGCCATATACGGCAGCCATTCCGGAGTTACGGGGGCAAGGCCGGAAGTCCGTGAGCCTATTCCCAGCAAAATAAATACAATAAATGCTGCTACAAAAAACAGGGTTCGTAAACTGTGAGCAACCATCCATCCCCGTGTAGCTTCCCAGCGCAGCCCTTCCCCCGAAATCCGCAGAATCCACCGTCCCATTTCTACAGGCAGGGGATGAAGTTTAATTTTTTGCTCTGGCACAGGCGGGGAAAAAATGGGTTCGTCAAAAACGGGAGGGGCAGACTCAGGGATAGCCGCCGTATAAGGGATACTTTCGGCGGCAGCACCTTCTACCACTTGCGCGACTTCCGCCACCTGTTCCGCCGTATTCACCCGAAGCGGTACCCCGAGCAGCACCGCCAGCGCATCCGCCGCTTTCCAGGCATCTTCAGCGTAACGATATTCTGCTGCCGCAGGCCACACCAGCAGCGTATGAGGGTCGGTAGGCTGGTGCTGCGGGTCGTATAACATTAATCCCAGCCGCCAGCGCGAACGCCCCGCTTCCCAATCCAGGGTAATCCATGCGATGCTGTCCACACGCAGCGTTGTAGAGGGCATTTGCGCGTGGGCGGCAAAGGCGGGGTCAAAAACCAGTCCGGCTTGGTTCGCAATCAGCAGGGGACGGGCGGGAATTTCTAAATTTTGAATATGAACCAGACGCCATAGGTCTAGTCCATATTCAATGCTCAAGTCACTCGTGACCGAGATAATATCCATAGGCGAAAACGACAATCTGATTCCAATGATGCGGGAGAAGTTTACAGGACAACCCGTCTACTAAGCAAGTTCGAGTGAACGACTTTCAACCAGCGCTCTGGCTTTGGCGATAAATTCATCCACTGGAATCGCCCCCAGGTCGGTATCATCCCGCAAGCGTACCGACACCGTACCGGATTCCACATCACGCGGCCCAAGTACCAGCAGATAGGGGATTTTTTGGGAACGAGCTTCCACAATCTTTTTGCCAAGCTGCCCTTTGGTCAGCACTTCCACGCGGAAACCTTCATTTTTTAATTCCAGCGCCAGATTGTCAGCTTCTTCTGCCACTTTGTTGGAAACAGGCAGAATCGCCATTTGCACCGGAGCGAGCCACAGGGGGAACGCACCGTTAAAATGCTCAATTAGTATCCCGATAAACCGTTCCAGGCTGCCAAACGGGGCGCGGTGAATCATGACGGGGCGATGTGGTTTGTTATCCTCTCCAGTATATTCCATTTCAAAACGTTCCGGCAGCGTATAATCGACCTGAACCGTGCCTAACTGCCATTCCCGTTTGAGGACATCGCGGAAGATAAAATCCAGTTTGGGGCCATAAAAAGCAGCTTCCCCTTCGGCAAGGGTATAATTCAGGCCAAGTTTATCACAGGCAGCGATAATGGCACTGGTGGCTTTTTCCCAGAGTTCAGGCGTGCCAACATATTTATCGCTGTTGGGGTCGCGTGTGCCGACCCGCGCCCGGAAATCATCCAGCCCCAGCGCCTTAAACACATACTGAATCAGATCAACCACGCCGATAAATTCATCGACCAACTGCTCAGGAGTCACAAATAAATGTGCATCATCCACCGTGAAACCCCGCACCCGCGTGAGTCCGGCCAGTTCGCCGGATTGTTCATAGCGATAAACCGTGCCAAATTCAGCATACCGAATCGGCAAATCGCGGTAAGAACGGCTTTCACTTTTATAAATCTGAATATGGTGCGGGCAGTTCATTGGTTTGAGCAGAAATTCTTCCCCGTCCACGTTAATCGGGTCATACTGGCTGTCTTTATAATAGGGATAGTGGCCGGAAGTTTTATACAGTTCCAGGCGGGCAATATGGGGGGTGACTACCGGATCATAGCCGCGTTTAATTTGCTCCTGCCGTAAAAAACGCTCCAGAATATCGCGGACTACTGCGCCGCGTGGCATCCACAGGGGCAGCCCCTTGCCCACCAGAGGGCTAAAAGTAAACAGCTTCAACTGTGACCCTAAAACCCGATGGTCGCGCCGTTTGGCCTCTTCCAGCCGTTCCAGATATGAGTTGAGGTCATCTTCGGTTTGCCAGGCCGTACCATAAATACGAGTTAGCATTTCCCGTTTTTCATCGCCCCGCCAGTACGCGCCTGCCGGCTCTTTAAACGTGATGCTAAATGCCGCCGGATTTAACTCACCCGTGTCCGTCACATGCGGCCCCCTGCATAAATCCTGAAATATATCCTGCGTGTAGGTGGTGATCAGGGAATCTTCACGAGCAAGGTCGTCAATCAGTTCAAGTTTGTACTTCTGATTTTTGAAAATTTCTCTGGCTTCATCTGCCGATACTTCGCGCCGGACAAAGGGATATTTTTCCCGAATGATGTCCTTCATACGGGCTTCAACGGCGGCTAAATCGTCCTCCGTGATGGGGCGCGGCAGGTCAAAGTCATAATAAAACCCATCTTCAATGGGGGGACCAATGGCAATTTGCGCTTCCGGGAAACGTTCTAACATGGCCTGTGCCATCACGTGCGCCAGAGAATGGCGAATTCGGTACAGTTGACTGTCTTCGTAGCGTTCCATAAATCTTCCTATTCTACGAGTGAACTTTCGGGTAAATCCGTTACCAGGTCAAATACAGACTCAAACGTTCCCAGAGTCAGCAGGTCGTCGACCACATCCTCAATCGTATCGCGGTCTAACCGTTCGACGATGACATGCGGGGTTTCCAGCGCCACAAATCCCGTTTTGATGGCGGGGATGCCTTCGCTGTCCGCCACCGCGACCACGCTCATCTGCATTTGCTGTTTGAGGTAAGGCAGGGTCACAAAATGGGCTGTCCAGACCTCACCGTTAATCATTTCAACCATCACATCAACCCCGTCTGTTGTGGGGTCGAAGTCCTTTTCCAGGGTATCCATCCAAATCCGCTTTACCAGCATGATGACAATTCCTTATAATGTCCTGTAAATAAAAAATCCCGCACCACAACATGGGACGGGAGCAGTCGATTCTCGTGGTACATCCACCTCAGCCTACATTCTGTTTTCTTTTCAGAGAATAGGCCAGATTTACAGGTACGTCAAGCAGTGAAAACAGGGCGGGGATACTGTTCCCCGCCCATGAGTCCATTTCTTACTGCTGTTCTTCCAGATAGGCCAGAATGTGCGCCATATCTTCCAGCGTCATCTGCTCCCCAAAACGCTGCGGCATAATGCCATCGGCAAAACCGGGAACAACAAAGGCGCTGGGGTGAACAATACTCTGAATTAGGTACAGTTCAGGATTGTCGGTGAAGCCTGTATCCGTCAGGCGGTTATCCTGATTTTCCACAGCGCGAGTCCACATGCCTGTTAACGCCGGACCCGTTCCTGCATTGGCCCCATGACAGCCGGAACAGCCAAACCCGCCTTCAAACAGGGTTTTACCCGTATTGGGGTCGGCCTGGAATTCGCCGCCTTCCCGCAGCGTGGTCAGGTTTTCCGCAATCAGGGTCACATTCGTGCCAACGGTTGGCCCCTGAGCAGAAACCGCGCCGGCGGCTGGTACTTTGGCAAACTGACGCACTGCCCGCAGATCATCAATCGTAAATTCCCGATCCCAGGCCAGGATAAATTCCACCAGATTCCGAATCTGGTCGGGGCGCAGGGGGCCGCCAGATTCCTGTGACCATGCGGCCATCGGCTGCGGCCAGTAGGAGGCGCTTGTAGGGCGTCCGCCGACCAGTGTACCTTCGAGGAAGTCATATAATGACCCTGCCCAGCTTACCTGAGTCAGCCGATTCACGGCTGCTGCATCGGTGGGGTCGTAGCGCAGAATATCGCCGGATTCAACCAGGGCATCATACGCCTGGGTACGTTCCACATCTGCCGCATCCAGGTCTGCACGGGCAGCCGCCTGCATGTTAATCAACACTTCACGCGCCGCCGCATTGGGATCGGGTGTGCCTTCGGCAGGGGTTTCGCCTAAGGGCGCAAGGGCAGCCTCCGCCAGCGCCAGTTTCATACGGGCAGCTTTGACCTTTTCATGAGCATCAACCAGGGTCTGAAGGCGCGAGCGTTTTTCTACCAGTCCGGTACGCTGGTCAGATAAATCGCGGTACGGCTGTAATTCGGTATCCAGTGTGGTAATTTGTTCCTCAAGTTGCGCTAGCCGTTCGGTTTCTTCAGCCGTCAGGGTTTCGCCGCCATCCTGTTTGGCTGTCAGCGTATCCCGTTCCTGCAACAGGGGTGCAAGTTCTTCCGCTTCCCGTCGCCCGATGTAGGCCGCAATCCCACTGGCACGCCCAGCCTCAATGCCGGGCATGGTTTCAATTTGAGCATCCAGCGCCGCCAGGTCCGTGTCAATCTTGGCAACATCCTGACTGTAATCGTAGAGGATAAACTCTTTAAGTGCCTGTTCTTCAGCATCCAGTTCAGCCTGACGCGCTTGCAGGGCAAGAATCGTATCCGGGTCAGAAGCGGCCACCAGTTGGGCATCTACCGCTACCCGTTCATCTTTAATCGCCTGCATATAATCAAAGCCAAACAGCACCGGATTGTTCAACGCTGGAGCGCGATTCGTGCCTAAACCATCGTAGCCATGACAGGGCGCACAGTTGTCCTCAAACAGGATACCGCCCTGCTCAACAGCGCGACCCTGCGAACGTTCCGTAAATTCTTCCATGCGGGCATTTTCGTTAATGGCAATCCAGCCCACCAGGATAATTGTTGCTGTAATACACGCAATCCCAATCAGGATGCGATTTTCAATCGTTCTTGACTTGACACCAGTTTCCATAAACTCTTTCCCTCAGCAAAAGGGTGTTAGTGTTCGTGCCATTCGGACTGCGCGTGCAGGTAAATGGTCTTTTCCGAAACCTGACGGACACCGTTTTCATCGTCCCAGGTGATAATCAACTGTAAGCGGCGAACTTCCGGCTGGTACTGGCTGATAACAAAATAGGCAATCTGGTTATCCATGCCATCCTTAAATTCTTCGTACACCACGTCATGCGTTTCTTCGAGGGCGTGGAAAAATTCAGGGTTGGAATCGCCATACATCCGTTCCAGTTCGGTCATATCCCCTTCTGGCACGGTAATCCCGATGGTGGGCAGCACTGTATCCAGCGCTTCGATTTGATAACCGCTTTCCTGTGGATTTGCCAGATTGGTATAAATGGGCCTGTCGGTAGTAATGACCAGTTCATCATAAGGCACGGCGCGGATGGGGCCGACCCCTTCCACA
>CAZKZS010000034.1:6708-23406 GCA_964557285.1 uncultured Anaerolineae bacterium | reverse complement strand
GAATGTAAGGGCGGGGACGATTCCCGCCCCCTACGGAAAGGGCAGGCATCGCTCACGAAGTTCGCTTGTTCCTGCCCCTACGGTCTGCCTCTCAGCCATCAAGTGGCGGTGAGGATTTGCGCGACTGGCAAGGTATGAACTATAGACTTTTACGCGGTGAAGATAGCTTTGAAAGAAAGACCGAAACTCATGACTGGCTGTTCTGACGGAAAACAGCCTTGAAGTCCATCAGCCCACCGTAATGACGACATTTCCTTTTTTGTGGCCTTTTTCGACATATCGGTGTGCTTCGGCAATTTGTTCCAGGGGATAACATCGGTCGATGACTGATTTGATTTTCCCCTCCTCTACCCGTTCTTTAAGGTCAAGTAGATTCTCCGCCTTTACCTTGCCAGAGTAAGATAAAACATTCAGGTAAGTGCCTGAAGGTTTTAGGGCTTTTTTCACGGATGAAGGTGAAGCCTTGCCGACCACATCCAGGATAACATCGTACCTTTCAGTGCCATCGGAAAAGTCTTCTTTGGTGTAATCAATGACCCTTTCGGCCCCCAGCGATTTCACCATGTCGAGGTTGGCGGTACTGCATACTCCAGTAACTTTTGCCCCAAAGTGACTGGCAAGCTGGACTGAAAATGTGCCTACACTTCCAGAAGCGCCATAGATCAAAATGTGCTGTCCACGCTGGACGTTTGTTTTTCTAAGCATCCCTAATGCCGTGATTCCGCCAACCGGAACAGCAGCGGCTTCCTCACAGGTCATATTGCTCGGTTTTATTGCCAGCAAACCATCTTCCGCCAAACACTTGTATTCAGCATAGCCGCCAAATCCCATGTAGAGCGTCATTGCAAAAATCGAATCACCGACTTTAAATTGCCTGACCCCTTTGCCTGCTGCTTCCACTTCTCCTGCTAACTCTATGCCCAAAATGGGTCGCCTGGGTTTCCTGATGCCCAGAAAGAGTCGGGCGGGCAGCCATTCTGAGCGAGGAACAGTGAAACTTCGTATTCTTATATCCCCTGCCGTTACCGTTGTCGCATGAACTTTTACCAGGATTTCATTCGCTTTCGGAATCGGTTTTTTAATTTCCTGAAGTTGAAGTACATCCGGTGATCCGTATTTGGTACAGATAATTGCTTTCATCATGCTCCGCTTGTCTGCTGATTACGATTCTTTACGACAAAACCCACAGAATAGTTGCAACAACTCCGGTATGGCGGCTCAATAAACCTGGCTGGCATCTAATGAGTTTTCATGAGAAACTACAGTCATGACGGATAATACAAAAACAGGTCTGGGTATAGCAGAGATTATTGGGGACAAACGAGAGGCCATTTTGCAACTTGCGGCAAAGTATGGTGTATCTCAGGTGCGAGTCTTTGGCAGTGTCGCACGCGGTGAAGCCCGTCCCGATAGTGATATTGATTTTCTGGTGAGTTTTCCACCAGACCGCAGTATTTTTGATCTGGTAGGGTTGTGGCTGGATTTAAAGGAACTGCTAGGGCGGGAAGTTGATCTTTCAACAGACACGTCTCTGAAAGAATATGTGCGCCCTCATGCAATGAAAGGTGCTGTGTCACTATGAAAGATTAAGTTTGTCCGCGACGTTTACGCCAGTCGTCGGCAATTTTACCCTCATATCCGTGACTGCTGGGGGTGTACCAAGCCGGCGGAGTCATGCCTTCGGGAAGATACTGCTGTTCTACCCAGCCTGAGGGATAATCATGCGGGTAGAGATACGTTCCCATGTCTCCCATCGTTTCTTTATAACGTTCCTGGGTTTGCCCCTTAAACTGCCCCGTTTTATCTCGCAAATGAGTAGGCACATCCCCTACCCCGTGTTCCTCAATATGGGTAATCGCTTTAAAAATCGCGCCCGCGCTGTTGCTCTTGGGGGCGGTGGCACAGTAAATGCAGGCGTGGGACAAAAAGTAATTGCCTTCCGGCATTCCGACTCGTTCAAATGCTTCTGCTGCCGAATTAACTACCACCAGCGCGTTTGGATCAGCCATGCCAATATCTTCGCAGCAGAGAATTAACATGCGCCGAAAAATAAAACGCGGGTCCTCTCCGGCATATAGCATTTTTGCCATCCAGTATAGGGCAGCATCCACATCCGACCCGCGCATACTTTTAATAAACGCGCTGGCCGTATCATAATGTTCATCGTCGCCCCTGTCGTATCGCACCACCCGCTTTTGAATACTTTCCTGAGCAATGTCGATGCCAATCCGAATTGTGCCGTCTTTGTCCGGCGGAGTCGTGGTTACGGCAAGCTCAAGCGCATTAAAAGCACTTCGGGCATCACCATCTGCAACATAAGCCAGATGATTTAAGGCTTCATCTGTCACTTCTATCAGCAAATTGCCATAGCCGCGTTCTTTATCCTTTAAGGCTCTTTGCAGCAGTTCTTTGATATTGGCTTCATTGAGGGGTTCTAAGCGGAAAACTCTTGAACGGGAAAGCAGGGGATTCACCAGCGAAAAAAACGGATTTTCAGTCGTTGAGCCGATGAGTACCACCGTTCCATCTTCAACGACGGGCAGCAGGGCATCCTGTTGGGCGCGATTCCATCGGTGAATTTCGTCAATAAACAGTACCGTGCCTTTGCCGTACATGCCCAACTGATCTCTGGCCTCATCAATCACATCCCGCAGTTTTTGAATCCCATCCGTTACGGCGTTCAGGGTCGCAAAATGGCGGGCGGTACTGTTGGCGATAATGGAGGCCAGTGTGGTTTTGCCTGAGCCAGGCGCGCCCCATAAAATGATGGAGCTTAACTGGTCAGCTTCGATTGACCGCCGCAAAAGACGCCCTTTGCCGATGATATGCTCCTGCCCTACAAATTCATCCAGAGTACGCGGGCGCATTCTGGCCGCCAGAGGCATTTTATTTTTTTGATGTTTCTGGCGGGCGTAATCAAACAAATCGGTCATCCAACGTCCGTTCTGCTATATCCTGTAAAGATACTACAATTTGACTCGTCAAAATAGTATAGTTGGCTTATCGAGGTGGTGTTGAGGGTAAGTATGAAACTGCGGGTTCTCTTTGTATCTCTGATTCTGGTACTAAGCGCATGTAAAAGCGATGAAGTGGTGCTGCCAACACAAATCGCGCTGCGGCTGGCGGAAAATACTGCGACTGAAAGCCCCACTTTGACCCCTTCCCCAACAGAAACTGAACCACCGACTGAAACACCCACGCCCACCGATACCCCCACGCTCACCTCTACCCCTACGGATACCGTGACACCCACGGAAACCGCTACCTCAACCCCTTCCACAACACCGACGGTCACTCCCACGCACACACCTTCCCTAACCCCAACGCCGGATAAACTGATGGCAATCATCAACACAGAAGGGTTAAATGTTCGCAACGGCCCGGGTGACGATTATGATGTGCTGGCGTTTTTACCCGAAGGCACGCAAGTACCTGTACTTGGCGTCAGCGACGATCAATTCTGGCTGTTGATTGAATACCACGATGCCTCTCGCGGCTGGATTGCCAGCAATTTTGTTGTTCTGGCGGGCCCGCAGGAGAACATCCCGAACATGCAGCCGACCGCCCTGCCCGATTTTGTGCGTCTGGAAGGCATTACCTACATGCGCCAGCAGTTTAATAACTGTTCCCCAACCGCCCTTACAATGGCGCTGACATATTTTGGGATTCCCGCCGATGTCGGTCCGGCGACTGCCTATTTGCGTCCCAATACTCAGGATGTCAGTGTGGATATTGCTGAAATGACGGCCTATGTGAACGAGCAGGCGCCGGGCGTGCGGGCAGTTTGGCGCATGGGTGGCACCTGGACAGCTATCCGCCAGATTGTGGCAGCAGGATTTCCGGTCATCATCGAAACCAGCGTCCAGGTGACAGGCCGGGGGGCAGGCTGGGCAGGTCACAATCGGCTGGTCATCGGTTATGATGGCGAAGATATTCTGACCTACGACAGTTATCTTGGTAGCGGCGGCGGTGAAGGTTTCCGCGTAAATCAGGACGTACTGGATGAACTTTGGCGGCAGCAAAACCGGAATTTTATGGTACTGTATCCGATTGAACGGGAAAACGAAGTTGCCTATCTGATGGGCGAACACTGGCTTATCCCCACCAGCATCGAACGCGCCCATCAAAAAGCGCTGGCCGAAGTTGCTGCCAAACCCAACGACCCCTTTGCTTATTTTAATCTCGGCGCGACCTACGTTGCCCAGGGCAATTTTGAAGATGCTGCCGCCGCCTTTGACGAAGCGCTGAATCTGGGCGTGCCATTTCGCATTTACTGGTACAGTTTTGGCATTTTTGAAGCCTATTACCACACGGGGCGGTACAACGAACTCATTGATGTCACCCGCCGCACGTTAAATAATATGGGCGGGCAGGCGGCAGAGGAGTTATATTACTGGCTGGGGATGGGGTACGCGGGACGGGGCGAGTATGAACGCGCCATCGGGCAGATGCAAAACGCGCTGGATTTTAATCCCCGGTTTAGCCTGGCGGCGGATATGCTCGATAAGCTGCAAACCGGAACCTATGCACCGCCGACGTTAGGAGGCTGAGATGGCACTTTACAGTCGAAAAAACGAATATCAGGGCGTAAATGCCCATTTACAGAGTCATTTTCAGAATGTGGGCGATTGGCCCAGTTTTCATGAGAGTTACATTATTGACCTTGCACGAGAACTGAGCGCAATTTTGCCTGAGGGTTATCTGGTAGACCTTGAAAAATCGTTTCAAATAAAAGAGTATCACCCAGACACGGGCGAAAAAATCAAACGTCCTGCGCCCGACATCACTATCTATAGCCATTCTCGTTCAGCAAATCCAACATTGTCGAAAGTAACAGCAGCTACAGCTTCTGTAGACATTCCTGTTATCAAAACGCTTGATGATGATGATATTTACCTAACCGCGCTCAAAATTTATACAATCGAGGACGATTTGCTTCTCGGTACCCCCGTCGTTCAGGTAGAAATTTTGTCCCCGACCAACAAGCCACCCGGAGAGGGCTATATTCAGTATGTGAATAAACGTTATGCAGCCTTAAAAAGCGGACTGGTAATGGTGGAAGTGGATTATCTGCATGAATCGGCATCACCTTTAAGAAATGTACCAATCTACCGCCACCATCCGAACAGCTTTCCCTATATGATTGCCGTCAGCGACCCACGCCCCAATCTGATGGAAGGGCGCACCCTGATCTACGGATTCGCGGTGGACAGCCCCATTCCAGTGATTTCTATCCCCCTGGTGGGAACAGACCGTGTTGAAGTGGATTTTGGCAAGGTCTACCACCGTACTTTTGAAAGCCTGCCTGTATACAGTCTGCGGGTGGATTATGAACAGCTACCCCAAAATTTCGACTCTTACACAGAAGCCGACCAGACCCGCATCCGCCAGGTGATGGAACGAGTTTCCTCAAAACCCTGATTTCCCTGTTAGAAAATGAGGGTTCACAGCATCTCTATTAATGAGACACTCAGGAGATGTTCATGTCTAACAAGGTTAAAGTGGAACTGGTCAACGGGATGCACCTGAATGGGTTTTCGACGGCTTTCGACACACCCATTCCTCTCGATTCGGATGAATCTGTCGGTGGGCAGGGCAAAGGCCATCGGCCTCTGGAAATGCTGCTCATCGGGCTGGGAGGCTGCATGGCGATGGATGCCATCAGCATTTTGCGGAAAAAGCAGCAGAAATTCGACTCGTTTGAGGTGGAATTTGAAACCGAACGGGCTGCCGACCATCCCAAAATCTATACTAAAATTAAGATGCACTTCACCGTCAAAGGAGAAAGTGTCACCGAAGAAGCCTTAGCGCGGGCGCTGGAACTTTCTTACACCAAATACTGTCCGGCCAATGCCATGTTAGCGCTGGCCGCCGAAATCTCCTACACCTGCGAAGTTATTTCTCCGGTGAACGAACCCGGCATTTAGCCCTCTCCCCGTGTTACTCAGGGCGGGAATCGGGCGTACCTACGAACCAGGATGCCTCCGTAGGGGCAGGGACAAGCGAACAAAGTGAGCGATGCCTGCCCACATAAGCCCCTCTCCGAAAATTGGAGAGGGGTTGGGGGTGAGGATAAAAAGAGCAGGGACAAGCGAGCAAAGGGAGCGATGCCTGCCCTATCCTCGGGGGATAAAAGGAATTTTAGTAAGTTTTCAGCGAGTCGGGTAAATGGTCAGTCCGGTTATGAAAGACCAGACTTAGCCGCCCCTCCTCATAATGCAGATGAGAGATGCCGGTGTGATGAACGAACGTCGTCGCGGTGTGGCTGGTGCCAAGTTTTAACACCGTCGCAACCATGACATCAAAAAGGCCGCCGTGTCCTACCCAGATGACCGACTGCTCATCATAGGCTTCGGCGACATCCTCCAAACAGGCTTTCACCCGTCCCACAAAATGCGCCCAAGTTTCATGTTTGTCAGAAGGACGCATCAGGTCACATGGTTTGCCTTCCGCATCCCACGCGGTATATTCGCGCAGCCGTATTTCTGGCTGAAGGGGAACGGGCAGATGCCTGTCCAGCGCTTCGGCGGTTTCCAGCGCCCGCCGCATATCGCTGGAAAAAATCGCCTTACATACAATGTGTTTTTTCACCCATTCCGCCAGCAGTTCGGCCTGCTGATACCCCTGTTCCGTCAGCCCCGGATTCGGAGTATACCCCCGTGCCGTCTGACCATGCCGCACCAGATAAAGGTGTAAATCAGTCAACCTGCACCTTTAACGCATAATTATTCACAAACGCTTCTTGCATTTCGTCGTCCAGCTTAAAAAACTGCAACACCAGATGGTAATCCATCGTTTTCGCTCGTAGCGGCGGAATGGTCACTTCCCCTAACGACAGTTTGTAGTGGGGCTGCACACTCACCTGACTGAAGGTTTGCCCCCAGTGATGTAAAAACGTGCGATGATCCTGACTTTCGGAACTGGGAATCCAGGCGGTCATAGAGATTTTAAGCGTCCAATCCGTCATGATTTTGTCCGTATCATTGACCACCATGACCGGAAATTTTAACGGCTGGTCTGTCGGCAAATTGGGAATCCAGTCTAAGGGCAGAGCAGCGATAGGCAAAACGGGCTGCATGGCATTTTTCAGCGCCCCATATCCTTCTTTCGGACGCCGCCAGTAATCCAATACGCTCCACGTAATCGCAGGCCAGGGGTCAACAAACATAAATTGGAAAACCCCAAACACATCGTCGCGGGAACGGTAAATTTCCGTTGCATACTTGAGAATTTGCGCCTGATACTGCTGGCTGGTTTCAATGAAGGATTCCAGCCTATCCCCCCACGATAATCCGGCCAGTTCAAAGGTCTGGTGATGCTGGAAATTGTGATACGACCAGAGCTTGCGGGCTTCCGGTGTATTATAGGCCAGCGCCCACTCCGGCAGCATCTGACGCAGCGATTCGATTTTAGGAAGTGCCTGCGCTCCGTATTCGGTAGGAAGCGGTTTGCCGGGCGCAGTTTCATAATCCTGCCAGCGCCCATGATACCAGCCGGGGTAAACATGCCCGTCACCCGTGCCGCTGTTTTCATGTACATAGCGGTCAGGGTCAAGTTCACGCACCCGTGCCGCCAGTTTTTTATCTAAATCACGGTTGTGCTGCGGGTTGTATGTGACCCCGTACTGCTGTGCCATCCATCGAGCATCCCAGGGCGACTCGTTGTGCATACACCATACGGCGATACACGGATGATGGCCTAACTGCCGCACCATTTCTTCGACCTGTCGCAGCGCTTCCGTATGAAATTCGGGCAGGTCAGCATATCCCCATTGCAGGGGAAAGTCCTGCCAGACCACCATGTCTATTTCATCACACAGGTCATAAAAAATGTCGGGCAGCACATGGGCATGAACCCGCACCGCGTTTAAATGAGCCTCTTTCATCAGGCGCAGGTCACGTTCAAAATTGGCACGGGTCAGCCGCGAAAGAAACTGGTCGGGGATATAATTCGTGCCACGTGGAAAAAACGGCTGGCTGCCCCGCCGCCATTTTAAAGTGAAGGGGTCAACCTGCACACGCGGTTTGACCATCGGCAGATACCAGTCGTCGGCTTGCGGAGGTGCGTCGCAGTCATAGGGCTGCAAAACCACGCCCTGCCAGATACCGCCCGTATTCTGACTCTGCCCCTCCTCACTCCATGCCCCCCCGGGCCGGCAGTCGTGATGATTCAGCACTCCTTTAATCAACTTTTTGTGGAGCGACCATCCCTGTGGGCCAATTTCCTCAAAAGGGCTGTTCACCCGCACCGCCAGCGTATTGCTGCCCATACTGATCGCATGAGTCACATCAAACCGGAACTTGCCGAAGTACCCTGTATGATGACCAATATAGGTCCCATTCACCCATACATCACAGGCATAATCGACCCCGCCAAATTCCAGCCACCACACCACACATTCATCATTGGGCGGCATATCAAATTCGCGTCGAAACCACACTATCCCATGATGATCCAGCCCTTCGGCGTGCCAGTTGCTGGGAACAGGCATCTGGGGCCAGTGGCTGACATCCAGAATCGCCTCACTGTAAAGGGCCGTGTCTCCGGTATCGACTGGTCGATAGTGCCATAATCCATTTAAATTGATTGATTTCATCTTTTTTCACAAAAGTTTCAGGAAATTACGTCAAATTCAAACGGTATACCAACCCCAAAGCGGGGTACTCCCATATTATAATGACCACAGAAGCCGTAGCATAGACCATGACACGCTGATGGAAATTCGCCCCTATCAACCTGAAGATGACCCTCTCCTGCTCGAACTGGAGCGCCAGTCTCCCAGAGGATTCCCGCATCCCTTTGTTCACTTCCGCAGGCGATTCATTGACCGTGCCAATATGTACCCGCAATCGCATACGCTGGTGGCGGAAATGGACGGGCAAATCGTCGGTGTGACCAGTATCATCGTGCGGAAAACGTTTATCGGTGGTGAACCGATGCTTATGGCCTACAGTTTTGATACCCGCGTTCACCCCAAACATCGGCGTCATGGCATCGGTCATGCGATGGTGGAGGAAAAACTCAAGTGGGCGCGGACTCAAGGGGCAATCGGAGTCTACAGCCTGATTGTGACCACGAATCAGGCGTCGCTGGGCATGGTGGCAAAATCTGGCTACCAGAAAATTCGGCTGGTGATTTACTTTGAATTTTCCCCCTACCCTATGTTGGAGTTTTCCCCCCATACGGTTGAGTGTCACGAAACTTTACATGAGGAAGATATACGGGATATTCACTGGTATTATGGCAGCCGGGACCTCTATACCTCCAATATCAGCGAACGCCTTAAAAATCTTGACCTTCAGCGCTGGCGGGCAACCGATGGAAACGGCACACGGGCGGGAATCAGCGTCTATAACCAGTCCAAAATTTACGCGCACCTGTCGGCAGATGCACCCTGGCCGCGTACTGAATCCGAAATTGAACGGTTGGGGCGCAACCTGAAACTTTTTGACCTTACTGGAATCGAATACCCGCACCTGCTGAAACCTATTTTTGACACTCTGCGTGATGAAGCCGTCGTCCACAATGTCAATAAGTTAACCATGCTGTTTGACAAAGCGGAACTCATTCCCCGGTTTATCATGGAGGCTGCCAACCATGAAACCGATTACTGGCTGATGTTTAAGCCGTTTTTTAACGATGCCATGCCCAATTGGAGCGAATACGTCTATCTTGACCCCCGCGACTTATGATACGATACGCCCCATGTCTTTACGTGCCATGAGTCTACCCTGGCCGACCGATTGGGATGGTATCTTTGGACGTTCCGCCCCTCTGGTGCTGGAAATCGGTTTTGGTCATGCTGATTTTTTAATGTATTTCGCGTCCCAACACCCGGGCTTAAATGTCATTGGCATCGAACGCGCCCACAACCCAATGACCTGGGCGGAAAAAAAACTGAAAAAAAATCCCCTGCCGAATGTCCGGCTGGTGTTTGGGGACGCATTGATGTCGTTATACTGCCTGTTTGCGCCGGAAACGCTCCATCAGGTACATATCAATTTTTCCGACCCCTGGCCGAAACGCCGCCATACCAGACGCCGCCTGATTGACACCTCCATGCTGGAAGTGCTGGTCAGCCGCTTGCAGCCGGATGGTGAATTTTATATTGCGACGGACATTACCGATTACGCGGAACAGATTCAGCAAGCGCTGGCGCAGCTTTCCGGTATCGAAAACAGGTATGCGCCCCTGCCCTGGCACGACCAGCGCGAGCATACCGCCATCATCACCCACTATGAGCAAAAAGCAATCACCGCCGAACGCCCGCGTTATTATTTTCACTGGCGGCGGACGGGCAGCCCCATTTCACCGCCACCTAATCCGGGAGTTGAATTTGAGATGGCAAATGCAAGCGTGTATCTGCCGCTATCATTGGAAGAAATCATGCAGCAGTTCGCCGCAGAGGATGTTTATCAATACGGGGAACGGGTGGTGAAATTCCATAACCTGTATCGGCAGGTTGGCTATCCCAAGCTGGCCGTTGATACCTACATTGATGAGCCGCTTTTTCGGCAGCGTCTTTTGCTCAGCATACGGGAACGCAGCCCACATGATTATCTGGTTAGCCTTGAGCCTGTCGGCTTTCCGCGTGTGACGCGGGGGGTACAGGATGCCGTGTATACGCTGGCTCAGTTACTTGCTGCCCTGCACCCCGAGGGAAAACTTCTGGATGTGAAGGTAAAAATCCCTAAAAAGTAGGGGCGGGTATCGGTGCTGTCGCACCTTGTCCCCGCCCCCATGGAAAGGGCAGGCATCGCTCACTGCGTTCGCTTGTTCCTGCCCCTACTTTCCACCCCTGAACCTACTACCGGTTAAGGGGAAAAATGCCCTTCAGCTTACTTTTTTGATTCGACCACGTTTGAACCCTTGACCGGAATACGGATCGGCTGCGCTTCCGGTTTTTTGGGCAGGGTCAGGGTTAGCACGCCGTTTTCAAAAGAGGCATCCACTTTTTCCGTGTCAATCGCATCGGACAGGCGAAGCTGGCGCTGATACGACCCCTGATACCGTTCACGGTAGGCATAGTTGGCCTGTTCGTGGGTTTCATCGGAAGAAACTTCCGTTGAAATGGTCAGGACACCTTCCTTAATTTCCACATTTACATTTTCGGGGGCAACACCGGGCAGGTCTAGCCGCGCAACGATATGGTCCTCGTGTTCAATGACATCCAGCGCCGGACGCGCTACAAACGGACGGGATGAACCCCCATTCTGGTTATCCAGAAACATACGGTCAAAAGTACGACGCAGTTCCATTGCTTCACGCATCGGATCCCAACGCATCATTTTATTCATGGTTATCTCTCCCGTTAACTACTTCTGCTTCTTGAAACCATTTGCCCCTATTATTTCGCGGCTGCATAAAATTTATATAGGAGCAACATAAGAGTTGTATCGAAAATTTTTTACAACTTTTGACCGCCCATTCGCGTAAATTGGATAAGCAGCGATTATTTACGGGGCAGGTGAGAATGGGCTATACTCCCTCCAACTTAGCTAACCGAAAACATGAGTACATGCAGCAGCAAGCCCGCTTTCAATTTTGCCCCTCCCCCCGGCACGTCGTTGCCCTGGTAAATCCCAATTCGGGAATGGGAGGCGGACGGAAAACACTCAAACTTCTCCGCAGTGGCAATTGGCCTGCGAAATTAACCATTTTTGAAACCCGCGCCGGTTCATTTCAGCCGCAGATAGATGCAGTGGCTTATGCACGCGAATCGGGGGCAGACCGGATTCTCGTGGGCGGCGGCGACGGCACCTTGATGGAAGTGCTAACCGCCATGTTAGATACAGGCGACCCGCTTCCGATTAGCCTTGTGCCTGCCGGAACAGGAAATATTGTCGCCAGTGATCTGGAACTGCCCCGACGGGTTTTTGCCGCCGTGCGGCAGGGCTTCAGCAGTGGACGGCTGCGCTGGTGGGATGTGGGGCAGCTTCCCGATTCACGTTATTTTTTTGCGCTGCGGGCATCGGCGGGAGCAGAAGCCAGCGTACTGACCATCATGAATGAGGAAGCCAAACGACGCTGGGGCATCATGGCCTATATTTTCCCTGCCGTGCGCGAACTGCTGCGGACGACCCCGGTTCGTTTTACCCTGACGATTGATGACCGTGAGCCGTTTGATGTGTACGGCATTGTGAGTTTTGTCGCCGTGACCAGCCGGATCGCCAGCGCGGTCAATTTTGTCTGGAGTCGGGATATTCACCCGGATGACGGAGTATTGCATGTGGGCGTCTTTCACCCGCGTCAGGTGCTGCAAAATTTGCCCGCCATGTTGAATCAGGCCGCGTTGCAGGCGAAAAATATGGTTAGCATTTATCCGGTGCATCAGCAGGTGCGGATTGACGCCAGCCCGCGTCAGGTGACTCAGGTGGACGGCGAACTGCTGGGCGAAACCCCTCTCATCGTGAAAAATATCCCCCACGCCGCCCCGTTTGTGACTCCGCTAACGCCCATGACCAATTTACAGCGCACGCTGAAATATCACTAGCCGGTTGCAGGGGGCTTTTTTATGAACAGACAGCACTTTGTACGGCGAGTCAGCGTGAACGCGCCCGTGGAAACGTTATTTCGGTATCACGAACTTCCGGGCGCGTTTATTCGTATTAACCCACCCTGGGAGCCTGTAGAACTCATCGAACACACAGGCGGCATCCGGGACGGGGCAAAGGTTGATTTAAAATTTACACTTGGCCCTGTGCTGATTCGCTGGCTGCTAACCCATCAAAATTACATTCAAAATCAGCAGTTTGAGGATGTACAGGTGAAAGGGCCCTTTGCTTACTGGCGGCATACGCATCGGATGTTCCCCGACGGGGCGGATAAAAGTATTCTGGAAGATTCGATTGAATATGCCCTGCCGTTGGGGATTGTAGGGCGATTATTTGGCGGGGCGGTGGCGCGTGCCAAATTGGAGCGTATGTTCACCTATCGGCATGAGGTGACGGTACAGGACATCGCTGCCCATCTCGCCTATCCAACACAACCGTTAAAAATCGCTGTTATCGGCGAAGGTCAGGTTGGCACACCGTTGACCGCTTTTTTGTCCACAGGCGGGCATACAGTTTTTCCTGCGATTCAGGAAGGGCTGGATGCGGTCATTCATCTGGAAAACAGCGATATTTCCCTGCTGGCGGACTCCCTCTCCAAAGTGCAACATAAGCCAAAAACACTGATTATTGTGTCCGAAAATTATGGGGATGAACAAAGGCAACCTCCGATAGAAATTGCAGGACTTCGGATCGTAAATCCGCACATTGGAAAACCGTTGCGCCCTCTCATACGCGGCATGTTCGATCCAGAGCAGCAGGCATTTCGCTGGATAACGCTGGATGATGTCATCGGCAGCATTTATCACTGCCTGATGACCGACTCGCTGCATGGAACGGTGAATCTTTATACGCCCACACCTGCAAATCGCCGCGAATTTAAAAAAGCTGTCCAACCCAATTTACACGAACCGCCGACCAAACTCCTACAAACAGGCTACCGCTTCCGCTATCCTGATATAGAATGTGCATTACGACATGTTCTGGGACGGAAAAAATAAAATGAGTGATATTTTAATTATTGGGGCGGGCATGGCGGGACTGATGGCCGCCACACGGTTACAGGCTCAGGGGAAAAAGGTCACGGTAGTGGATAAAGGACACGTGCTGGGCGGACGGATGGCAACCCGCCGTGTGGACGGATACCCTTTTGATCATGGAGCGCAGTATTTTACTGTGCGGGATGAACGCTTCCGGGAGTGGGTGGAACAGTGGGAAGCGGCGGGCGTGGTGAAAAAATGGACACAGGGGTTTAGCCCACAGCCCGAAAATCACGAATGGCGGTACATTGGCATTGAAGGCATGATAGGGATTGCCAAACATCTGGCGCGGGGAATCGACGTTCATTTGAAAGAGCGTGTCACCCGCATTGACCTGACTCAGGATGAATGGCAGGTTGTGACCGATATGAAAAATACCTATACCGCGCCGACGCTGCTGCTGACTGCGCCCATTCCGCAGTCGCTGGCGCTGCTAAGCAATTTTACCCTGCCCACCGAACCCCGCGCTGCGCTGGAAAAAATCGATTATCAGCCGTGTTTTGCCACGATGGTGCTGCTGGAAAAACCCAGCCAGATTCCCGCCCCCGGTGCGCTGTGGCTCTCTGGCGAACCGCTTTTATGGGCCGCAGATAATTATCAAAAAGGCATTTCACGCGGCTATGGGGTGACGCTGCACGCTGGCCCGGAATTTACTAAAACCCATTTTGACGCGGGCAAAGACCGGATTGCCCGATTAATGATTGATGCGGCGGGCGATTTGTTGGGCAGCAAGGTCCTGCAATATGATGTGCAGCGCTGGCGTTACAGCCGCCCCCTGACGATTTTTCCTGAACCCTGTCTCGCGCTAGCCGACCCTGCGCCGCTGGTTTTTGCGGGAGATGCCTTCGCGGGGCCGCGCATTGAAGGGGCAGCCCTTTCGGGCATGGCCGCCGCCGAACAGCTTGCCTGAAAATATGCTACAGTGATAGGAATATAAGAGGTGGTCATGAAAACTCCTATTATTCCTATTGATTTTAGTTTTGCTTTTCAGGAAGTACCGCCTGTGGTATTGCAAAAATTGGCCGACTGCGCTTCGGTGATTCGACTCGAACCGCGTGAAGCGTTGTTTCACCAGGGCGATCCGGCAGCATATATTTATCTCGTCCATTCGGGGGTGCTGCGGCTGATTGAACACAGCATCAATGGGCAGGATGTCAGCCTTCAAGTCTTTGGGCGCGGGGATGTGATCGGCATTTTTACGATTGCCGGAACAAATCCCCTGCCCGGACGGGTCGAGGCGCTGGATGAAAGTATGGTTTTTGCCGTTCACCGCGACCCCTTCCTGAATTTACTGTGCCAATACCCTGAACTCTCCCTCTGTGTGATTAAAATGCTCATCAGCCGCATTACCAGCGCCCATAATCGCATTCGGGAATTGATTGTTGAACGGGCAGAGCAACGTTTAGCCCGCGCCCTGCTGAGCTTTGCAGAAAAATTTGGGCAAAAAAACGGGGATGACATTGAAATCCATGTGCTGCGACAGGATTTAGCCGAATTTGCAGGCACAACCATTGAAACCGTCAGCCGGATTCTGCGCCAGTGGCATGACGACGGCTATATTCGCTGCAAACGAAAACAACTGGTCATCGTCAACAAAGCCGCCCTCACTGAAATCATCACTGTTGTTTGATTTAAATCAAAGAAGAACCCTGCCTTTCCTGTTACCCTAGTGACAATTCTCACAAGTAGAAAGGCGAGGAATGACCGGTTTTTTGGCGCGGCTTCATCTTCGCACATGGATACTCATTCTGGCGGGGACTTTTGGGGTGCTGGCCGGACTAGGCGCCTATACCGTGAATTATGCGGAAGGGCTTTCCTATTTTTCCAACGACCCGGAAGCATGTATGAACTGTCATGTGATGCGCGAGCAGTATGAGAGCTGGAATCATTCCAGCCATCAGGAAGTTGCCGCCTGCAACGACTGCCACATCCGACACACCTTCCCCGAAAAATATATTGATAAAGGGCGAAATGGATGGCATCACAGCATTGCGTTTACGTTTGAAACGTATGAGGACAACATCCTCATCAAAGATTACAACGCCGATGTGGTGCAGCAAAACTGTGAAGAATGCCATGACACCATTGTCAGCCAGATTCAAGGTATCCATGACGAAGAAATACGATGTACGACCTGCCATGCAGATGTGGGACACAGGAGAAAATGAGGAGTCAGGAGATGAAAAAAGTTTTTTCCCGTCAAAATTTGATTTATGCAGCAATTTTTGTAGTGGCGGCTGGCCTCACGATGGTCGTCGCGGCGCTGCTGGTCAATATTAGCGAAAACAAGGATGAAGAATCCGAATATCCGTTAAAAGTCATTGAAATTGCGGACAATGAAATTGACCCGGAAGTGTGGGGCAAAAATTTTCCCTATCAATATGACCGCTTTGTAAAAACAGAAGAAAATTACGGCGAAACAGTTTATGGGGGTTCTGAACCCTACAGCAAACTGGAACGGTATCCGGCAATGGTGCGTTTGTGGGCGGGATATGCCTTCAGCGTTGACCACAATGAGGAACGCGGTCACTTTTACGCACAAAGTGACCAGGAAAACACCGAACGGGTGAAGGTCAAGGACCAGCCGGGCGCATGTATTAACTGCCATGCCGCCGAAGCACCGGGCCTGATTGAAGAAATGGGCTGGGAGGAATTTAACCATACCCCATTTAATGATCTGGTAGATAAACTCCATTTTGGATCATCCTGCTCGGACTGCCACGACCCTAACACCATGGAATTACGGATTACGCGCCCCGCTTTTGTCAACGCGATGGAAGTACGCGGGGTTGACCTCGAAAACGCGACCCGTCAGGAAATGCGGACGTATGTTTGCGCCCAGTGTCACGTGGAATATTACTTCGCGGGCGAAAATAAGGTTTTGACCTTCCCCTGGAAAAATGGTTATACGATTGATGACATTGACCAGTATTACACGGATGTCGCTTTTACCGACTGGACACATGCCGAAACGGGCGCTCCCATGATTAAAATTCAGCACCCGGAATTTGAACTCTGGAATACGGGAATTCATGCGCGTTCGGGGGTCGCCTGTGCGGACTGCCATATGCCATTTATCCGCGAAGGCAGCGTCAAAATTTCTGACC
>CAZKZS010000034.1:3972-6698 GCA_964557285.1 uncultured Anaerolineae bacterium | reverse complement strand
TACGCAGCCCGTTAGACAACATTAACGCTTCTTGCCAGACCTGCCATCGCTGGTCAGAAGAAGAACTCAAAGACCGTGTAGTGACCATTCAGAGCAGCACCGCGACCCTGCTGCGCGATACCGAAGAAGCGCTGCTGGCGGCCATTGATACCATTGTGGCGGCAAAAAATGCAGGGGCTACCGATGAAGAACTGGCGACTGCGCTGAATCTGCACCGTCGGGCGCAAATGCGCTGGGATTTTATCTCCTCCGAAAACAGCACCGGTTTCCACAGCCCGCAGGAATCTTCCCGCGTGCTGGCAAACGCTATCAATTTTGCACGTCAGGCGGAATTAGAAGCATGGCGCGTGCTAGTGACACACGATCCTGAAGCGGCAACGGTTGGCCTGCCGGAGGCTGATTCCGGCAGATAAATCCCCTCACCCCTACCCCTCTCCCACTACTGCGTGGGGAGAGGGGCGCGGGCTTAAGTGACCCGCCCTCTTTTTTAATACACCACACGCACCAGCGTCCCCATCGGGGCAAAATTATAAAACCACTCCGCATCCTCTGAGGGCAGATTTACGCAGCCGTGACTCATCGACTGCCCAAAATTATTATGCCAGTACGTGCCATGAATGGCATACCCCTGATAAAAATACATCACCCAGGGAACCCCGGGCAGATAATACCCGGGGCCATACATCGTCTGAGAGGGCAGTTTGGAATACACATAATAATCCCCTGTAACGGTTGGCGTTCCCGGCAGTCCGGTAGACACCAGCAGCGAACGCACTGCTACCCCATCTTCATAGGCGGTAATGGTTTGTTTGCTGAGTTCTACCAGAATCATTTTGCCATTGTCTACGACGCTGGTCGGCGCGGGGGCGCTGTAATCGGCGGGGGGTGTAACGGTAGGATTCGGGATCGTTAAAACCTGCCCCACGTAAATCGTATTGGGGTCGGTGATGCCGTTGGCCTGAGCAATCGCCTGCCAGCTTACCCCATAGGAACGGGCGATGCTGCCCAACCCTTCATTGGCTTTGACGGTGTGCGTCGTCTGGCTGGCTGCCGAACTTTCAACAGGAGTGGTTTCCACAGGAGTAGATTCTACAGGGTTAACCTCAGCAGGTGCGGCTGCCCCACTGATAACAAGTTCCTGTCCGACAAAAATCGAATTGGGGTCGGTGATGCCGTTCACAGAGGCAATCGTTGTCCACTCCACATTATAAAGCCGCCCAATGCTGGCAAGGGTTTCTCCCTGCTGCACGATATGTTTGGTAGAAGTGACTTCCACATTTTCAACGGCGGGCTGCTGTTCTGCCGGAAGCGTTACGGATTCTGCCCCACCGCCAATAGGAACAGGAATGACCAGCACCTGCCCAACATAAACCAGAGTCGGGTCGGTAATGCCATTAGCGGCTGCAAGCTGGTCCACTGTCAGCCCATAATGAAGCGCGATTCGGTACAGATTTTCCCCTTCGGCAATGGTATGTGTTACCTGACCTTCCGGTTGTTGCGCCAGCGCAAATCCCGACGGCAGCACAAGCAGGAGCAAAACAGCAAAAATGAGTCGCCGCAGCATAGCAGATAGCCCTTTATGGATATAGAAATAGCTTACATCGAAATTTTTTAGGACGCCACAACCTTAAGGTTTGTGATCTTCACGAAATTTTTCAATGTATTCCTGTGGAAACGCGCTGTAGGCCAACGCCATCCCATACAAAAATGAATCGATGTTTTCCCGCGACTCAGAGCTAAACAGCGGCTTTTCTCCCGTGTATACTGTCCACTTGCCACCATCTTCCGCAATTTTGATATTCCACCCCAGCAAATTACAGAGATGCACAGCCCGTTCTAACGACCCAACCCGCCCCTGATAATAAAACTCAAACATAGACTTCTCGCTTCCAGTTTCAAAAAACGATTATAACGTGGCTTTCTAACTAGGAAAGCAATTGACAGAGCTACCAATCCTTATACAATGTATTTGCATGTTTGTGCAAATAGGCAAGGACACAACAAGATGGGACTTATCGCGCTGGAACAGGCACTTCGGATTCGCTTTCGGGCTTCCCTGTTACAGGATTTGATTGCGACTCTGGTACTGATTCAGCCCGCCCGGTATATGGACGGGCTGGGAGACTGGATTTATCGTATTTCCAACCGCCTGCTGGCCGATCCCCCCGCCGACTTTGACGCGACCACTACCACCCTGGCTTTTGTACCAGGGATGCATGGCTGGCTAATGTCCCAGCGACCTGCGGAGGAGGATTTTGAGTCGATGGTGGCGTTTCTGGACGGGATTTCGCTGAATGAACTGGGGCAGGTTTGCCAGAATGCGCTGGTTGATTACACCCGCCATTTTGACCTGCCGCGTCCGGTTTCTCTCACCCGCTTTGAGGATTTAAACGCCCATCTGCAACTGATTCAGGAACAGCGCGAAACGGTGTATCACCGCCCCCGCCTTGCCGTGCCTACGGAAGTTATTGCTGAGTATTTGCTGACACCGGAACGTTTGCAGCAGGGACTGATAAACAGTCTAAAAGCGCTCTGGGAAAATGGATACGCTGAAACCTACCCGGAAGCACGGCAGCGCTGGCAACATGCGATTGAATACCATTCCCGTCAGTTTTATCAGACCGATTTAGCGACCATTTTCCGCACGGTGACAGGCCGCCCTATCCCAAAAACCATTCAGGAACAGGCCGAACGCGCCCACACTTTAGAATGGTATCCCTCCTGCT
>CAZKZS010000034.1:0-3962 GCA_964557285.1 uncultured Anaerolineae bacterium | reverse complement strand
CGTGGGTACATATGTGGTTTTTAGTATGTATGGGGAAACGGTGCGAATTTCCTTTAACGCCAATCTGACTCCGACCCTTCATATGGAGTCCGATAAACTGGTCGGTCTGTATCCGGTCATGCGGGCAATGGCCGATGAAAACCGTCTGCATATTCTGGGGCTGCTGGTCAACCAGGAATACAGCGTGGGCGACCTGGCAGAACTGCTCAATTTATCGGCTTCCACCGTTTCCCGTCATCTGACTCTGCTGGCAAAAACTGATCTGGTGACGGTGCGCCCGCAGGGAAATCTTCGTTATTACCGCCTGAATCCCGACGGATTCGGTGACATCATTGAACGGCTGCACGCCGTGATGGAGAAGTAAATGACCCGCTTTTTCAAAAAATATGACACGCTGGTAACGCTGTGGCGGCTCATTCAGTACACCCGCCGCTATAAACGTTATACCCTGATTGGCCTGGTGGGAATTATCGGCGCTCAGGTGCTGGCCGTGCTGATTCCTCAGGTGCTGCGGGATGTGATTGACCACGCGATTACCCGTGCCGATAAGGATTACCTGCTCCAGATGGCGCTGATTGTGTTTGGGCTGGGAATTTTACGCGGACTGTTTGGGTTTCTGGCGCGATATTTTGTAGAAGCCTCCTCCCATCGGGTGGCGTATGATGTCCGCAATGAATTTTATGATAAGGTGCAGCGCCTGTCCTTCAGCTATCACGACAATGCCAAAACAGGCGAACTCATCACACGCGGCATCAGCGACGTTGACCAGATTCAGCTTTTTGTTGCCTTTGGGATGCTCGACGGGCTGAACACGATTCTGATTGTGGTTTTTTCTGCCGCCATGATGTTCATCATTAGCCCTCTGCTGGCTGCCGCCGCGATTCTACCCCTGATTCCCTTAGCGCTGCGTTCCAAAAGTTTTGCAGCGTACATCCAGCGCGAATGGGACAAGGTTATGAAACACATCGGCAACCTGGGCAATCAGCTTCAGGAATCGCTGGTCGGGGCGGAGGTGGTGCGGGCGTTTTCCCGTGAGAGCTTTGAAATTCAGAAGTTCGGGGATGAAAATGCGCGCCTGCATGACCAGCAGCTTCGCGTGGTACGAGCCTGGGGCTTTTTTATCCCCTTCAGCGCGGTGATGGTTGCCCTGAGCAGCGTCATTACCCTGGTGCTGGGCGGCTGGCTTATTCAGCAGGGGTATACGGGTGTCACCGTCGGCATCATCGTCCAGTTCAATTTTTACATTTTGCTGATGGCACAGCCGCTTCGACTGATTGGCTTTGTGATTATGCAGATGAATACGGCTATAACCAGTGGGCAGCGTGTGTTTGAAATTATGGACGCGGTTGAAACCATTCAGGATAAACCCAACGCGGTTCAACTTTCTCCCATGCGCGGAAGTGTCCGGTTTGAGCATGTTTTTTTCCGCTATGCAGACAACCTACCCTATGCGCTGAAAGATATTCATCTACGGGCTGAACCGGGGCAGGTGATCGCCCTGTTAGGGAAAACGGGTTCAGGAAAATCCACCCTGGTGAATCTCATCCCGCGTTTTTACGAAGTTACGGAAGGCCGGATTACGATTGACGGGTATGATATTCGGGACATCAGCCGTGCCAGTCTGCTGCACAACATCGGGATTGTACTGCAAGAATCACTGCTGTTTTCGGCCACCGTGCGGGAAAATATCGCGTTTGGCCGCCCGGATGCCAGTGAATCAGAGATTATTGCCGCCGCCAAAGCCGCCAACGCACATGGTTTTATTCAGGAACTGCCGCAGGGCTACGATACACTGGTGGGCGAACGCGGGGTGACACTTTCCGGCGGGCAGCGTCAGCGTATTGCGATTGCGCGGGCGCTGGTACTGAATCCGGCGATTCTGATTCTGGATGATTCGACCAGCAGCGTAGATACCGAAACTGAATATCAAATTCAGCAGGCGCTCCGGCGGCTGATGCACAACCGCACCACGTTTATTATCGCGCAGCGTTTAAGTTCGGTGCTGCACGCTGATGAAATTCTGGTACTGGATGAAGGCCGGATTGTTGAACGCGGCCAACATGACGATTTGCTGGCCTTAAACGGCCTGTACCGCGACATTTACGAATTACAACTGGCTGACCAGGAACGTGTCCGCCGCGAAGTCACGGCGGCCAGCCAGAAATCAGCCGTCGCTGCTGATTAACACGAAAGGAAACTTACTATGCAGGGTGCAGCTGCCCAACAGGGCAAAGCCTTCGACTGGGAAGTAACCCGCCGGATTGCTTCTTACCTCAAACCCTACAAAAAAAATATCCTGATTTCGCTGGTCGGTATGGCCTTTGCGGTGCTGGCAACGGTTGCCGGTCCGCCGATCATCGGGCTGGCGGTGGATGAAGGGCTAAAAAAGAGCCAGTTTAACGTGGTCATCAAAGCGGCAGGGGTGTATCTGGTGTTGCAAGCGGCTGGATTTGTTGGCCTGCGTCTGCAAATTTACATCATGGCCGTTGCAGGGCAGGGAATCATTCAAAAACTGCGTGATGAACTGTTCAGCCACATCCAGCGCCTGCCACTTGCCTTTTTCAGCACCTACGAAACAGGCCGCATTATTGCCCGCATCATCGGAGATGTGAATGTGCTGCGGGAGGCCATTTCGTTTGCCGTCATCGGCGTGCTGCGAGACTTCTTCATTGTCATGGGGATGCTGGTCGCTATGCTGCTACTAGACCCCGGCCTGACGCTAATCGCCCTGGGCGTGGTGGTCGTCCTTAGTTTGATGGCAAATTTCTGGCGAATCTATGCCCGTAGAGCCTATGTGCGGGTGCGTGAATCCAATGCCGATGTCAACGCGGAACTGGCGGAAAATATCAACGGGATTCGGGTGGTCAAAGCCTACTCGCGTGAAAGTTACAACCTGAACCGCTTCAAAACCCAGGTCAACCACAGCCTGCTGGATGCCAATCTGGAAGCGACCCGCATTGCTTCTTTATTTTTCCCCAGTATTGACCTCATCGGCGGCATGGCAACCGGAGCGCTGATTTATGTGGGTGGCACGATGGTGTTGAATCACGACATCAGCGTTGGTAATTTGATTACGTTTGTGTTGTACGTGGAACAGTTTTTCTTCCCGATTCGGCAGATTGCCCAGCGTTATAACACTTTTCAGGCGACCATGGCCGCCGGAGAAAAAATCTTCTGGCTGCTTGACCGTCCAGTTGAAATTCAGGACAAACCCGACGCCTTTCCCCTGCCTCCCATTGAGGGACATGTACGGTTTAATGATGTCTCTCTTTCCTACAGTCAGGATGATTATGAGGCACTCACCCATGTGACCCTCGATATTCCGGCAGGGTCAACGGTGGCGCTGGTCGGGCATACAGGGGCGGGCAAAACCAGCATGGTGAAACTCCTGAGCCGATTTTATGACCCCACAGGCGGGCGGGTGCTGGTTGATGGGTACGATTTGCGAGATGTCACCCTGGACAGCCTGCGGAGTCAGATGGGTGTGGTGTTGCAGCAGCCGTTTTTATTTGCCGGAACGATCCTGGAAAATATCCGTTACGGCAAATTGGATGCTTCCGATGCACAGGTAATTGAAGCTGCCCGCGCGGTTGGCGCTCATGAATTTATTTCGGCGCTGGAAAATGGCTACCAGACGGAAGTGGCCGAAGGTGGGGTTTCGCTGTCGGTGGGGCAGCGCCAGTTACTTTCCTTTGCGCGGGCGCTGCTGGCCGACCCGCGCATCCTGATTCTGGATGAGGCCACCAGCAGCATCGACACCCGCACCGAACAGGTGATTCAGCAGGCGCTCAAACGGCTGCTCAAAGGCCGCACCAGTTTTGTGATTGCTCATCGCCTCAGCACCATTACCGCCGCCGACCTGATTGTGGTGATGGATCATGGAAAAATCATCGAATCGGGCAGCCACCATGAGCTTTTACGGCGCAAAGGCGCTTATTATCACCTCTACTCCATGACTTACG
>CAZKZS010000033.1:0-23436 GCA_964557285.1 uncultured Anaerolineae bacterium | reverse complement strand
GGGCAGGCATCGCTCACTTCGTTCGCTTGTTCCTGCCCCTACGGTCCGCCCCTCAAGCTATGCGGGGAGAGGGGCTTGAGATGGGGATGAAATCTTAAATCGTGCGGGCAACCGCGTAATGAGTCACGGCTTCCAGCGCCTTCAGCGCTTCCCCACCTGGCAAAGAGGCCAGTGCTGCGGCGGCCTGCCGTGCGTAGTCGCGGGCGGTTTCCAGCGACTGTTCGACCACGCCAGCCGCCCGAATATTCCTGACCATCGTTTCCGCATTTTCTTCGGATTCCAGCCGCCCTAACAGGTCAGTTTCGGAGATATAGCCCTGTTCCACATAATACATGACAGGCAGGTTCAAAATGCCCTGTCGCATGTCATTTCCAGCAGGTTTCCCCAGATTTTCCGTCGTGCTGACAAAATCCAGCGCATCATCCACAATCTGAAAAGCCAGCCCCAGACTGCGCCCATACCGCCGCATGGCCGCAATCTGCGCGGCAGTTGCTTCCCCAATCAGGGCAGCAGAAACAGCCGCCGCTTCAAACAGGGCTGCCGTTTTGCCATAAATGCGCTCGATATACACTTCGTAACTGGGCAACACCCAGCGCGTCCGCGCCTGTAAAATTTCTCCCTGGCAAATTTTCACCAGCGTATCCGCAAAAAGCTGAACCACAGGCACGCTGTTCGCCTCAGAAGCCAGCGCCGCCGCTTTTGCAAACAAAAAGTCTCCGGTGAGAACCGTCACACCAGCCGACAGTTTGCTGTGCAGCGTAGGAACACCGCGCCGTTCGTCCGCCCCATCAATTAAATCATCGTGAACCAGCGTGGCCGTATGCAGTAGTTCCACCGATGCACCCACAGAAAGCACAGACGAAAAATCTGCGCGAAACATCTGCCCGACCAGAAAAGTAATGGCGGGACGCAGGCGTTTGCCTCCGGCCTTAATAATCATCTGGACAGCACCATCAAGCGTTTCATGCCCCATGCTGGCGGCTTCCAGCATTTTTTCTTCCAGCAGCCGCAGGTCGTCCTGCAAACTGTCCAGCCAGATGGCTTTTGTGCCTGTTCCATTCGCAGCAACCATGTTTTCCTTTACCTACCCTCTTCGCCTTAATGCCTCGTCCAACCGCGCCAACAGCGTGTGCGCCTGATCCAGACGGGTTTGCGGCCCGGACGCATTTTCGATTTTTGCCCGAAATTCAGACAGCGAATACCCAATCTTTGCCATGAAAATTTCTGTTGCGCTCTCAACCAGATCGGGGTGCCCCGTATAATAGCGGCTGCGTTCCCCTAACGCCATAATCTCTTGCGCCGCGCCCATTTGAGCCAGGTCACGCAGTGCCAGACTCACCGCACTTTTAGACAACCCACTGGCTTCCACAATTTCCTCCACTGTCCAGCGCGACTCACCACTGTGCAGCAGCGCAAATACCACCGCCACACTCCGGCTCATGCCCAGCATCTTGCCAAGAATCAACAGCCCTTCAAATAGATGGGTTTCTTTGCTCATCCGGGTTTCCTTTGTGAATTTTGTCGCATGTATACATTATACCAGAACGTTTAATGAGGTCAAATAGTCCAGAACATTTAATAAGTGATGAATTTCACAATACGAGTGGCAAAAACGACTTGAGTTTTTGGACAGAAACAGTTAGCTTTAACAAAAACATCAGAAGGAAAAATGAATCGGTGCGGAAATTAGCTGCTCTCTTTTTAGGCGCGGTCATTTCGATAGGCGCAGTTATTATTTTGTTTTCTCAGGTCAATTTTAAGGAAGTCATTGACAATATTCGCCGTGCCGATGCGATCTACCTGCTTATCCTCGTCCTGATGTATCCGGTGTCAATGTATATTCGTTCGGTGCGCTGGCAGCATTTTTTGCAGGCACACCTTCCCTTCTGGCGTTCTTTTCATATCACCAATATCGGCTATTTTTTTAATGCGGTGCTGCCGTTCCGACTCGGTGAATTTGCCCGCATTTTGCTGATGAGCCGTGAACCCCAGCACAGCGCGGGCGCGGGACTGTCTGCCCTGACACTGGAACGGCTGCTGGATTTATCCTTTGCGCTGCTGTGTGTGGGATTGGGGTTGGTGCTGCTGCCAGAAAACGCGGCTCTGCCCGCCGAAACCACATCCACATTAGGGATTCTCATTGTTATTACAATTATTGGCGGGCTGGTGGTCATTTTTTTGCCCCGCACCCATCCCTTGATTTTGCGAATTTTGCATACGGTCAGCCGTCCCCTGCCAGACTCATTGGCACAGCGGGGGATTCGATTTGTGGAAGATACGCTCAACGGGCTGCAAATTATCGCCACACCCAGACGCCTGCTTAATACCCTGATTCTCACCGCGATTACGTGGTCAACCTATTTCGCATTTTTTCACATTGGGCTGTTCGCATTTCTGGAAAAATCGCCATCGCTGGGAGTAGGGTTTCTCGTGACGGGATTTATCGCGCTGGGCATTGCCGCCCCTTCGCTGCCGGGTGCGATCGGCGTGTTTCAGGCGGCGGCAGTGCTGGCGCTGACCACTGCGGGATACGATACGACTATTGCTACCAGTTATTCATGGACGTTGTGGGTGATTGAAATCGGCGCGATTGTTCTGGGAGGACTATGGGGTCTTTCGGCCATGGGATTATCCCTTAACCGTCTGACCCGTGATGTTACGGCCAGCCATTGAATTTCCTCATTTCCTAGAGATAATGTTAGATTCAGGACAATAGGGTTTGGTAGTCGCTATGAGCAAAAAAACACCGTCACGACGACAGTTTTTAGGGTATATGGCTGGATTACTGCCTGCGCTGGCCGCGCCAGAATGGATGCTAGGACAATCCTTTTTTTCGCCCACACCCCACATCAATCGGATGGTTTCTGATGAAAGTGTGCTGCAAAACTACCTCAACTGGCTGGAAAAACCCTATCTAGCGGCGCTGAATGATGTTTTTGCTGATATTACGGGCATCTCCGCTATTGGGCTGCTGCTGTACGATATGACCGACAATCAACTGCTGGTTGGGCTTAAAACGGAAAATTTGTTTCCAATTGCTTCCGCATTTAAAAGCGCGGTGCTGATGTATTTTGTGCATCAGATGGACGAAGAAATTTGGGGCAGCGTTCCGGTAGCATACTGGACAGCACGGCAGGCCAGCGACGTACCGGAGGAATACCGTGCCGCCTGGGAACAGCACAGCGCGATTTTGTTCAGCTTACACGAGATGATTGTCATCAGCGATAACAAATCTACTGGCGTCGTGCTGCAATATGTCGCGCAGAAAAAAGGCAGTGTTGATCCTCTGGTGCTGTTTAATGACTGGTCGCGGGAAGTGATCGGCATTTCGCAGCTTTCCGGCATGAGCGACTGGGGCTATGGTATTTCCGGCATGAATCCTTCGGATACGCGCTATGTTGCCCGC
Source organism: uncultured Anaerolineae bacterium (assembly GCA_964557285.1). Taxonomy (GTDB): domain Bacteria; phylum Chloroflexota; class Anaerolineae; order Aggregatilineales; family J027; genus SB15. The sequence continues at coordinate 20,030 of CAZKZS010000033.1, read as the reverse complement.
GAAACCACCATTGATTACAAACAGGTGTCCTACAGCAACATGATGACTCCGCGTGACCTGGGTTTATGTTATGCGTGGATGTGGAGCGCGATGGACAGCCGCCAGCGTGAAGTCTGTCAGGAAGTGCTGAGCATCATTAAGGATGAGCGCCGCACCAACGTCGAAAAACTGGCTCTGAACACCCGTAGTATTTCCTACAGCAAAAGCGGCTCACTTGGCGCGGCGGAAAGTGTGGCGGGTATCGTCATCACCGACGGCGGCATTATTCATAATCCGAATGGCAAAAGTTACTTGGTTGTTTTTATGTCGGCCAATGCGGATACCAAAGTTGAGCCAATTTTTGCGGCACTGGAAGATGTGCTGAAGGGCAAATATGACCGCACGATTGCCCAGATGCAGGAAACCCTGAACCGCGAGTTAAACTATGCGCTGCTGTACGACGAACACCTGACCCACGCTTATACCCTCAATGCAAATTTCCGGTCCGGTCAGTACAACTATGCGTTTGTGCGGCCAGAAGGCATCAAAATTTACAATACCCCCTCTGAAGAATATCCGATTCGGAATCCCGTCATTAGCAACACCCGATTCGGAGTCCATTTGCTGATGCAGGGGGCGCTGGTGCGCTACCAGACGATTGATAATGACGAGTGGGTGCAGCTTGTGCCGGACTCACCTACCGATAACGTGCAGTTCCGTCTTGGTTATCCTATGTATGTAAAACTCAGCGATTTGTGGCCGATTTCCTACGAACACTCGCAGCCTATTCCCTATCTGCTGGATGAGAGCATCAGCCACAGCGAAAAGTACGTCATTATCCATCTGGCAAACCGCGAATTGATTGCCTTTGAAAAAGACAAACTGCTGATTAAAACGCCGATTGTGCTGAATCCGTTTTCCACGCCGCGCGGGTCATACGTCATTACGACAAAATGGTTTGCCCGCAGTATGCAACCCTGGGCGCCGGGCGTGCCATTTACCGCTTTCTTTGATAACGATGGGTTTGCTATTCACGGGTCGCCCTGGCAGCGCTGGGAGCAAACGGTCAACAAAAGCAACATCACCAAACGCACCTCAGCAGGCTGCATCAATATTCCCAACTGGATGGTCACGATAGGCAGTTACACCCGCCCTCTGGATGAACTGCTGTTCCGATGGCTGGGGGGTGTGGAACAGCCAGAAGCCAAAGTATATGAATATCCCTCCGAAACCTATCCTGCTGTGCGAGTCATTGTGGCGGATACGCCGAAGGATTTACAGCAGTATGCCCTACCGCCGGGGATGGCTTCCGCCAAAATCGGCTGGCCGGATGTGATTGCCAAAATCGAAGCGGCCGCCCTCACCGCCCCCGAATCGTATTTTACGGAAGCGTAGTTTTTAGGGCAGGGACAAGCGAACGCAGGGAGCGATACCTGCCCTGTTTTATAGTTAACGGATTTTGCGCGTGTTCAGCAGATACCAGAAGGCCAGACGCGGCCTACCACTGGCATCCAGCAAACTGTAACCCGCCTGTTCACCCCGATTTTCAATTGCGTTCGGAATTGTGGCGTAGTTCATGTTCCATAAAAACGCCATTTCCACGTAATCGGCATACGGTTCGTTTTGGAAAATTTCAATCGCCCGCAGAATATAAGTCGCCTGCTGTTCCAGCGACACCAGATCAAAAAATGGGGCGCTGTCCGGCGGTGGGGCATCCTGAGAATCGCGGCTGATACCTCTGTACGTTCCCCATCCAAATTCGGTCAGCCAGAATTTGCGTCCTGTGTCGCCATTATCGAGCGTTATCTGGCGGTAATCTTCAATCGTATCCAGCATAAAAAATTGGGGAGCATCTTTCCAGCTTCCATCCGAACAGCAGCGTTCATCTGGCGCGTTCGCCCACCCATAAGGATGTAAGCCGATACGGGCATCCGGAAAATTCATCAAGCCTGCCGCGTACATTTCTTTTAAAAATTGACGGTCATCTTCGGCCTGCCCGGGAATATCGCCCACAGGGGCCAGTCCTGCCGTCACCACCAGAATATCTGGGTCGGCGGCTTTGGCTGCGTTATAGGCGGGTTCAAAATAACGCATATATTCCCCGCCATTCATCGGCACGTCCGCCCATTCGCGCACCAGATTCGGCTCGTTCCAGAGTTCAATCGCGTCAATGAACTTGGGTTCAATATCCACTATCAGCTTGTTAATGAACTGGGCATAGGCATTGGGGTCGGCGGGCGGGCCGTGTTTGGTCAAATCCGCACCCTGAGCGCGGGCCCAATACGGCGCTCGATTCACACTAACCAGCACCTTAAAGCCTTCCAGATGCGCCCTTTGCACCAGCGACACGGCCTGCCGATACAAATCGGTAAACTGACCCGCTTCCGGTTCGGCCACTTCCCAGGGAATCTGGACTTTTATCCAGCCCATTTTAAGCTGCTTGGTCAGCCCCAGCGCATTTCGCCATTCATCCAGCGTGACAAACGGATGAAGCTGCATTCCCAGAGTCCGCACATCCAGCACTGGCAGTTCTTCCGGCCGCGGCGCTAAATCTGAAATCGCGGGCGGATATTCCACATTTTCTGGCACATTCGCAATTTCAAAAACGACCTCCCCTGTTGGGGCAATCGTGACCTGCGGTGCTGGTACTTGATCTACAAACGGGGTCGAAGAAATGACTATCTGCGTCGCTGCGGCAGAGGTCGCGGTTGGGAACTGCCCGGGTGTGTTAGTGGGGGTAGGCGAAAGATAACGGGTTGGGCTGGCAACGCCTTCTATAGTGGCGGAGGGGGTTGAGGTCGGAAATCCCGGAAGCTGCTCCAGACTCAGCGTGTTCGTCACCACCACAAAGGGCGTCGGAGTCGACGGAATCGGCGTTTCAGAAGGAATTGGCGTGGACGAAGGAAAGATCGGCGGATTGGTGGGACGCAGGGTTGGTTCCAGCGCGGTATCGCGGGCGCGGGTGGCGGTGATAATCACAATTTCGGGTTCTGGCTCACTTTCAGATTCACAGGCCACCAGCAGGGTGACAAACAAACCAAACAGAATCAACCAACGTCGCATCAGAGTTTTTCCTTTTGCACTTAATGGAATGAGCGCAGCGCCGCAATAATAATCCCGCCGCCCACAAGCACCGCCGCCGCCACTGCCAGCACCAGATAGGCGCTGTAATCTTCCAGCCGGAAGGTATCTTCTACCTGTGTATTTTGAACATTTTGCATCGACTCCGGCAGGGGGGCGGATAGGGTTTCCTGTGCGGGAACAGGAGTATCGGGAGGGGTATAATCCGCCGCAGCGCCAAAAAAGACTTCACTGGTTTCGCCCGCCACCACCTGAACCAGCAGCACGGGGCTGGTGGTCAGGCCGTAGCCTTCGGGCGCGACAGCCGTAACATGGTTTTCTCCTGGCGGAACGTTCTCAAAACAGACCGCTTCTTCGACTCCCGTCTGGCTGTTTTCGCCTATTGTGACCTGTCCGCCTGTCAGCAGGCTTTCATCGGTTTCGCGGCGGCCATTTTGATTCCCGTCGTCAAAAAAGCGCACACAAATAAATCCCGCAGCGGCGGTAAAATCCGGCACATTGGCGGCAATTTCCATCGGCACAGTTTCTTCAGTCGCTTCCGGCTGAACCGTTTCCATCACCTCAGCGGATTCGGGAGTCGATTCCAATGTCGGGACGGCTGCCACTTCCTCCGTTGATTCTGGCTGAACGGCTTCTGTTGCTTCAACCGATTCAGGGGTAGTTTCTGCCGTTGCAACATCCTCCGTTGATTCCGGCTGAACAGCTTCCATTACAGCAGCCGATTCGGGAGTCGATTCCACAGGCGCATTTCCGACGGGCAAAAACGGCGTTATGCCCTGAAAGGCAGGCACGGAGGGTTCGGCGGGCAGATTATCAGGCAGGGAGGTTGGGGTCACTTCTGCCGCAGGCGGTGAGGTGGGTGTTGCGGCAGGTGATTCTCCGGCGGCGGTGGCTTCCGGCTGCACAGGGGGCTGGAAGCCGGGGATAAGTTCACCCGTATCAGGGTCTAATGCACCCGGTGGCAGGATGATAATTTCATCCCCGACAAAAATAAACTGCGGCCTGAAGCGCCAGCCGTTGTAGACAATCAAATCCTCAATGGTGACGTTATATTTGGCATAGGCAATCAGGATGGTATCCAGCGTATCGCCAAACTGCACCACATGGACAAGGCTACCATCCGGCCGGGGCGGCTGTGGTTCAACCGGATTTTGGGCGGCGGCGGTGTGAATGGCTGCCGCCAACACCAGGAACAAAATAAGCCGTTTCATCAGTTCAACGAATCAACCGGTACAAACGGATCAATAGACTGGACAGCCGGAACACTCGGTTCACTGGGCAGATTTTGCGGTGCAGCCGCCTGAGTAGGCGTGGTCTGCGCGGTGGTATCCGCCGTTGTGGGGGCAGCCGTTGGCTGTGCCGCGCCAGGGATGTTGGAAGGCAGATTGATCAACTGTCCGGTATTCGGGTCAACCGATCCCGGCGGCAGGATGATAATTTCATCCCCCACAAAAATAAATTGGGGTTTAAACCGCCAGTTGTTGAACCGCATCAAATCCTCCACCGTGATGCTGATTCCCTGGCTGGAATAGGCAAAAATAATCCCGTCCAGCGTATCGCCATACTGTACCAGATGAACCACACTGCCATCCGGTCGTGCCGCCTGTGGGCTGACATACGGCGCAAGCGGAATCGGGGTGGCCGTGGGCAACGGGGTAGCCGTAGGTGGAATCGCCGTCGCTGTAGGCAGTGGCGTCGCTGTGGGCGGGAGCGGGGTTGCCGTGGGGTCTTGAGCATAGACACCGACCCCAATCCCCAGCAGAATCATCAGACCGATGAAAATAGTTTTCAGGCGCATGGTCGTTTTCTTATCAAAATAAACGGGAGCATTGTAGCACGGGAGGCTGGCTGCTTCAATGACGCTCACACCATGTTTTAATGACGAAGGGGCTGTTCGCCCCTTCTTACTAAACGCCCAGTTCTTTTTTGTCAATTGACCACCACGCCAGCCCGCCGAAAATGGCCGCCAGCAGAAGCATCAGTCCAACATCCGACCAGTTCATGCCATCATTAACGATGGAGGTGGCATTGTAATAATCGAACAAAAAGAAGGGGCGAATATCCTTTAGGGTGTCATTTAGTCCCGACAGGCTGTAGATTAGATAACCGCCAAAAAAGAGGGTATAGGCAATTGCGCCTGCCCAGCGTTTGCTGGATGGAATGACCGATACCAGTAGATAGGTAAAACTGGTATGTACCAGCAGGATAAAAAACATGCCATACATCGCGGCGGCCAGCCTACCCGTTGAAACATCAAATTCCGGCCAGATTTCAGTAGAGGCAACAAACGTGAGAAAACAGGCTGTCAGCACCAGCAGCAGCGAAACCACTGTGTTGGCAAAACGCGCGACCAGCATTTCGCGGCGGGAGATGGGAAAACTCATCAGGATGTCCATCGTGCCGTTGCGCTCCGCGTTGGTGATGGCATTAAACGCCTGAATCATGACCATCGCGCCCAGAATAAGAATTACCCACAGGTTGAACTGCGAGTTGAGATACACGCCAGGGTCGGCCACGCTCATTTCCTCAAACTCATCTGTCCCATACATAAAACTCATGAGTTCTTTGGGATAATTTTCCAGCAGCTTATCAAAATCTTCCTGCTGCTCTATGATGCTTGGGTAAAAACTCATGACCATCAGCGCATACAGCGCCAGTCCTATACTCATCCATAAAACCGTCCACCGGGAATCCCGGAACGCTTTTCTGAATACTGCCATCATCTTAGTTGCTCCTATCGCCGTAGTACGCCAGGAAAATCTCTTCCAGCGTCGGCTGCTCAAATTTCAAATCGGTAACGGTGTGCTGTGCGGCCAGTTTAATAAGCTGATCTAAATCCGCGCCGCCGCTAACTTTCATCGTGATTTGATTACCCTGCATTTCGTAATCGCTGATGCCGCGGATTTCCCGGAAACCATTAACCCGCACGGGCTGGTCAAAAGTCAATGTCATCCATCGGAAGGCCACGCGGGTGAGATTTTCCACCGTTTCCACGGCCTGCAATTCCCCTGCCCGAATAATGCCTACCCGGTCACAAATATGCTCCACTTCGGGCAAAATGTGGGAGGATAAAAACACGGTGCGCCCTTCGGCTTTGGCTTCCAGCATTAACTCATGGAAGGCTGCCTGCATCAAGGGGTCAAGGCCATTAGTCGGCTCATCCAGAATCAGGAGTTCCGGTTTATGTGCCAGCGCTGCAATCAGCCCCATTTTGCGCTTCATGCCCGTAGACATGCCGCTTAGGGAGCGTTTTAAATCGTACTGCAAGCGTTCGGCCAGCCGTTCGGCTTCCGGCATCACATTTTTGCTATGCACCTGCGAAAGCCATCGGAGGTACTGAGCGCCCGTCCAGTTCTCCCACAGCGTTAATTCGGAGGGCATGTACCCCAACCGCTTGCGAATTTCGACGCTGTTCTGCCGCACATCCAGCCCAAAAATTTTCGCTGAGCCTTCAGTCGGCCGGATAAAATCCAGCAGGGTGCGAATGGTAGTGGTTTTGCCCGCCCCGTTTGGTCCCAAAAAACCAAAAATTTCCCCCCGATTCACGGTTAAATTGACATCCTTCACCGCCGTAAATTTGCCGTAACGGTGAGTCAATGCCTGCATTTGAATGACTGGCTCATTCATGGGATAACCCTTTCACTATAATGTCGGTCAAATATTCCAGGCTACGTTTTAAATCCTGCTCTGGATAAAAAAAGCCTTGAATCAGGACTCCGAAGGCTGCCCCTAAAATGGTGGCCGCCGCCGTGCTGGTATCCAATGGGCGGAAGTAACCGCCGGAAATGCCTTCATCGAGAATCGCCTTTAAAACATTCAGCGTTTCTTCAGCAGCCATCTTATCCGCCTCCACCCACCCCGGATTTTGCATCAGATGGGTGATGAGTTCCGGGAAAAGTTTCAGCAAATCCGGCTGCCCACGAAAGGAACTTTCCACAAATTCCAGAAACTTTTGCAGTTTTTCCGGCGGTGTTCCCTGATGGAAAGACGCCTGCATCACGGCCTGCAAATACAAATTCAATTCATAGAGATAAATGGCAGCGATGAGGGCGTTTTTGCTGGAAAAATACAGGTACAGCGTCCCTTTGCTTACTCCACATTCCAGCGCAATATCATCCATCGTAGCCTTGTTAAAGCCTTTTTCCGCCAGCACTTTTGTGGCAGCGTGAATAATGTCGTCACGTCGACTCATCTATTTTCCTTTCTTCACCTGACTGACTGGTCAGTCATTTGCATCATACGCCCACTGACCCGTTTTTCACCCCCCAATTTTTAGGAGAGCCAACTACCACTTTTTTAGTATAAACCTAAAAATTAAATTTATCTAATCTATTTTTTAGGTTAGACTAATAAAGAAGTTTCAAGAAGGAGGCAAGGGGGTGAGGATTGGCGCGACTGGCAATCCAGGTGATTTTTTTATCCAACTCTAAGCCGCAGGATAGGACAGTATGTTAACATGGAACATGGAGGTGAAGATGTTAGATTATGCCGTGAATGAGGAACAGCGCCGGAAGATTCTGGAACAGGCACAGGTGATTGCCGTTGTGGGGACATCGGACGACCCGTATTACGCCAGTAACGAGATTTATCACTATCTTAAAAACGCAGGGTACACCGTATATCCGGTTAACCCCACTATTCCCGATGTGGATGGCGACCCCACCTACCCCCGTTTGCAGGATGTCCCCGAACCGATTGATATTGTGAATGTATTTCGCGCGCCGGAACATCTGCCCGATGTGGTGGATGATGCGATTGCTGCCCGTGCCAAAGTGCTGTGGACACAATTAGAAGTCGTGTCCATTGATGAAGCCCCGGAGCGGCGGGCAGCGCTGGCGGGCATGAAAGTGATTTCCAGCCGTTGTATTCGTACCGAACATCAACGCTTAGAAATCCCGCCGAAATAAAACTTACTCTACCTGGAGGCTCTGGCTAAAAACGGGGATCAGGTTAAAAAAGACATCTACCCGCCACCTACCGGGGATAGATACATCCTCAAACCAGGCCACCGCCGTGTTATCCAGCAAAAAACGCTGAATCTGGTAGGAGCGTTTGCTGCCGTCTGGCAGGGTATAAATCAGCGTGATTCGGGCATCTCTACCGTTTAAATCACGCAGCACGACCCCTAGCCCAAGCACCTCATTCCGGCTGATACGGTTAATCCGTTCCAGCCTGTCCCAGCAGGGCTGAAGCACGCTCAGATAATCCGTCCCCAGGAAATTTTGCCAGCAGGAATACATATTACGTTCGGTGTTAAAAGCCACCAGACGCACATACTCGCTATCCTGAACATAGGGTGCGGCGTCAAAATTAGAATCGGGGTAAAGCATTTCAGCGAGGCGGGGCGCAATCGCCAGCAGAAAATCGGTAGTCGGCACGTTACGGAAGCGGTACGGCACATCCGGCACAGTCACGTCACGATGACGCACCACAATGACCGATAGGGTTTCCGGCACACGCGACTCAAAAGAAGAAACCGTGATATTCACTTCCGCCCGATAGCCAATATCAAACCCGTTTTTGCTGCCCACATACACATTCCCGGGCATGTACTGGGTGCTGAACTGGCGCTGCGTGAGCAGCATGGTATTAAAAATCCATTGGGCAGCACGGCCTTCCGGCGAATTGGGGCGCTGCTGTAAATCCTCTACCAACTTCAGCAGATACCGCATGATGGCGTGCGGTGTCGCGGAATTATAACGGTATTCCGCCAGATAATAGGCATTGGCAGCTTTTAATTCCTCATGGGAATAAAACGGCATGGTGTCAAAATACTGCGGCACCAAGCCATCGGCGTAACGCTGGCGGTAAAACTGAGAAGCCAGATTTGTGGGGACGGTCTGCCAGCGAGCATCGAGATAGGACAATTTAAGCCGGTCAACGTAGCTATAGGGCAGAACCTCCCCAATATCGGCAATATCAAGGCTGTCTATGTAATTCTGCACGGCATCCCAACCCACGACATCCATCAGCATCCAGGTAGCCGAATTGTCGCTGCATTGAATCATGATATTGCCCAGATAGCCGATGGTGAATTTTTGCCCGACCATTTCCACCGTTAAACAGTCGCTTCGCCCTTCCATCAGGTAATCGTAGGTAAACGTGAGTTCGGTATCAAACGAAAGTTCGTCCAGCGCCACTTTTTCATACAGCGCCCCCGCGATAAACAGCTTTCCCACACTGGCAAAGGGGAAAACCGTATTCAGATTTTGCATACAGCCTTCCCCCCGCCCCAGATGCAGCACCACCGCCCCGATAATCAAATCTTCCCGTTCAGTATAGGCATTAAAGTTGCAGGGTGGCAGACTTTCCAGAGGGGGCAGCACGGCCGTTTCCTGAGCGCAAAGGACCGGCACAGGGAAAAGCAGCAAAAGGCAAATGAAAATAACAGTACGCATAGCAGTTCAGTTTTTTTATGCAGTATAGCAGAAGCGCACACGGATAAGTTAAGGTAATATCTATTTAATCACTGGCCGATGGACAACTGAAAGTGGAGGGGTTGGATGCTGCGATTCGATACTCATAACGTTCGGGCTTATTTGCTGTGGAAACTCACACCGCACGTCGCCCGACTCTGGCACGACGACAGCGATATTATCCTGGCGGTGCTGCACTCCGGTGAAAAGGTCATGTTTCATCTGAATGAACGTTTCGCCGACCTGCATGACATTAAAACCACGCTGGCAAATGACTTAAAAGCTGGACGCCATACCCTGATGATGTTCTGGGCGGATATGCTGCTGCCCGTCGATGGTGAACGGGTTATCCCCAATGACTGGATGAGCGCCGCGTTAGCCCTCTACAATGACAAAATTTATGCGTTTGATCTTTACGCTACTGATGTACATGTGTTCCCCATCTATTTTGAAAAGCAGCCGGGCCGCTACGAACGGTTTATCCGCTACGGTCAGGAAATCGACTTTGCCAGACTCCACTGCCAGCAGCTTGAAGTTGACCTGCCCACGCTCAAAGGCACATGGAAGGTCGCCAGCTTCCACCAGCGTCTCGCGTCCCAGGGCAGCAGTCGCATCCCAACGGAAGTTCCGTCGGGGCTGCACGGGTATTATGACCTGCTTAACCTTGAACTTTCAGCCTCCGTTGAAGCCATTAAAAAAGCCTACCGTGAACTGGCACGGCAGTTTCACCCGGATGTCAATCCCAGCGCCGATGCCAATGAGCAGATGAAAAGAATCAATGAAGCGTACCAGAAAATCATGGAAAGCCAGTGAGCAGGTATCAGTAATCGGTTTTCAGTGATAGGTTTGAGTTAAAAATGCGAACCGCTACCTGACTACTGACTACTGAAAACCGAGGACAGAATCATGAAAAGAAAATTACGGGGCATCAAAAGAAGCAGCTTTTTACTCGATTTCAGCCTGTACCGCCGCAGCGTCCCCATTCCCGGGATGGCAAATGCGGAATTAAGCGTCGTGGATGTGTGGCCGGAATCGGCGGAACAAACCATCGTCTTGCAGCATGGCTATGCGGGCTGTGCCGAAACATGGGAACACCAGATTAACCACTTTGCGCTGACGCTGAATTACCGCGTGGTGGTGCCAGACCTGCGCGGGCATGGTCAAAGTGATGCACCCTACAGCCGCTATACGATGGATGAACTGGTAGCCGATTTATATGCTATTCGGGAACATCTCAAGCTGCCGGATAAATTTGTGCTGGTGGGACATTCATTTGGCGGCTCGATTTGTATTGAATATGCCAACACCTACCCCGAAACCTTAGAAAAACTCATTTTAATTGCTACCGCCGGAGAATATCCCCTGCCCCGGGCGGTAGCCTGGCTGTCGCGCGTACCCGTGACCATCTTCCGCCCGTTGTGGAAGTACCGCCCGCGCTGGAACGCTGAACTGCATGTGATGAAGCGTATGATGGTCAACAATTTGCGGCAGTGGCAGGGCTGGTCACAAATTCGCAATATTTCCGTGCCGACTCTGGTCATCACGGGCGAACGGGATACTTATTTCCCGCGCCACGTATTTGAGGATGTAGGGAAAATGCTGCCCGGCGCGGAAGTGGTTGATGTGGGGTCGGCCAAGCATAAAGTCCAGTTGGAACGGCATCAGGCCGTGAATCGTGCGATTGAACGTTTTATCATGGGCGACAGCAAACGTTCCACCTGGCGAGATCGCACCCCCCGTTCGGATTTGCTCAAAAAACGTCCCTGGCTGGTGAATTATGCCAAAGACACCCCGCACACCGTCCCGATTCCACGCCAGCCGATTCATAGATTTCTGGAAAGCGCGGCGGATTGGGTGCCAAAACGTGACGCCACAATTTTTTACGGGGCAAAATTGACCTATGAACAGCTTGAGGCACGGGTTAATCAGTTTGCCCATGCCCTGCTGGGGCTGGGAGTGCTGCCGGGGGATCGTGTGTTGATTGTCATGCCCAACATGCCACAGTTTATTGAAGCCTACTATGCAGTGTTAAAAATCGGCGGGATTGTGGTGCTGCCCAATACCGACGCTTCCGCCGAACAAATTGTGCAGCAGGCCAAAGAAACTCAGGCCAAAATTGTGGTGACTCTGCTGCAATTCACCCGTCTGGCAGGCATGTTAAAACAAATTGATACGGTGCAAAAAATCATTTTTACCGAACTGCGGCAGGCGGTTTCCGGCGGCATGTATAAAAAACTGCTGGCACGGTGGGGCAGCCCGGAAGCGCCGAGTCCTGAAGAAACCAAACCGCTTGGCACTTTGATGGAACGGCTTATGATGGATGCCCCCGAAACCCCGCCCGGCATTGATGTTCGATACTATATGCTGGCGTGTATTTTGTACACCAGCGGCACCACGGACATCCCCAAAGGGGTGTGCCTGACACATGAGAACATCGTGGCAAACGCACTGCAAACCCGTCACTGGATTCCGGGGCTGGAATATGGCAAAGAAACCTTCCTGTCCGTGATTCCATTTATGCACAGTTACGGTATGACCAGCGCCATGACGATTCCGATTGCGATGGGCGCGACGATTGTGCTGCTGCCCGTGTTTGAAGTTCAGCAGGTGCTGGAACTCATTAAAGACTACAAACCAACCGTTTTCCCCGGTGTGCCTTCTATGTATATGGCAATTAACCACGCGCCTAACGTGCGTTCTTACGGGCTGTCCTCCATCAAAGCGTGTTTAAGTGGGGCTGCTCCTCTGCCCGTAGAAGTGCAAGAAGCCTTTGAAAAGCTGACTCATGGGCGGCTGGTGGAAGGTTATGGGCTGACCGAAGCCTCACCTGTGACACACGCGAACCCGCTTTACGGACTGCGAAAAGTCGGTTCAATTGGTGTCCCTATTCCCAACACGGATGCTAAAATTGTGGACTTAATCACTGGAAACGACCTGCCAATCGGCCAAATTGGGGAACTGCTGGTGCGCGGCCCTCAGGTGATGACCGGATACTGGAGCGAAGGCGAAACCGATCCTTCCGAATCTACGCTAAAAGACGGCTGGCTATACACAGGTGACGTGGCGGTGATGGATGAAGATGGCTATTTCCAGATTATCAGCCGCAAAAGGGATACCATCATGGCGGGCGATTACAGCGTCTATCCGCGTGATGTTGAAGAAGTCCTATATGAAAACAGCAAGGTGTTGGAAGTCGCCGTTGTAGGAATCACCACCATTGAAGGCGGCCAGAATGGGCAAAAAGTGAAAGCCTTCGTCGTACCGCGTCCCGGCACTACCCTTTCCAAACAGGAATTACTCGACCTGTGCCGCCGCCGTCTGGAAGAATACGCTGTCCCCTGGGAAATCGAATTTCGAGAAGAACTGCCAAAATCGTTTGTTGGGAAGGTACTGCGCCGGATGCTGGTGGAAGAACCGCCGCAGGGCTAGCGACAATTTGAAGGCGTTTGTGCAGTAAGTTATACTCAGGCCGTCATTTTGATAGGAGAATTAAGCAGTGTTGAGAAAAGTATCTCTTGTTCTAATCACAATTTTGATTCTGTCGGCGCTGCCGTCGGTATTTGCGGGCGGGCCGGTGTACGATGAACTGCCTGACCTGGAAGGCCGCGAAGTGGTGGTCGCAGTAGAAAATTTTTATATCCCCTTCCAGTTTAATGACCCCCGCGCTGATGAACCCATCGGGTTTGAATATGACCTGATTAACGAAATCTGCAACCGTTTGAATTGCACGCCTGTTTATGAAACGACCAGCTTCGACCTGCAACTGGCAGGTGTGGCCGATGGCACGTATGACCTGGCGATGAACGGGCTGTTTATCACCGAAGAACGCCAGCAAACCTATGACTTCAGCGTTCCCTACTTTTCGGCAGAAACCTATCTGATGGTGCGGGCGGACGAAGATCGTTTCACCGACATCAATGATTTTATTGCCAAAGCGGAATCCGAAGACCTGATTTTTGGCGCTCAGGCCGGATCATTCAGCCAGATTATCGCCACCGAAATTCACCCGATTCCCGAAGACCAGCTTGTGACGTTTGACGACTTCACCGCCCTGCTGGTCGCGCTGGCAAACGGCGATATTGACGCGATGGCGGTAGATGCCTTTGGCGGTAAATTTGTCGGCACCAACAGCGAAGTATATAAGCTGATTGGTGAACCGCTGGTTGAACCCGTTCCAGTGGGGCTTATTTTCACCAAAGGCAGCGACCTGGTTGAACCCTTCAACGCGGCTATCGATAGCATGACCAAAGACGGCTACCTCTCGTATCTTGCTTACAAATGGTCAACCGACTTCCAGCCGCTGGCTGAGGAATAATTTACTTTCGGGGCGGGTTTATCCCGCCCATTGAGGCTGTTTCATGTCAGACGTTTCTTTAACAACTTATGTGACCCCCCTTCCAAGCAGCGAACTTGAAAAATCGCGCCCCAACCCCCAAAAACGCAATTTACTGGTCAAAAGGCTGGCGCTTGCTCCCTGGTGGGTACTGGCGCTGTTGAGTCTGGTCCTGGTGTTTGCGATTGCTGTTTCTGACCGCCTGCTGTATCAACGCGCCTGGGAAGAAATTCAACAGGGCATCAGCATGACGATTCGTGTCACCGTGACCGCTTACGGGCTGGCGCTGCTGATGGGGCTGATTCTGGCGCTGCTGCGTCGTCCCTCAAAATCGACCCTCTACAACATTTTTGTGTATCAGCCCGTGACCACCTACGTGGAATTGATACGTGGGATTCCGACGCTGGTCATTTTGCTGTACATCGTCGTAGCGCTGACACCGTTTCTAGTCAATAACGGGGCAGATTTAGGTCAAAAAATGCTGGATAACGACATTCGTTTTTTAGGCATACCAGAATATATTTCCGAACTCAAACCCCGCGATATTGATTTTGTGTACCGCGCGATTATTGCGCTGGCGATTTCTTACAGCGCGTTTCTCTCTGAAATTTTCCGGGCGGGGTTGGAAAGTATACCGGAAGGCCAGCGAGAAGCTGCCCGCAGTCTGGGCATGAGAGAATGGCAGGTCAACCGTTTGATTATCCTGCCACAGGCGATTCGGAATGTCCTGCCGCCCCTGGGGAATGATTTCATCGCCATGCTGAAAGAAAGTTCACTGGTGGCGTTTGTGGGGGTCAAGGACATCACCCGTCTGGCCTATGATTTCCGGTCAGCGACCCTGAATCTGTTTCCGGCTTATAACATCCTCGCCCTGACCTATTTAACGCTGACCCTTGCCCTGTCGCTGCTGGTCAAACTGCTGGAAATGTACCTGAACCGCAGCCAACGAGCGCGTGAATAATTCCTTAAGCTCTCTGGACAGCACACGGAAAAATCCACTATCATCAAAATAGATGATGGCAGGAGATTAAAAAGTGGCACGTCCCAGGATTGCGCTGGTGTTAGGAGGGGGTGGCAGTCGGGGAATCGCCCATATTGGCGTGCTTCGCGTGCTGGAACGCGAACGGATTCCCATTGACTTTATCGTTGGCACAAGTATGGGCGGCATTGTCGGCGTGTTGTATGCGCTGGGCATCAAACCCGATGCCATTGCTCAACGGCTCATCGAAAATGTGCAGGGCAGCAATGTTTTTAACTTTAACCTCTTTCGCGCCCGTTCACGCCAGAAAACCGTCGAAAACCAGTTAAAAGATACCATCAAAAACCGAACCTTTGCCGACCTGAAAATTCCTACCGTACTCATGGCCGTGGATATGCTGGAAGGCAAAGAAGTGATTCTGAAAGAAGGGCCGTTGATGCCCGCGATTCTGGCCTCCAGCGCCGTGCCTGCGGTGTTCCCGCCTGTAGATTACGAGGGGATGCGGCTGGCTGATGGAGGGGTGATTGATAGCCTGGCAACCCACGTCGCTTATCAATACGGGGCGGAAAAAATTATCGCGGTGGATGTATATCCTCCCCTGGAAAAAGATAACCCCTGGACAGACCCCCTCAGCGCGATTATCGGGCTGGAACTACCCTTCATCAGCCTGCCGCCAGAATGGAACAATACTCCCAGTATGATGGCGGCGGTCTGGCGGGCGGTGCGGGTCATGACGTGGCATCTGCATGAGGAACGTCTTGCCAAGTACCCGCCCCATATTTTACTCCGTCCCAGGGTAGAAGATTACGGGTCGCTGGATTTTAAGGATGTGATTGGGCCGCTTTACGCAGGCGAAGAAGCAGCCCAGAACCAAATTGATGAAATTAAAGCCCTACTCCCGGAGCGAAAGAATTTTGGCTCTGTCGGCAACACTGCTTACGCCAGCACCGGAGATTGACAGTGCCGCCGCCGCATGAGCAAAACGCACCGCCGTTTCGGGGTCGTTGGTTTCGTACAGACGGATAAAAAAGGCAACGGCAAACACATCGCCTGCACCGGTGGGGTCAACCACCTGAGTCGGGTAAGTAGGCACTTGATACTCTCTCCCCTCAAAATACAGAGTGGCTGCCGAAACGTTGCGCGTGCAAACGGTAATCGGACACAGGGACGCCAGATGGCGCTCTTTTCGTTTGCTGTATCCTACATCCTCCTCACTAAAAACGACTGCCCAGGCGCGTGAGAGCAGTGTTTCCGCTTTGCCTAACGGTTTGGGATGCACCTTTCCTGTATTTTTATCCACACGGCGCATCCAGCCCTGCGGGGTAATACACAATTTGGCGTCGGGATAGGCCGAGTCGTAATCCAGCGCGACTTCGCTAATCAGGGGGCCAAGGTGCAGGAGAGAGGGTGAAAGCGGCGGCGCTTCAGCCGCAACCAGTGGCAGCGCCCTGCCCCGCGTATACTGCTGGCGGTTGCCCCCTTCATCATAAATATTTTCAAAGGAGGTCGATTCCGGCGCGGGTTTCACATGGGTTTCAATGCGGGGGTCTAACGCGGCAATATCGGCTTCTAAATCTGAGCCAGCGCTGCTGATAATGGTCACTTTAACGTCCAACCGTGCCGCCTGTGTGCCACTGTAATAAACCGTCCCGCCAAGCTGATGCCCGCCCGGAACAATATCTTTGATAAAGTGGCCGACAACCACATAATGGAGCGAATTATTCACTGCGTTTCCCTTTAAAAAGTGTGGCGATTATAACGGGCTTACGAGTTGTCGCCTACCTCTTTTCGCCAGCCGGGGGGCGGCAAAATTTCGGTTTTTTCCTCCGGCGGCTCGACCACTGTCGCGGTCAGGTCGTCGGGATGCTCAGGAGGAAAATCGAATCCCCAGTTAAAATCATAGGGGCCAATTTTAAATCGGTCTCCCTGTTGCAGCACCGCCGCTTGAACCGGTTTGCCATTTACCAGCAGGCCGCTGGTGCTGCTGAGGTTGCGAATCACCAGGCCATCCCCTTCGGAAACAATTTCGGCGTGCTGGCGGGATACTTCAGTGTGATCCAGACGCAGCTTATTGCCCGCTTCCCGTCCCACCGTTACAGGCAGCGCACTGGTGAGTTCATGGTGCTGCCCTGTCATGGGGTCATCCCACCAGAGTTTAATTTTGTCAGACGATTTTTCCATGGATACACCCTCGCCATTTTCACATGCACATTAATAACACATTTTGGCATGTCCAACAAAAAAGGGAGTGTCAAAAAGCATGTTCCCTCACCCCCGGCCCGCGTTCGCGTCCCACTGCTGCGCGGGGCGAGGGGAGCAAAAAGTCCCTCTCCCGTTCTGGGAGAGGGATGCCGAAGGCAGGGTGAGGGGCAAAAAAGCTCATGCACACAAAATTTGCCACTCCCCTGCTTACACTTCACGCATTTCAACGGCAATTGGCAGCATGTCCCCAGTATCACGAGTCGAAAGATTAAAAACAGTCAGTCCACGTCATCGCCAATTTCATGGGAAATGGCGGGGCGCGGCTTACCCAGTGAAATATACAGAACATCCCCTTCTTTATCATAATGAAGCTGCATCATTTTTCTGCTACCCTTTCGACGGCTTCCATCACCTCTTTGAGAACAGGTTTATTTTTAAAATACAGCACTTCACCCGGAATATCGCGCAGTTTTTCTTCGGTCAGATTCACCCCTTCATACACCAGCAAAATCAAATTGCGGCGGTTGGCCGCGCGGACTTTGTGCAGTTTGCGGCGTAAATACTCAGGATGCCAGAAGCCCATAATTTCCAGATACGCCCGTCGGCCATCCTGATGAGTCAGCGAAAAATCCGGCAGCATCACCATATCTTCCAGGAGTAAGACTTCATCTTCGCGGCTGAGAGTCCATTTTCCCCGTTCAGTCCCGAACTTTTCCGCAAATTCCGCCGCAAAATCTGCCTCCATGCGGCTGTCATACACTCCACTGCGGGTAAAATGCGAAACCAGTGGGGTGCGCTCGTCCAGACGGTAAAACAAAAAATCGTTGGCATACCGCACTTCGGCCACCATCTGCCATTTTTTGCACAAAAACAGGGCAGGCAAAAACGCGGCAAACTGCCGCCCGTAGCGCAGAGTCGAATGAACGAAGGGTGAAATAGGCCCGTCCAGCGTGACATGATACCCGCCTTCCGGTTTGGGGACTGCCCAGAACATCAATTTGAATAATTTGAGGTAGCGCCAGAAATCTTTATACGTATCGTGAATCTCAATATTGAGTTCCCGCGCCCAGTATAACACCCCCCGCGCCAGTTCCAGGTTATAACGGCTCATCAGCGCGTCAGGTGTCCATTTTTCCCCAACGTCCATCAGAATCATTTCGGCGGGCAGGTCGGCAAACAGTGCTGCCTCTACCGCTTCCGGCATCATCTGATTTTGTTCGGCGACCCAACCCAAAATTTCCTCACGGGTATGCGGTTGAAACAGGTCGGGATGGTCGAATACAGGCCCATAGGCAAACACCTGCTGGCGAATCTGAGCAGGCGGCAGTGGGGTTTCCAGCGTTTCAAAGTAAGCCGCGTCAGCCAGCACTTTTGCCAGCCCGCGTATCACAATGTAATCTGTACGCTCACCTTCATAATTTTCCAGCGCGGCTTCCCATTCCTGCCTGGGTTTACCGATCTTGGTCTGAAAAAGGGAAATGAGTTCTGCCGCCGTTTTTCGCCAGGGGGCATATTCAATCATTTCCACTTCCAGCCGCCTGCCCTGTGGCCGCAACCGGGGACGGACAAGCTCACCTGTTAACATGGCGTGTTCCTCTGCGGCGGCGCTGCGACTTGCCTTCTTCAATCGTTTTACGGGCGATAACCTCAAACAGTACCGCCTGACGGCTGCCTGTTTTTCGCAGCACCCGCCCCAAACGCTGGATATACTCGCGGGCGCTGGCCGTTCCGCCCAACACGATGGCAACTTTGGCCTCTGGCACATCCACCCCTTCATTCAGCACACGGGAGGTCACGATGGCGCGGTAAGTTCCGGCCTGAAAGGATTCTAAAATATATTTACGCTCCGATGCTCTGGTTTCGTGGGTAATCACCGGAATCAGGTGCTTGCGGGCAATCCGATAGGCAGTCGCGTTATTTTCTGTGAAAATCAGTACCTGCTCATGAGAATATTCACGCAGCAAATTTTCTAAGGCAGCCATTTTGCCTTCCGCACTCGCCAGCAGGCGTAAAATGCGCTGACGTGCCAGCAGCGCCCGCCGTGCTTCCCTATCAAATGCGCTGAGCCGCATCAGTTCCCTGAGCCAGTTCGCGCCGTGTGATTTTTGAAGCTGACGCTGCCGGAAAAAACTGGCGTAGATAGCATAATCGGCATCGTATCGAGTCCGTTCTTCGTCGGTCAGGTCAATCCGCAGGCGTTCGGTGCGATATTCCGCCAGCGTTTCTCCCGCCAGTTCATCAATGTGCAGGCGATAGACAATTGGGCCAATCAGTTCATCCACCCGCCAGCGCCCGTTGCTTTGTTCTTCCTCCTCAGGATAAGTGGCCGTGAGTCCCAGACGGAATGGCGCAGGAGACATCAGCGCAGTTTCACCCCAGTTGGGCGCGGGAAGATGATGCACCTCATCATAAATGACCAGTTTAAAAGCATTGCCCCATTCCGCGATTAAATCTCCGGCGGAATGATAGGTGGTGACGGTTAGCGGCAGGATATTTTTTTCACCGCCGTAATACACGCCGATTTCACGCTGAAAGGTGTTTACCAGACGCGCATACCATTGATGCAGCAGGTCAATTGTCGGAGCGACCACCAGCGCCGAACGATTCACCTGATAAATCGCCTGAATCGCCACAAAGGTTTTTCCCGCGCCTGTCGGCAGCACAATACTGCCGCGCCGATTGGCCCGGGTCCATGAGGCCAGCGATTCCTGTTGATAATCATGGGGGTCACGCGATTCATGGAGGGTAAGATGAAGCTGCTCCCAACGTGGCACGGTATCCCGAATACCCTGCTGTTTGAACCAGCCGCCCAACAGGGGATAGTGATAGGCTTCGCAGCGCCAGTGTCCTTTAATCCAGCGAAACGGCGCGGCCACCTGTGCCTGCGGCAGCACGCTATTTAAAACCAGCGTCCCGCCCTGAAAATATACTGCGGCTGACATTCAACACTCCACCTGTTGCAGGTGGAGTTTAACACTTTTAAACTTGTATTGTTAATGCAGGTAGGGACACGGCAATACCGTGTCCCTACTAAAACGCA
>CAZKZS010000032.1:0-23806 GCA_964557285.1 uncultured Anaerolineae bacterium | reverse complement strand
CCACCAGTGCCGTTCCCGTCACCTGTTCCGAAAAGGAAATATCAAAGGTAATCTGGTTATTCTGATCGGTGAAGGTGGCGTACAGCGTGCCAGCGCACACATTGGATTTGTCGCTATTCAAAATATTCAGCGTCACATATTCCAGTCCCGCGCCTGTACACAGCAGCGTAATTTCCACTTCGCGCACTTCTCCCGGCAGTATATCGGCAAACGTGAGGTGAATCCGGTCAAGCGAGTCGCCGTCCGGGTAGGAAAGCTGGTCGCTGAAGCGGTTGCTGCCGGAACGTGACACAATAAAATCATGCGGTTCACTGTCGGATACCGCCCCATCCGGCGTAGCAATTCCTTCTGAAGGCACAGGCTGGGCAATCAGCGTATATTCAGCGAAATTGGCATATCCGTAATCGTCCAGAAATACGGATACCAGCTTTTGATTGTCCGCTTCGGATAGAAAAATACCGCCCGCTTCGTCGCCGCAGGCATAAGTTGTTTCGCTGCTGGCAACACGCCAGCGTACATCGGTTGGCACAGGACTGGAACACACCAGCAGCAGTTTAAATTCGTAGCGCTGCCCGAACGTGCTGTTGGTCAGGGTGAGCAGGATGTTATCCGCGCTGTCGCCTGCTGAGCCGGGAACAGAAATCTGCTCGCTCATCTGCCGCGTTGCGCCGGGGTCGACCAGAAAGGTATGCGGATCAGTATCCGGTGGCGCGGTGGGAGGATTTATCGGTGTGGCAGTAATAACCGGTGTGCCGCCCAGGAGAGTCGGGGTAATGATGATGGCATACGATACGATGCTTCTGGGGCTGCCTTCCGGTAGGGTGATAATCAGGGTTTCGCGGTTGGCGCTGTTGGAAAGCACCAAACTACCCGTTTCATCACACCGATAACTGCTGGACAGCGGGGTATCTTCGCCCCAATACCAGCGCAGCGCATCCATATTTTCACCCAGCAAACAGTACACCGTAATTTGCAGTTCACGGTAATTATTGGATTCATCTTCCGTCAATCCGGTAAGTTCAAGCTCAATCCGGTCTGTGGTATCTCCCTCCGGGAACGAAACCATGTCGTTAAAGGTGGTTGTGGTAAACCGATCCACAGAGAGATGATAATCCACATCCATCGGCGCTTGAGTCGGGACGGCGGTCGGGGACGGAATAAAATTCAGGGTAGGGGGCAGGGTGCTGTCCGGAGTCGTCGTGGTGGGCGCGGGCAGCGTTTGGCATGTGCCGGTCAACTGCACATCTTCCCCACGTACCCATCCAACAGCGTTCGCGTTCAGCGTCACCCCATACCAGTTATCCGCCGTTTTGACGACACTTTGCAGGAAAGTTCCCGGCTGAAGGATTCCGCTAACGGCGCTGTCTGAATCCGGTTCAGCATACACATTCACCTCCACCGGACTGCTGACACTGCACTGGCTTAAATTGGGGACAGTGGTCAGCGTGGCCTGTATCGTCGGACTCTGCTCTACCGTCGGCGTGCCGTTGGGACGGTTGCCCTGATCCGGGTCGCCATCCGAACTTTGCAGCACCAGAAACAGAAGCCCCGCGCACACAGCCATCAGCACGGCTGCTGCCGCCGCAAAAATCGGCAGCACTGGACGGCGTTTGGCTTTGGTCAGCGGCACGTCCGCATATTCAACACGCGGCGGTTTATAGGCTGGCACGGTGGCTTCCAAGGAATCCAGGTGATGCCCGTTGCGGCTCGGTTGGGCGATTTTTGCCATGAGAGGCAGATGAGTGCTGCGGGAGGTAGCTTCTTCCCGCACGGCGTTTGCAATGGTCTGCCATTCCGCAACGGCTCGCTGACATTCAGAGGACTGCCTGAGAAAGGCTTCAAAGGCGGCTTTTTCTCTGGGAGAAAGTAATCCGGCGACGTAAAAGGGGACCAGCTCCTGCCAGTTATTCATTGCGCCCCTCCAGAATATACTTGAGAGCTTCTTTGGCGCGATGCAGGCGGCTTTTGATGGTGCCAGGCGCGACTCCCATCACTTCGGCGGCTTCCGGGCCGGACAGTCCATGATAAAAAATCAATTCCAAGGTCTCTCGCTGATCCTCCGGTAATTGTCGAATCGCCTGACGGACTTCGGCGCTTTCCGAAGCCCGCAGTATCTGTTCAAACGGGCCGGTTTTGTGTAACCCGTCGGCCTCATTCAGGGGAACAGATAACACTTTATGTTTCCGGCGGGCGTTAATGGCCTGATTGCGGGCAATCGCTACCAGCCAGGTACGCACTTTGCTTTCCCCCCGGAACTGCGCGGCGGCCTTCCATGCGGCCAACATGACATTTTGCAGAATTTCTTCCGCTAAAACCACGTCCCCGCCGACCTGACCAATCAGGTAATTGAGCAGGCGCTGGCCGTGCCGCGCGTACAGTTCTTCCAGCGCCTGACCGTCGCCTTTTGCCATTGCCTGCACCAGCGATAAATCCATGTGGTCGAAATCCATGGATGCTCCTTAGCTAAGGTGAGTCTATTTTCAGCGTAAGACGTGCCTTACTTTTTGTAAATCCGACCTTCGCCTGAGTGACTCATGCTGTTAGTCACCCAAAAAGAGGAAAAGGTTCCCAAATATTTGTTATACTGGAATAAACTTTGAGGTTGATGTGTTTCAGGAATTAATCCATCAGTTAAGTCATGCCGAGCCGTTGCAGCGCATTTACGCCCTGCAAGTGCTGGCAATGCTAGAAGAAACCCGCGCCCTGAACGCGATTCACCATGTCTTTAAAAATGACCCGGATGAACGGGTGCGGCAGGCGGCAAAATGGGCAGGTGGGTTGATCTGGCAGGCACAGCAGCGCGGTTATTCTACTGAACAGGCCATGAATGACTACTTTGCGAAACAGGCGTCGGAAAAACAGCGCGAAGCAATGGTGTCTAACCTTATCATTCCCGTAGGCGATGACCGGGCGCTGAAGGCGGATATAGACGCCCTGCAAACCCAGTGGCAGCATTTTGATAGCATAAAACGGACGCCACATACCACGCAAACAGTCCCCGTTCAGCAGGATGATTTTGATTTGCTGGACGCTGGACTATCCTTAAATGATAATGAGTTGGATGACCTGGACGCGGGCTTATCCGACCTGTTTAAATAGAGGCAACAACCTATGAATCCAAAAATTGCGGCCTGGGTCAGTCGGTTAAAAGATGCCCGTGTTCAGACACGGCGGGAAGCGATTCAGGCGCTGGAAAGCATTGGCGAACCCGAATCCCTGGTGTATCTAGCCCAGGTTTTTTGCACCGACCCTGACCCGGACACCCGCCAACTGGCGCAACAGATTGGCAAAACTATATATTTTAATCAGCTTCGTAAATTGCAAATGGAAAGCGGTGCGTCTGATGAGGAACGCCGACGGGCGGCAGAAATTTTAGCCAGGGCGCAGGCCAAAAAAATCCGTCGCTAATAGTTGAGAGGTTAAGCAACATGCCTTCATCCCTTGAAAAAGTTCTCGCATTTCACATCTCCCGGCTGAAAGATAAGCGGCCGGATGTCCGGTTAAAGTCGATTACAGAGCTTCAGGCGATGGGCGCGGACGCCCAGCCCGCGCTGGCTGCGCTGGAAGAATGTTTTAAGGAATCAGAGGAAGAAGATGTCAAAAAGGCGGCACAGCAGGCGGGATTTGACATCTACATGGCGGTGAGAAAGTCTAAAAAAGAGTGACCCGTTTTTCAAAATCCAGCGACTTCTCGATTGCAAGCGCAAACCATAACTGGAAAATGAGCAGATTCCACACCTCGTTCAGATGGTAAGAGGTGCGGTTGAGGTGCGCTTCCACCAGAGGTATCACCGCCGATGGAATCAGGCCGCTTGCACAAAGTTTATCTGCGTCCAGAAGATACGTATTGACCAGAGGACGAAAAATCGTTCGCAGCCAGTCAGAGGCGGGCGGGGTGAATCCCCATTTAGGACGCTGAATCACAGAGGCGGGAATCCAGTCTTTGACCGCTTCTTTCAGGACGACCTTAGCAGGGAGTTTGTGTGACAGGGGCATACTCAGCGCCAGATTGACCAGTTCATGATCCTGAAATGGGGCGCGGGTTTCAACCGACATCCACATCGCCATTTTATCAAAACGGGTGTTGCTATTTTCGGCCAGCCACCAGCGCAGCCGTGCGTATCCCACTTTATCCGCCATTTCTGGCGTTTCCAGGGGAGCTAGTTCCCGGTTCAGGCGGGTCATCAGGTCGGCTGTGCCTGCCTCTGCCAGCGCCGTATCTTGCAGCATGGCATGAATCTGGGCAAACGAAAAGTTGGTTTCCCAGGTCAGAAAATGTTCTGCGGGTGAAACCAGTTCAGATTTTTCCGCTAATTTATGCAGCAGCGCAAAATGGCCTTTGTGGGGCAGCCGCCCAATCAACGGATGCACGACATGAGTCCGCAGGGGAGCAGGCAGCAGCGTCTGATACTGCTGAACGCGGTGTGCCTGCTGGAAAAAAGGATACCCCGCAAAAATTTCGTCCGCCCCGTCGCCGCTTAACAGCACAGGCACACCATTCTGGCGTGCCAGCGCATTGACAAACATCGTCTGGAGGATGGCCGTATCCGCGATAGGGTCATCCAGCGCATACATCAACTGTGGCAGCAGGTCGGCCAGCCTATCTTCATGCCGCAGCACGATTTCATGGTGATGGCAGCCCAAAAATTCCGCCGCCTGCCGTGCATAATATAAATCCACGTTAAATTTTTTGTCGCCCGCCGAATCGCCCTGATAATCAAAGCCCACCGTAAAACTTTCAACAGGCTGGCCGGAAAGCCGCCCGGTTAAGGCCGTGATAGTCGTCGAATCTACACCGCCGCTTAAAAATGTCCCCAGAGGAACATCACTCATCATGTGTTTGTCAACCGTTTCCAGCAGTTTGGCGCGAATCCGTTCGGCGTTTTCCTGACGGGAATAGCGGTTGTCGGGCTGAAGGGTAGGCCGCCAGTATTCGGAAATCACCGGAGACTTGTCCGGTTCAAGGAGTAAAAAGCTGCCCGGAGCAAGTTTATAAATGTTCTCAAACATCGTGCGCGGCGGCAGCACATACCCCAGCGTCAGATATTCCGGCAGGGCATCCCGATTCAGGGTGCGGCGGGCGGCGGGGTGGGTGAGGATGGCTTTAATTTCGGAGGCAAAAATAAAAAGGTCGCCCCACTGCGCGTAATACAGGGGTTTTTGTCCGGTGCGGTCACGTACCAGCAGCAGACGGCGTTTCTCCACATCCCACAGGGCAAAGGCGTACATGCCGCGCAGTTTGTGAACCAGATCGGCGCCCCATTCTTCATACCCGTGTACCAGCACTTCAGTATCGGTCTGGGTGGCAAAAATGTGTCCTGCCGCCATCAGTGCTTCGCGTAACGGACGATAGTTGTAAATCTCACCGTTATATACGGTGACAATCTGGCGATTTTCGCTGTAAATAGGCTGGTCGCCCGTGTTCAGGTCGATAATGGCAAGCCGCCGGAATCCGAGTCCCAGATGGGTATCACAAAAGTACCCTTCGCCATCCGGCCCGCGATGGGCAATCGCGTCGGTCATGTCTTTTAAAAGAGTCGGTTCAACCGGAGCGCCGTGATGATTAAAAATGCCGCAAATTCCACACATTCCATCAGGATAACAGCTTTCCGTCAGGATTCAAACGCCTGACCCACGAGTCCGCTACTGCCACGCTGGAATGATGGGGGGACACTGGTATAATGACGTGCGATGACGGAACAAATCTGCCCTATCTGCGGCGCGGCCAATGCGCCAGAAGCGCGTACCTGTGTGCTGTGTGAAGCCCGGCTGCCGGGTCGTTCGGCTGCTGCAACCCGACTTCAGGGTGCAAACGAAATTGCTCCCGCTTTTTATGAGTCGATGCTGGGTGAAGATGATCTCATGGTCAAAAGCGCCCCGGGCGGCATCTGGCTGGCAGGGCTGTTTTTGCTGATAGGGGTGCTGCTTGGGGCAGGACTTTTGTATGCCATTACGACCTTTTTAGGCGGTGGGGATGAAGTCAGCAGCGAAGCGGTACAAACCGCCACCCCAACCCCCACTTTTAGCCCCGTTGCTGCCACGCAGACTCCGGCCGCGAATTTTGTACCGACCTTTATTCCCACCAATACCCGCATCGTGCCGGATTTGCCAACGGTCACGCCGCCCGCTTCTTTGACTCCCACTCAGGGGCCGTGTGTGTTTACGGTTCAGGCAGAAGATACCCTTTATGGGCTGGCGCTGCTGTGTGGGCATGTGGATTTTTCGGCGGTGGATGCTATTGTTGAGTATAACAATTTGTCCTGCCCAACCTGTATTCAGGCGGGACAGGTGATTGAAGTACCGCGCCCCACACCCACACTTGACCCCGCGCTGCTCGAAGAACCGTCATCCGGCGCGGCCGTTACCAGTGAGGTCGTCACAGTGGCGGATACAGGCGGTGCTACGGTTTCCGCCGATGATATTGTGCTGACCCGTTCCGTCGCGCTTGAACCCACCCTTGACCCGGGTTTAATGTGGCATACGGTGACGCTGAATCAGACCCTTTTTGATGTGATTGCCATTTATGGGATTGATGTCAAATTACTCTCCGAAATTAATCCTGAAATGGATTTTCCGCAGTGTGATTTTGGGGAACGTTATGGCGGCCCGACCTGCGCGGTTTTTCTGTACGAAGGGCAGCGGATTCGTGTTCCCGCGCCCACGCCCACGCCGACCCTGCCGCCGACTCTTTCTGGCAGTGAAACCCCAACCCCCACCGCAACGGCCACTTTTAACGTTCCCGCGCTGTTCTCCCCGCAGGTGGATGAGCAGTTTGAGGCGTCTGAGATTGTCACCCTGCGCTGGACGACTACCGGAACGCTGGGGCTGGATGAAGCCTATCTGGTGCAGGTGACAAATGCCACCACCGGACAAACCTTCCGCGCCTTAAGCTGTGACCTGCTGTTTGACCTACCCAAAGACTGGCAGCCAGATAAAAATGCTTCTCAGGAATACACCTGGTCGGTCAGTGTGGTGCTGCTGCGTTCCGGTGTGAATACAGATGGGACGGTTTATACGGTGCGGCGGCTGAACTGGGACTTGTGTCAGCTTTCAACTGATTTTGAAATCTCGTGGGATAACACCGGTGTGGGAGCGCTGGCGGAGGTGGTGGCGCTGAATGAACGTTACCCTACCGCCCCGCGTCGATTCTTCTGGCAAGGAAAATAACTTCATGCGAAAAACTCTGCTATTGTGTCTGGTGCTGCTGTTTCTGGCCGCCTGTTCAGAAAATACGGATGATGACAACGAGCCAACGGTGGTTGAGCCGACGATTGCCAGTTCCGCAACCGTCAGTCCGACCCCTTCCCAGACGCGGGAAGCCACACCAACGCTTTTGGCTTCGCCTACTCCTGGGGGGCCGACCAGCACCTTACGAGCGACTTTTCCGGCAACTTTAACGCCTTCTTATACCCCGTCGCCCGCGCCGCCTTCCGAAACCCCGACTGCAACCAATACTCCCGGCCCGTTTGAACATACTATTCGGCAGGGGGAGGACTGTATCAGCATTGTGTACCAGTATGGGCATGTGGATTTGGATGTCTTGCAGGCGTTTTATCAGTTGAACGGTTTTGCCGGATGCAGCCTGCCGGGGCCGGGCAACGTCGTGCTGGTGCCGCGTCCTACCGCGATTCCGGTGGTGATTGACCCCAACGCGCCGCCTACCGCCACTTTTGACCCGCGTATTGGCGACCCCGGTCAATATGTGGCTATCGGGCAGTATTGTGTCGTGGAAGAAGATACCCTGACCAGCATCGCGCTGAAAAATGATACAACGCTGCGCCGAATCTGCGAAATGAATCCACTGCCCAATGGGTTAGATTGCAGTGGGTGTGATTTTTCACAGTCGGATGTTGGATTTTGCCCACGCCCGCCTGTGGTTAGCATCGGCCAGTGTTTAAATGTGCCGGGGGCAACACCCACACCAACGGCAACGGCTTCTCCTTCTGGCAGCGAAACGCCTACCGCCACGCCAACCCACCACGCTCCGTCGCTGGTATCTCCGCAGAACGGGGCGACCATTACGGGAAATGTGCTGCTGCAATGGGTATCTGTTGGTCGCTTGCAGGCCAATGAATATTACGTGGTCGAAGTGCTGGATGAAACCACTGGAAAAGTGTTTAATGACGCTACCCGTTCAACCTCCATCATGCTGCCGCCGGACTTTTTCCCTGCCGACAGCCAGCCGCACAGTGTCGTATGGCGGGTTTCTATCCAGTTCCTGAACGAGCAGGGACTGTTTATTCCCGTGGGCGGACGCACACCGGACTACCGCTTTACGTGGCAGGTGGGGTAAACTTTAGCCGTTTGTTAATCGGCTAAGGAAGGTGGCGTGTTTCAACGCTTACAGGGATTCTGGGAAAATCAGCCTCCGCTGGTACGGTCCAATGTCAGCGTCGGAGTAATGACGCTAGGCGGGGTGCTGCTGCTCCATCTCATCCTCCCGCTGGTTATCCGTTTTCTGGATATTCAGCAGGTTTTTGATTATCTCATTCCCCCAATGGATATTTTAAGCATTTTGCTTCAGCTTTTGTTTGTGCTGCTGGCGCTCAATGCGCTGCGAATCACGTTTCAGTTTTTGACCAATCGGGGGGTGCTGACACTGCTAGGGGTGTCGCTGGCATGGTTATCGCTGGTGCTGATTGCGCTGGCCTATGTCGAACGCCCCAGCGTGGTTGAAAAATACGTTGGTTATGCTGCCGGACGTTCGTTCGGCAGTGTGTCTCAGGATTTTTCTGCCCTGTGCGACCAGTGGAAAAATGAATGGCAGGCTCGTTCGGATGACTCCGTTTTTACAGCGAATACGGAGGGCATCGGATGGCTGCAAGAGCAGGAAGTGTATACCCTTCAGGACACGGTTTTTGTAAATTTTGGCAAAAATATGCTTGATGTGGGCTTAGCGTGCGCGGTAGATGAACAGCCGCCTACGGATGTGGGACGAGCCAACAATTATAAATATAGCCTTATTCGGGGTATTGAATATCGTTTTTATGAGGAACAGCCATGAAACAGCGCTGTGTCGTCTGGGATGGGGAAAAGCTGTGTGTCACATGGGCGGATGTCCCGCCGTTGGGCGCTCACGAAGCCCGAATCAAAATTCGGCTGGCGGGCATCTGCTCTACCGATATTGAACTTATACGCGGTTATAAAAATTTTACGGGTGTACCCGGTCATGAATTTGTGGGGGAAGTGATTGACGGGCCGCCGTCGTGGATGGGCAAGCGGGTCGTGGGGGAAATTAATCTGTGGTGCGGCCAGTGTGATATGTGCGAACGTGGTGATTTTTCCCACTGCCGGAATCGGAAAATTCTGGGTATGGTCGAAACGTCTGGCGCATTTGCGGAAACGATTCAACTTCCTGTGCAAAATCTGCATGTCGTACCGGATACCCTTTCGGATGAGGAAGCCGTTTTTACCGAACCCCTGGCCGCCGCCTGCCGGATTACGCAGGTACATGCGCTTCATGCAGGGCATCGAGCCGTGCTGCTG
Source organism: uncultured Anaerolineae bacterium (assembly GCA_964557285.1). GTDB lineage: Bacteria > Chloroflexota > Anaerolineae > Aggregatilineales > J027 > SB15. Next base: position 14,320 of record CAZKZS010000032.1, on the reverse strand, counting down.
GGGGCGGGGCGGCTGGGGATGCTCTGCGCTCAGGTGATCCAACTCACTGGTGCGGATTTAAGCGTGGTGGTGCGGCGCGAAAGTCAGGCCGACCTGCTGGCCTCATGGGGGATTCGGGCAGTGGCTGAAGAAGAATTGACCCCCGGGGTGGTGGATTATGTGGTGGACTGCACCGGTTCGCCCGATGGATTCGAGAAAGCGCTGGCACTGGTGCGTCCGCGTGGCACAATTATCCTGAAAAGTACCTATCAGGGGCAGGGCAAATTTGATTTAACCCGGGTAGTGGTCAACGAAATTTGTCTGGATGGCAGCCGATGCGGGCCGTTTGATACCGCGTTGGCGCTTCTGAACCGCAAACAGGTACAGGTCACACCCCTGATTGAAGCGGTGTACCCACTTGAGGAAGCGGCACAGGCGATGGAACACGCCGCCCGTCGTGGGGCGCTTAAAATTTTGCTTAAGCCACAGGCAGGGTAAAGAAAAAGGCGGTTCCGACTCCCTGTTCACTTTCCAGCCACATCTCGCCGCCGTGCGCTTCGACAATGCGTTTGGCGATGACCATGCCTAAGCCCGTTCCCTGCACTTTATCGGCGGTTTCGGCGGACCGGAAGAACTTCTGGAACATTTTATCCTTGTCCTCCTGAGACAGCCCCACGCCCGTATCCCGCACCTCTACAATGCAGTATTCGCGGGTTTCGTCCAGATATTTGGCGTTGCAGTAGACTTCGCCGCCTATCGGCTTGTTGTACTTGATGGCGTTGGTCATCAGGTTCAAAAGCACCTGCTTAACCTTATCGCGGTCTGCCCGCACCTGAATCGTTTCGCCTTCCAACTGGAAGATCACGTGTTTTTCCTGCGACTGATGTTCCACCACCTGATAACTTTCGCGCATCATGGCAAGAATATCAAATTCCGTGAGTTCCAGCCGCGCCCGTCCGGATTCCAGCCGTGCCAGATTCAAAAAGTCGGTGGTCAGGGCAATCAGACGGTTAATTTCTGTTGCCATTGATTCGACCACATCCGAACGGGTGGCATCGTTCAGGCGGGAGTCCTTCAGCAGTTTGGTGCTGAGCTTGAGGGCAGTTAACGGGGTGCGAAGTTCATGCACCATTTCCGCGATAAAATCACTTTGCTGGAACAGCCGCGCATTTTCGATAGCAATTGCGGCCTGGGCTGCCAGCGCGGACAGGGTATTCACGTCATCCTCTGTCCAGGTTTCATCCTCATATACCTTGTTTAAAACTTCGACCACCCCGATGACCTTGCCCTGAGCAATCATTGGCACGCCCAGCAGGTTGCGCGTTTTAAATTTGATCGTCTGGTCAACCTTGCTGAAAAAGCGCGGGTCGTTGCGGGCATCTTCGACCAGCACCGGATCCCCATGGGTAACGACCCATCCCGCCAGGCTGCCCTCAATGGGAACTTCAATTTGTTCCATCGCGCCGCCGCTTAAGCTAGACGAAGCCTCAAAATGCAGTTTGCCCGTATTCTGGTCAATGAGCAGGATGGATGCCTGTTCGGTGCGGGTCAATTCGATGCTGGCGTCGATGATTCGCAGCAGCAGCGTATGTAAATCCAGTGTGGAGTTAAGCTGGCGGGTAATTTCCATCAATCGCTCGTACCGCGCCAGAAGCTGAAGATATTTGCTGACGTGGAACTCGTCGCTGGTGGTGGGTGTGGTGGTGTTATCGCTGTTTGTCATTGTAATAAGTTGGCCTCCAACGGGGTTAACTGCCGGGCAGATGTGCCTCTAGTGCCTGCACAATACGAGGGAGAATATCTGCCACATCCCCGCGAATCGTAACATTTGCAACTCGGTCATAATCTGTTTCACTGTAATTGATCAAAATCAGTTTTGCGCCCCCTGCCCGCGCCTGTCGGGGCATATCCGCTACCGGATACACTTCCAGCGATGACCCCGCTACCACCATCATATCACACTGGCGGACTTCGCGTTGGGCAGCGTTAAACACTTTGAGGGGCAGCTGCTCTCCAAATAAAATGACATTCGGTTTCAGGACACTGCCACAGGAAGCACAGCGCAAAAGTTTTTTGCCGTCACTTTCAATATACTCTTTGAGCAGCGATTCAGCTGGATACACCGCGAAACAGGTGATACAGGTCGCTTCTCGGATATGTCCATGTACTTCGTACACCGTTTTTGAGCCAGCTCTGGAATGCAGCAGGTCAATATTCTGGGTGATGACACTTTTAAGTATGCCAAGTGATTCTAATTTTGCCAGGGCATAATGGGCTGGGTTGGGGCTGGCCTGGATGAGGGTTCTTGCCAGAGGGACAAGCCATTCGTAAAAAAGGTCTGGCCTGTGGCGGAATCCAATCAGGCTGGCAACCACCATCGGATCGTGTTTTTCCCACAGGCCGGACTCGGCACTACGAAAATCTGGAATGCCGGAAGGCGTACTAATCCCTGCCCCTGTCAACGCAACCGCATACTTGCTCTGGAGGAGCAGCGCTGCGGCCTGCTGGATTTCCGCCTCGTACATTTATCCACCACGTTTAATGAGTTCTTCAACCAGTTTGGAAATCTGGCCTGCCACAATGGAACTGGGCTGGAAGTGTGCCAGGGGGAATCCGGCTTCAGCCGCCTGAAATGCCAGTTCCGGCGCAGGAGAAATAATCGCCGTAACTTCGTGATTCAGCGTTTGTTCCACTTCCTGCCAGGGAATCTGCAAACTGGACTGCACACGGTTAAAAATCACCAGCGACGTGCGGCCTGCGCCGACTCCCAGGGTTTCAATTTCACGCAGCATTTCGCGGGCGATGGTCAGGGTCACGCGGTTGGGTTCAACCAGCACAATCGTCTGGTTGAGTTCACGGATGAGCTTGACCGTCAGCCGATTTAAACCCGAACCCAGGTCAATGAGCCGATAGTGCGCCAGTTCGGACATTGCACGCAGCATGGCCGACGCCGCTTCAGGAGTCGCGTTCAACTGGCTTTCTTGCGGGCGGGTCGAGGACAGCAGCAGTTTTAAACCGGAGTTATGAGTCACCGTGTTGTCATCCACCAGACGCGGGGTTATTTCGGCGGCAGGACGGTTGCCCAGCACATTTGCCAGCCCCTGAGCGCGGGTAAATCCCAGCGACAGACCCAGCGTTCCCTGTCCCGGACGAATATCTGCCAGAATGGTGGAGTCTTTTTGCGCCAGAATTGCGCCCACGTTGGCCGCTAATGTGGTTGTCCCAACGCCGCCTTTCACTCCCAAAAATCCGATGGAAAGTCCGCCGAACCCACTGGCTTCCTGTTTGACGCTGATACGCTGCTGCTGGCTGCGGGAGAGGACAGTTTTCACGCGGGCAGAAAGTTCGGCAGGGTGGGTGGGTTTAGTCAGGTAATCATCTGCGCCGACTTCAAACCCTTTGACCTTATCATCCACCAGGGTTTTGGCTGTGAACATGATAATCGGAATTTCGGAGGTGTTGGGTTCGGCCCGCAGCCGTTTGCAGACTTCGTACCCATCCATATCCGGCATCATCACATCCAGAATAATCAAATCGGGTTTTTCGCTGTAGGCTTTCTGAAGGGCAGGTTGTCCTGCGTTGGCTGCGATGACCTCATAGCCCTGCCGCTGCAACATCAACCCAATAAGTTTTAAACTGTCAACATCATCGTCGACAACTAGGATTTTTTCCGCCATTCGTTCCTTCCGTATGCTATATTACCGTATTGCGGCAAGTGATGTGATTCGCTATGCTTTTTATGGTCGTTCGCGCAGTGTAGCATGGAATATCCAGCTTGTGCAAGACTACCAGTAAAAGAATAATTAACCTCTGACACGCGCCGCGTGTCATAACAGAATGTTGTGTGTCTGCCGATGTCAGAAAAGCTCGTATCCCAACAAAAACTCCTGCTAGAAATTACCCGATATTTCGCGGAAAGTACAGCCCTGGAAGCGACGATTCCCAGGGTTTTAAAAGATTTATCTGGTGCGGTCGGGGCAAGCAGCGCCCGTATTCTTTTAAATAACGGAGAAGGGTTTCATTTTGGTTTGGAACATGAACACCTGCCTGCTGCTGATCGTCTGATCTTAGACGCGGTACAGCAGCAAAAGGCAGTCGAAGGGCTGCCGGAACTTTTCCAGCAGATAAAGGCGCTACCTCTGGTGGTTAAAAATCAGGTGCTGGGGGTGCTGTGGTTGGGGTTTGACCACAAGAATCTGCTGGATGAAACCGACCAGGGTTTTATCACGATTCTGGCTGGCAAGGCAGCGCTTGCCATCGCTAACGCCCAGGCATATGACGATTTACATGCCAGCCGCCAGCGCCTGGAAGCCATTTTAACCAGCATCGAAGATGCCGTTGTGATGGTTGATAATGAGCGTCGGATTCAGGTATTTAATCCGGCCGCCGAAACCCTGTTTACCACTGCCGCTAAAAATGCGCTTGGCAAACCAATTGATGACATTGTACAGCATCCGATTCTGCTGCAACTGATGGATGAAAAAGACCTCAAAATGCCGCGTGTCTCGGTGGAAGTGGCCGGAAAAACCTTCCAGCCCCTGCTTTCCGAAGTGTTAGATGATAACAATGTCAGCATGGGGCGGGTGCTGATTCTGGCCGATGTCACCCATATGCGGCGCTTAAACGAAAATATGACCCTGTTCCTGCAAACCGTATCCCACGACCTGCGTTCGCCTCTAACCGCTGCAAAAGGCTTTGTTGATATGCTGGCAATGGTGGGGGAACTGAATGAAAAACAGGGCAAAATGCAGGAAAAAGTCCTGACCAGCATCAGCGACATGACCAATTTAGTCGAGAAGGTGCTGGATGCTGGCCGTCTTGACCCCGAAATGGGCGCTTATGAACTGCGGCGCGACCTGTGCGATCCGGCCAAAGTCGTGCAAAAAGTCATTTCGACCATGACCCCCAGCGCCCAGAAAAAATCTATCCGACTCAGGGCCGAAGTAGAGGCGGGTGTGCCTGTGCTAAATCTGGATGAGATGATGCTGGAACGCGCCCTATGGAATCTGGTTGAAAACGCGATTAAATACACACCGGAACAGGGCGAAGTAGCGGTCAAAGTGGCGGTTAAGGACAGCGCCCTGGTGCTGAGTGTGCAGGACAACGGGTTAGGCATCCCGCCGGATAAAATCGGCAGTGTGTTTGAACGGGGCAGCCGTGTCCGCCGGGAGGAGCATAAAGCCATTCGGGGCAGTGGATTGGGGCTGTTTATCGTGCGGAATGTGGCGCGGCAGCACGGGGGGGAGGCAACGGTTGAAAGTGAGGAAGGCAAAGGCAGCACCTTCCGAATTACCATTCCTATCGCTGGTGAAAATGTTGTAGGGGCAACTTCATAATCATGCCTATTCGCCTGTTATCCGAAACCGTGGCCGCGCAAATCGCGGCGGGGGAAGTGGTCGAACGTCCGGCCTCTGTTGTTAAGGAATTGATAGAAAATGCGCTGGACGCGGGCGCGACCCGAATCGAGCTTGAAGTAGGGGGGGTAACTTCGATTCGCTGTGCCGACGACGGGACGGGGATTCCGGCGGCGGAAGTTGAACTTGCCTTGCAGCGTCATGCCACCAGCAAAATCAGCACGTTTGATGATTTAGTGCATGTGCAGACGCTTGGCTTTCGGGGCGAAGCGCTGGCAAGTATCGCGGCGGTGTCGCAGGTCGCACTCATTACGCGGCATGTGGATGAAAAAGTTGGGGTGCGGCTGGTGGTGGATGGGGGTAGGGTGGTGGATAAACAGCCGATAGGGGCGCCGCCCGGCACGACGGTTGATGTGCAAAACCTGTTTTATAATGTGCCTGCCCGCCGTAAATTCCTGAAAAGTGAAACCACCGAAAGCCGCCATGTGAATGAACTGGTCATGCGCTACGCTATGGCCTATGCGGGGGTGCGGTTTGCCCTGTTTACCGATGGACGCGAAACCTTTCGCACCACCGGACGCGGGTTACTGGGGGATGTCATCGTTGATGCGCTGGGCATAGAACTGTTCCGCAATATGGTTGAGGTGATGCCCCTGGAACGGCTGCGGCCGGATTTACCCCCAATTCGTGTTTTTGGTTACACCTCCAGGCCCAGCTTTACCCGTGCCAACCGCAGCCAGATTATGCTGTTTGTGAATGGCCGCAGCATCGTCGATTCGCGTCTGACCTATGCCGTTGTGCAGTCCTATCACACCCTGATTCCCAACAACCGTTATCCGGTGTCGGTGCTGATGATTGAACTTCCGCCGGATGAAGTGGATGTGAATGTTCACCCCACCAAAGCCGAAGTCCGTTTTCGCACGCCGGACGCGGTTTTTTCGGCGGTACAGCGTACCGTGAGGCAGGCGCTTACCTCACAAAGCGACGTGGCCGAAGTCCCTGTGACAAATTTTATGATGTCACCGCGCAGCCCGCTTCCCGACCAGATGAACATAGATATTTCCGATACGGGTCGTCATCCCCGCCAATCGCCGACACAGCAGGTCTGGACCTGGGAGGAAGATGACGACACGTTTGTGCGGGAGATTCCGGTAGGTATGGAAGCACCTGCCCGTCCCCGCAAGCTGCCTTTAATGCGAGTCGTGGGGCAAATAGCGGCAACCTATATTGTGGCCGAAGGGCCGGCAGGGATGTACCTGATTGACCAGCACGCCGCCCATGAACGCATCATGTACGAAGAATTGATGAGCCAGTTTAAGGCCAGCGATAAACTGGTGCAGCACACGCTGGACGCTACCATCATTACCCTTTCCCCTATACTTGCCCGCCTGCTGGAAGAACATCTGACCGTGATGAACAGCATCGGCTTTGTGATTGAGCCATTTGGCAAGGACACCTTTCGCGTGGAATCTGTGCCTGCACCCCTGGCTGACCACAATCCGCAGGATGTGTTCAACCGGATTTTGCAGGATTTGGAAAGTGGCAAAGAACCCGGCGTGGAATCGATTGAAGAAAAAATTGTGCGGCGGGTATGCAAAACGGCCTCCGTCAAGGCTGGACAGGTGCTAAGTTATGATGAAATGGTGGGGCTGATTCGCCAGTTGGAGCGCTGCGAAAATCCGCTGACCTGTCCGCATGGCCGCCCAACGATGATTCACATGAGCGCCTCCGATTTAGCCCGCGAATTTGGCCGCACCTAACCTGAGATTTCATGAACGCGGCAAATACGAAAGCCACAGCTAGTATTCCTGCCTTTGGGATGACATGCGTTACGGTAGGCCACACAAAAATTCTTAGCATGATAGCCGTCCCACGAACCACCGCGCCATACTCGGCTCATGGGATTGGTATGGGTGATGTTAATCTCATTGACTCCTGTTTGAAAATCGGTCAGACACCATTCCCACACATTCCCGGCCATGTCCACTACCCCAAAGGGGCTATCCCCTTTTCCCTCATACGCGGTAACAGGGCTGGTTTTTCTCGTCCCACAGGGCGGCACAAAATTATTGCAGCGCTCACAGTCCCATTCGTTTCCCCAGGGATAAATCCGGCCATCGTCGCCCTGAGCCGCACGCTGCCACTGTGCTTCAGTCGGCAGGATAATCTTCTCGCCACTGATTTCGCTTAGCCACCGGCAAAATGCGATGGCTTCATACCATGACACTTCAATCACCGGCTGTTCCGCGCTGTTCCGTTCCTGATCCTGCCACCTGCCAGGTTCTGTCCAGCCTTCTTCTTCTCGCTGCATCCACCCTTCATCCGTCCACCAGCGTTTCTGATGGTAGCCACCCGCTTCCATGAAGGTTGCAAACTGCGCGTTAGTCACTGGATACTTAGCGATTTGAAAGGCTGGCACTTCAACGATTTTGGATTGTCCTATGTAATCTTTCTTGTCTCCCCACAGATTTTGCAGTATCACCTGACCTGCCGGAATATCAGCCCAGGCGAAAGGGGAGGGGATAAGGTTAGGAACTCTGCTGCGCGAAAATTGAGGTTGGAAAGCTGTTTTTGCCCTTTCAAATACGGCCCGAATCCCTTCGGCCAGCGTATCACAGTCCTTTGAGAAATCCGGGTTTGGACGCACACGGCTGGCGTTGCGTCGCGCCAGTGACTGAATACTGATGGGAAGTTCATCTGATGCTGGCATGTGGCTACCTGATTTTAACACTGGAATAATAATCTTTTTCTGTTGAAGAGCGCTTTCAACTTCAATGCGTACAAAATCGTCCTCGCGGTTGAGGCGTTCTCGTAGCAGCCTGACCCATTGCTCTCCTATCACAACCAGAACCACATCACAACGCTGCACCTGCTCATCCAGATACTCCACAAAATCAACCCCCAATGGAATTTTGCTGCTGTCGCCTACATCCTGAAAGACAGAGTCTTCCCCGAAGTGTCTGACCATATGATCATACAGCCGATCAGCAAAATCCTGGCTGTCGGCGCGGCGGTAGGAAATGAAGATTTTGGGATTCATTATCACATCTTTAGATAAACGGAAGCGCGAAAATTATGGCGTATAAAATTGCCATTGGCAAGAAATAAAAAGAGCAGGTTACAGGCCTGCTCTTTTTCATGAGAAATTTAAACAGAGGCGCGAACGGCAGGCGCGGTAACTTCTTCCTCCGAAGGATGAAGGAAGGGGATTTCGCCTTTTTGCCACGCGACCAGAAGCGGCACAGCAATAAAAATCGACGAGTACGTGCCTGTGGTTAGACCAACCAGCAGGATGATAATAAACTGCCGGATGGTTTCCCCACCGAACAGAGCAATCGCCACCATGATAAAAATCGCGTTTAACTGCGTTGCCAGTGACCGGTGAATCGTTTCCAGAATGCTGCGGTTGACGACAGTTTCATAGGTTTCGTTACGGCGCTTGGGAATGTTTTCCCTGATGCGGTCAAACACCACAATCGTATCCTGCACCGAAAACCCAACAACGGTCAGCATGGCCGTTAAAAACAGCGTATCCGCCTGCCAGTCAAACAGCAGCCCAAAAATCGACATGGCGGTGAGCATAATCAAAATATCGTGAACCATCGCGGCAATCGCACACGCGCCATAGCGGAAGGGGTGCGGCACGCGGCGGAAGGCAAACCACATAAAAATCAGAGTCACGGTGGTGGCGGCCAGCGTCGCTAAAACGGCTGCCTGGGTAACTTCATCGCCCACGTTGCCGGAAACTTCGGAGGTGGTGGTGGCTTCAACATCCAGCGGCGCAAGTTTTTCTTCCAGCGCGTTCAGGGTATCGTCAATCGAGCCTGCTTCCGTGACTTCTTCCGTTCGCACCGACCAGCGGCTGCCATCGGGATATTCCGGCTTATCTACCAGGTCACTTTCCAGAGGGGTGAGTTCCTGAACAATCAACTGCTCAAATCCCTGCTCGCTGAAGGCATCCCGCAGTTCCTGTTCACCGACAGATTCAGTAAATTGGAGTTCAAAAAGCTGGCCGCCCGTAAAGTCGATGCTTAACTGAAGGGGTTTGCCTGTTTCGAGGGTGGAATACACCAGGGTAATCACCCCAATCAGGGTAATGAGGCCCGAAAACAGGAAGTAATAGCGGCGTTTTTCGACAAGATTAAACATAGTTTTTTGCTCCTTATGCGCCCAGCAGCACGGGACGTTCGCGCAGATAGCCGCCCGCAAGCGCCACAATCACATTCAGGAAAGTGCGGGTCACAATGACGGCGGTAAATAGATTCAATACCAGCCCAAGCATCAGGGTAATCGCAAAGCCCTGCACGGCGCTGGCGCCAAAGGTGCGCCCAAACAGCAGCAGAATAAACCCGATGATGATGGTGGACACGTTGGATGTCCAGATGGCCGACCATGCCCGTTCAAATCCCAGTTGAATCGCGGTTTCCAGGCTGCGACCCGCGCGGAGTTCTTCTTTCATACGCTCAAAGATGAGGATATTCCCATCAACGGCTGTCCCAATCGAGATGAGAAAACCCGTAATGGCGGGCAGCGTCAGCGTGATAGGAATGAGTTTGTAGAGCGCAAAGTTAATCAGCGCGAACACCAGTAGCGCCAGCGCCGCCGCAATCCCCGGAGCGCGATAATATATCACCATAAAAACGAGAACCGTAATCACGCCCACAATTCCGGCCCGAATGGATTTATCAATGGAAATTTCCCCCAGGGTGGGGCCAACCGTATCAAACGCGGCCACCTGAAGCGGTACAGGCAGCGCCCCGTATCGGAGTTGAATCGCCAGAGATTCGGCCTCGCCTTTGGTAAAACTGCCCGTAATCTGCCCTGACCCGCTAATCCGTGCTTCGATGGTGGGCGCGGAAATCACAATGCCATCCAGTACAATCGCCATTGGCTGCCCGATGTGATTGCCCGTAAAGTCGGCAAAAATATCGTCACCCTCATCATTGAGCGTAAAAGAAACGACCCACTGGCTAAAGCCTGTACCCGAAGGCACGGCCTGAGCATCATCCAGCCCTTTACCCGTCATCACGGTTTGATAGGGTGTTCCATCTAAACGGGGTTGGGCGTTCCGGCGTTCGGTTTCACCTTCAGCCGGGGCGCAGGTGGGTGTGGGGGAAATCTGAGCAATCTGTTCGGTGGTCAGGATGCACGCGCCTTCAGCCGGCGCATTAATTCCCAGGCCGGAAAAATCAACAAATTCCAGCAGCCCCGTCCCTTGAATAGTAGAAAGTGCCAGTTCGCGGTCACTGACCCCGGGCAGTTCAACCAGAATCCGGTCATTGCCCTGAGTCTGGACGACGGCTTCTGTCAGCCCCAGACCGTTCACACGGCGTTCCACAATCTGCCGCGTCGCATTCAGTTCATCGCCGCTGATGTCGGTTGCCAGCCCTTCGACAGCTTCCAGCAGCACCCGCGACCCGCCCTGCAAATCGAGACCCTGGCGAACTTCAATATCAGTATCTATTCCCAGGGCATCGATATGCAGGCCGGGGTTATCAGGCCATACAACCCATCCGGTAAACGCGACCAGGATGAGGATAATCACAAGCCAGAAACGGTAATATTTCACCTGTTATTTTCTCCTACTTGCAAACGGACAGTATCATAACCCCAGCCCTGGGAGATTACTAGACTCCTTCTATCGTTAGGAGATTCAAATGTTGTATCTGCGACCATGTGTTAGACTCAGGGCAATGGGCTGGAAAATACTGGTATGTCTGACGAAAAAAAGTTCCTCCTTAAAGCCATTTTCCCCGATGTTATGGATAGCGTAATCGAAAGTCTGGCAAAGGTTGCCACGATAAGAACCTATGCCGCCGATACGATTCTCTGCCATGAAGATCACTACGAAAATGTGTTTTATTTAATTGTGGAAGGGGAGGTCGTTTTTACGAAAAAACTGGGCGACACAGAGCATATCATGAGGATGGGGCAGGCCGGTCAGTTTTTTGGCGAAATGGCGCTGCTTGACCCTACTCTCACCCGTAGCGCCACCGTCACCACGACACAGGAAACGCGGGTGCTTGAATTAGAACGTTCTGCCTTTGAGGGCTTTATCGAACGGCATCCGGCGATGGTGCTGGCAATGGCGCGCGTGATTACCCAGCGAATGCGCGAAAATGACCGTCTGGCAATTGCCGAACTGCAAGCCCAGAAACAGGAGGTCGAAAAAGCGTATGAGGATTTACAGCGATTCAGCGAACAGCGTACTATTTTCCTGAATACCCTGGCACACGAACTTCGTACCCCTCTGACCACCATCATGGGATACATGCAGCTTGTCCGTAGCGGCTTTATGAAAGGGCCGGGCTTGCAGATGAGCATTGAAAAAATTGGTGCGAATCTTGACCGCCTGGTGAGTCTTATCAATGACCTGCTGTTTTTGCAGGAAATTGATACCCTTGAACCCCGATTCCGCGAAGTGGACGTAAAACATATTCTTGAGGAAGTCATCGAACGGGCGCTCGATTACGCAGAACAACAAAGAACAACCCTCTTTTTAAATGTGGAAGACCGATTCCCCCGCATTTTTGCCGACGCGGACGGCCTGACCCGTGCCTTCGGTCATCTGGTGGATAATGCCATTAAATTCAGCCCCGAAGGGGGAGATATTTTTGTTAATGCCTTTGTAAACGGGGAAAATATTCGGGTGGAAGTGATTGATCATGGTGTAGGAATTGATCCGGCCTACATGCCCAAACTGTTTGAGCGTTTTGTCCGCGACGAAGCCTATCAGCAGCACCTTTTTGGCGGTGTGGGGCTGGGGATGCCCATCGTGAAGCTGATTGTAGACATCCATCAGGGGCAAATTGATGTCGAGTCGGTGCGGGGTCAAGGCACAAAATTCACGGTGTATCTGCCTATCAAAGCCAACCGTTCCGAAAATGAGAAAAAAATGGGTGTTGTCGCCTGATTTATGCGTCTGAAAACCGGAAAATCAGTCTATCTTCTGCATCGTAGCTCACATGCGCTGAAAAGGGCGTGAATGAAGCCTGTTCCCCAAACAGACGTGGCAGCAGAATCGGTAAATCTTCTACCAGGTCTTTTTCACCGATTTTATCCAGTGCCACCCATTCCAGCGTGCCTTCCGAACAATCCGTAAAATTTCGGCTGAGCGCTTCTGCCGTAAACACCACCAGCAGAATCCCACTGGTATAGGCAGGGTTGGCATCAATATGAATCAGGCCGCGCAGATGCACATTTTGAACTTCCAGGCCGGACTCATCTTTAATTTCGCGGATAGCGCCCGCCTGTGCAGCTTCTCCCCGTTCAATGTGACCGCCGAGTCCGTTGTACCTGTTGGGAAAAACCCGCTTATGGGGGCTGCGTTTGAGCAGCAAAATATCCTGCCCGTGTGTGACCAGGCATAGGGTACGCGGAATCACAATCCAGCGTCCTTCGGTGGCATTCGCGCCCTGTTCATTTGCTCCCACGACTTCCTCCTTTAAAAACCCCCAAAAAACGGTAGTTTGTGCCATACCGTCCTCTGTTGTATTCTATAATTAAATTTTTGACTAGGATAAATGAGGCATGACAGACCTGTACGATAAGATAGTCAGTGAACGGAACTCCTTTGAAAATCTGCTGAGTAAAATTCCTGGCTTCCGGGGATATATGGAAATGTCGACCCGCCGCGAAGCTGACCGCATGATTCGTGACCATGTTGCTAAACAGTATCAGGGGCTGATTAACAAGTTTGAAAGCCTGGAGCGAGAAATGGCACGAGGCAGCGGGTTAATGTTTATGGACCGCACGCGCAGCACCAAAGGCAAAATTGACCTGATTCGCGCACGTATCGCAACAGATACCCCTGGCTATTCCGGTTTTTTTGCCACCAACAAAATCGATGCCGACGATCTGGAAAAAATCTATGCGTTTGATGCGGCCATGGTCAACTATGCCGACCAGCTTGCAGAAAAAATAGATGCTTTATCGACTTCCGTCACAACAGGACAGGGAATTCCTGAAGCGCTGGCCGAAGTTGACCGTATCGCTCAGGAAGCAGGCCAGGCTTATGATTTAAGAGACAGTGTGTTAAAAGGTTTAGCATAAGGAGCGTTTAGAACATGGCGAGAATTATTGACTACGTTGACCATCCCAATGTGATGGATGATGAACTGAGCTACCGTGAACCGCAGGGCGGCGCGGGTGATTTCCGCATGGGGACAGTCTGCACCGTCCAGGAACATCAGGCGGCGGTTTTTGTCTCACGCGGCAAAATTCTGGATGTGCTGGGTGCTGGTCAGCATATTCTTAGCACGGCCAACCTGCCCATCCTTTCCAGTCTTATCGGCATGGTCACGAATGGCCGCAATCCCTTTACCGCCGAAATCTACTTTATCAATCTCAAACCCCTGCCTACCGTGCGCTGGGGAACAAATCCGCCGATTGAAATTATCACGCCTCAGGGCAACATCATGCTGCTGATGGGCAACGGCACGGCGGAACTTCAGATTGTTGATCCAGCAGTATTTATGCAGTATGCCATTGGCAAACCCACCATGCGGCTGGAAAACTTCCGCGAGAATATCCAGACGATGCTGGTCGGGCAGTTAAGCGTGCTGCTTTCCAAACAGGGCGCAAACAGCGCTCAGGAAGCCAACACGATTGTTGATAATCTGGAAGGGGCAACGCTGGCGCTGGTCAACGAAGGGTTTGCCCGCTTCGGCATGACGCTGCGGGATATTCAGGCCAACGCCTTCCAGCGTAAAGCCATCAGCGACCAGGAGTACAAAGAAAAATACGGCTCGTTTGAACAGCGTCTTGCCATGCGCCAGTTTGATGTTGCACAGGCGGCGGCGGAAAATCCTGGCATGGGCGGGGTGGCTGCCAGCACAGGGCTGGGTTTTGGCGTTGGACAAAATCTGGCGGGCATGATGAACCCTCAGATGCAGCAGCAACAAATGATGCAGCAGCAGATGATGATGCAGCAAATGCAGCAGATGATGAATCAGATGCAGCAGAATCAGCAGCCCGCCCAACCGCAG
>CAZKZS010000031.1:0-23835 GCA_964557285.1 uncultured Anaerolineae bacterium | reverse complement strand
CCTTCGGTGGCGAGCTGCCAGTTGCGCGGGTCAAACCAGAAATGCGGGTCGGGGACATCCGTCTTGCCCTGGCTCACCAGTAAATATCCCTGTTCCTCAACGGGAGTCGCCAGCGCATAAACCGGGGCGCGGCGTTCGACTTCTCCCAGCACTTCACTAATGCGCCCTTCCAGATGCACTCCACTGTAAATCACGACATCAGCACCGGACATGGCCGCGACATCCGATTCAGTAAACTGATAGAGATGGGGGTCAACCCCGCCGCCCATGAGTCCGGTAACATTGACCCTCTCCCCGCCCACAATTTTTACCAGGTCGGCGGCCTGTGTCGTGGTAGCAACCACATTTAAAGGGGTTTGTCCGGTAGCAACCCCCCCTGGCAAACACAAAAACAGTAATAAACACGCAAGCGTGAGTATTTTCATCTTATAAAGCTCCAGAATTTAGGTTAGACTAAAATTGAGGGTAGCACAGTCTAATATAAAAAGCAATAGAATTTGTTAAATCTTCTATAAGAAATCTAACGGGGTTATTAATTTCTTTTCATCCAGCACCTATCTAGGTCTTATACAACCTTTGTAGGCTGTTGAGGATAGGAGGTATTGAACAATGGCTACGATAGACCGTGAAGAAAAAGTAATTATCAGCAACGCCGACCATACTGCCCGCCGCAAGCAGATTATTCGGAACATTGGAGCGCAGCAGCGTCTTGCGGTTGCCAAAGTCAACCGTATTATCTGGCTGCTCTTTGGAGTGCTGGAAACCCTGATTGGCCTGCGAATCCTACTAAAGCTGATTGGGGCGAACCCGAACAATACTTTTGCCAGTTTTGTGTACAGTGTGACCAATGTCTTTTTGTGGCCGTTTTCCGGTCTAATTACTTCTCCGGCGTCAGGGAATATGGTGCTGGAAATTTCTTCGCTGATTGCGATGTTCGTTTATGCGCTGGCCGCATGGGTGATTGTTCGCCTGCTGTGGGTGATTTTTTACCGCCCGAATGAACGTGTGGTCACAACCTATGAACAGGTGGACTAAACCGGAAGATGCAGTAAGTAGGGCAGGTCACGATTGCTCCGCAACCTTCAAACCTGCCCTTACAATGGGGGGCGCGGTCTTAAGCGCAGTGTGATCCGCCCTCTACTCAGTTTTTTTAAACCCGTTCAAATAATGGCAGTACCTCTAACGGCGCAGGATAGTGGTGCAGCCACTGTCCCCCCTGGTAGCTTTCATTTTTATTCCAGTAACTTCGCCAGTTGCCCTCTGGCAGGTAAATATCCCGATTTTCTGCCTCCGGCTGAATTACAGGCGCAACCAGTAAATCATCTCCAATGAGATATTCATCAGCGCACACCAGCGCCTGCTCATCTGTTGGTGCAATCCACCACAATGGGCGCACAATTGGCCCTTTAATGCCGTAAGTACGTGCTGCCAGTTCTTCATGCAGGCGTGCGTAACGGGCGCAGATTTCCGCACATTCTTTTCCCTGTTCCCAGGGAGCAAGACTGAACTGGATAATGGGCATGGGCGCGACCGCCTGAGTCCAGCGAATCAGCAGTTCCGCGCTGAGCGTTTTTGCCTGCTCATCCCCATACTTATTGCCGCCAATCATATCCGGGAAACTATAGGGATAGCCCAACAAATTCAGGGTCATCGCCTGAGTGATACAGCTTGCCAGCCCGTTATCAAACCCCCAGAGGGTCGCTTTATCCCACTGGCGGAATAACATTGAGCGCGACTGACTGTGCCAGCCGGAACGCACATCCGACCAGGGGAAACGCCGCGAAGCATGTTCAATATAAAGCTGATTCGCCCGATTCGGTGTTACAGGGTTATGCCAGACCAGACCGGAACGGTTGTAAAACAGCCCTTCCCCTGCGTCAAATTTAAAGCCATCAATCCCACTTTCATCGGCGGTTTGCTGCAAGTTATCCAGATGCCAGTTAGCCGCCGCCGGATTCGAGACATCTAAAAAGGCAATTTCGCCCTCATCCCACCACGTTCCTACATATGGCGACCCGTCTGCCAGTTTAATCGCATACCCTTTTTCCACGGCGATTTTAAATGGGTCGGATTCGCGGGTATAAAACGGAATCGTCCACAGGGTAACGTGCATCCCTAACTGATGCAGGGCTTCCGTTGTTTGTCTGGGATTGGGGAACTTCACCGAATCAAAGCGGGTATTGCCAAACACATCCTGCCACATGGCATCAATCCCCAGCGTACCGCAGGAAAAGCCATAGTCTACGATTTTGTGGGCAAAATCCAGCACTACCTCATGCGAAATGTGATTTTTGAACTGCGCCCACGTTGTCCACAGAGGTTTTTCAAAAAATCGGCGGGGCGGCGCGGGTGTAACCTCAAGAAGCTGCCAGTACGCTTCCACCACTTCCCGCGCATTAGCAAGCTCAAAAAAGCGAATCGTCAGATTTTTGCCCCGAATTTGCAGCAGTCCATCGGTGCGAAGTCCTCTGGCACACGGCGGGCGAATATCGAGAGGGGCAGGCTGTTTCAGGCTGTGGGGCGGGGGTTCACCTTCCAAAGGTGCGTTAAAACTGGTGCTTATTTCATTCCCTTCCACCAGAATCCCCAATCCGGTAGATGTCCACCAGAAGGGATGTAAAATGCCCAGCAGTCCCGTATTCCCGTTATCACTGGTGAGAAATGGGGCGGCGTACTGTGCCATTTTTTCAAGCGGCCAGAGTTGATGCACCAGCGCTCCCTGCCCATACCAGTGAGCATCCCCCAATTCAATGACCACTTCATCGACACCATGCCAGAGAACCCCGTGCTGCCAGCTTTCAATCACTGGGTGCGCCGGACTAACATGAGGAATAGAAAGCGCGTTCACGATGTTTTACTTTCTTCGTATTCAACAGAAAAATCAGGGTTTGGGTTAAACGTTATCCGCCATGTTGAGCCGTTATCCCCGTTTAAAAGATAACTTTGAAGCGGTTGTTTGTTGGTTTTGCCCAGAACTGCTTCCCAATCCGTGAGCCAGCAGCCCACATACACCACACTCCCTTTCCCAATAGAGTGGCGTGTGGCAGCAGTTTTGCCTGCCAGCACCCCATCGGCATAGGTAAAAATGGAGTCGGCAGTGGAGGTTTCCAGTGTTTCCGCCCAGATTTTGTAATTGTTCCCTTGAGGTGAAGTGATCTGGGTGCCAGGGCGATGAGCAGGCCAATCGGTATAGGTTTCCGGCGGGGCGGTATAAAACCCCGATACTTTTGCGCCGATGAAATCCGTCATGCCTGCGGGTAGGGCTTCATTCACCGCGATACTGCCCGGTTCACGAACTCCGGTGCGGAAGGTGATAATTAAGTGACCCCCCTGTTCTACCCATGCCCGCCATTTTTCGGCTTCGCCAGCGTGTTGTAGGATTCCGGCGGGCAAAATGACGGTTTCATATCCGGTGAAGTCCGCTTCACGCGGCAGAAAATCCACCGGAATACTGGCCTGCCAGTAGTGGTTATAAATCTCATAGACTAATTGCCAGTAGCTAAAATCGCGGTGAACGGGTTCAAGTTCGATTGCCCACAAATCCTCATAGTCAAAAATGATACCCACTTTGGCCTGTGGACGTGTCAAATGAGGAAGATTTTGTATGGCAGCCGCCACCTCCTGAGCCTCAAAAAAACACTGGTCAAGGGACCCGTCCCATTTTAAAAGTCCGGTATGGTACTGTTCCTGACCAAACCGCCCCGCCCGAAAACGGAAATACACAACCGCTTCCGCGCCGTGAGCAATATCCTGATGACTCCATGATTTGACCTGTCCGGGTGGTACGGGCGGGTTATAAGGATGCCAGTTCACCCGCCCCGGCTGCTGTTCCATAATCCAGAAGGGCTTACGTTTGAAGGAGCGCATCAAGTCCAGATTCATCGCGGTTTCTGCCGGCCCACGTACCCCGTGCGGATAATTGTCATACGACACAACATCCAGGTCGGCGGCCAACTTCCAGTAATCCAGTGACCAGTGACGAATCATCAAATTATGGGTAATCCAGCGCTCCGGCGCGTTCTGACGCAAAAATTCAATTTGCATCTTCTGGAAACGCACCCAGCTATCCGATGAAAAACGGCGGTAATCCAGACGCATGGCCGGACTCTGTGGTTCTGTGGTAATCCCTGGAATCGGAATTTCCGACCAGGCATGATAGGTCATGCCCCAGAACTGCGTTCCCCAGGCAGCGTTGAGACTTTCCAGCGTACCATATTTTTCCTGCAACCATTCATGAAAACGCTGGCGGCAGTGGTCACAGTAGCAGCGCGTGGTTTCGCCGCAGCCAAATTCATTGTCAATCTGCCAGCCGATAATCGCGGGATGGCTGCCGTAGTGTTTCGTAAAAACATCCACCATCCGGCGCGAATGACGTAAGTAGGCGGGAACATTGGCGCAGCTGTGCCGCCGCCCCCCCGCACTGACCCGCACGCCGTTTTGTTCTACCCGCAAAATTTCAGGATGCTGAGTCAGCAGCCAGGGGGGAGGGGTTGCGGTGGGGGTACACATGACAATTTTTAACCCCTCCCGCGCCAGAATCTCGATGGCTTCATCCATCCATCCAAAATCATATTCGCCCGGGTGAGGCTCAAATTTATCCCAGGCGAATTCGCCCACACGCACAACACTTAATCCTGCCTCACGCATCAGCGCCGCGTCCGTTTCCCATCGGTCACGCGGCCAGTGTTCAGGATAATATGCACAGCCTGTTATTGGCATCGTAGGAGTCCTTCTCTTGTGAGAATAAAGTTGGGTAGCATGTAGGGGCGGTCATCCCAACCGCACCCCACAAAACACCTGTTTTACCCCTTCACTGCCGAACTGCTGACACTTTCAATGAAGTACCGTTGCGCCAGAATAAAGACAATGATGGGGGGTAAAATGGCAATCGCAGCACCTGTCATCACCAGATTGGGTTTATCGGCGGCGATATTGCTTAGTTGAATCAGCGCCAGCGTTAAAACTGGATTTCGCTCGTCCCCTTCCCCAATAATGATGAGAGGCCACAAAAAACTGTTCCAGGCATACAGGAAGGTAAAAATGGCCTGGGTTGCAACCACTGGCGTGCTGAGTGGCACAAAAATTGTCCACAGAATACGGAAACGGCTTGCTCCATCCAGCAGGGCGGCCTCCTCAATTTCATGCGGGATGCTCAAAAAGAACTGCCGCATCAAAAATGTGCCATACGCCGTAAATATCCAGGGGACAACCAGCGACACCAATCTGTCCTGCCAGCCCAGCACCACCATGAGGCGATAAAGTGGCACAATCAGCACCACAAACGGAATCATGATTGAGCCAAGATACAGGATAAAAATGGTATTGCGCCCCGGAAAAGGAATCCGCGCAAACGCATACCCGCCAAAAATCGACGTGACCAACTGCCCCAGCGTCACACCGATAGTTACAAGGATGGTGTTGGTGAACGCCCGATCCAGATTTAACCCTAAAACCGTATCGTAGTTATCCCATTGAAAATCCACTTCTTCAACGGGTTTGGCGGTACGGGCAACGGCATCCTGTTTGATGGCGGGATTTTTCGGGTCAACAAAAACATCCAGCGATGAACGATAGGCCAGCAGCAGTTTTTGGGTTTCCCCGTCAACAGGCACATCAAAAACGGTAAAACTATCCGCTTCCCCGCTTGTGGGGTCGGTGACGGTGACTTCTTCTTCGGTTTCAACGGCCTCATCAATAGGTATTTCCACCAGGATTTTACTTTCACGCGGGTTATCCACCTGAATATTTTCCTGCGTGGTGAAAAAGCCGTAACGCACTTTTTCTTCCGTCAGCACCATCTCATGGGTTTTGCCGTCAATCTCAAAACGGTAGACGGGCAGCGTTTGCCCCTCATAGTCGGCCGTAACCGGACTGTAAGGCAGCATACGCGGGGGATAGTGAAACACGTCGGTTGAATTTTTTACCGACGTGAACATCATGTAGGTGAAGGGAAACAGCATGATAAACCCGCACCCGCCCAGCAGCAGATACACCATCAGACGCAACGCCCAGAGTCGGGCTTTTGAATTATCCATGAGTCGCCCCTTTACGCATCATAATTAGTGGCACGCTGCACACGGAACTGGGCAATCGTGACCAGGAAAATCAGCGCAAACAGCAGCCACGCCACCGCCGACGCATAACCAAACTCAAACCGGAAAAAGCCGCGATTGTACAGGTAAATCACCGATGTGGTTGCCGCCTCCGGTATAGGACGCGATGAAATCAGCGCGTAGGGTTCGTTAAACACCTGAAGTCCGGTAATCACGGTGGTGACAATCACGTAAAAAGTCGTTGGTGCAAGCAGAGGCAGCGTAATATGGCGGAACTGCTGCACCCGATTTGCCCCGTCTACAAAAGAGGCTTCATAAAGCGTATTGGGGATGCCCTGCAAACCCGCCAAAAACAGCACCGTATTAAAGCCTACTGCCTGCCATGCCGCTAGCATCACAATCGAAAACAGCACGATTCCCTGATTGGTCAGCCACTGCGTTTTTTGATCTTTGATACTTGTGCCAAATGTGCTGTTCACAAACTGGACAATTTCCGAAATGGTGTAGTTGATATACCCAATATCAGACGCATACAGCCAGCGCCAGATGAGCGCTGTTCCGACCACCGCCGCCACTGACGGCAGAAAGTACACGGCGCGGAAAAACTTCATGCCGGGGATTTTAGAATTTAAAATTACTGCCAGCAGCAGCGCCGGAATCGAACTCAGGGGAACGAGCATCAAACAAAAGGCGATGGTGTTCCGCAAACTTTTCCAGAACATCACGTCTTTTGCGCCGATGACCAGCCGCGAATCGCCAATTTTAAAATCGTCAAGCGGGGTATAACCAAAACTGAGCGCGGTCTGCGGGTTGGCCTCTACGTTATCGAGTGTTTTAAATTCCAGCCCCAGAATATCGCCGTAATTTTTGAATCCGATGACATCCGGTACATTTCCGGGCTGGCTGTCGGTAAAACTCAGATAAAACGACAGCAGCAGGGGGCCGGCAAAAAACAGCATAAACCCGATGACATTGGGAGACACCATCAGCCAGCCCTGCCATGCCGTGCGCTGGTCGGGGGTTTCGCCAAAAAACTCACCCAGTTGCAAAATTTCATAGCCCACATAGGCAAAAATAATGGTTACAACGGTGACAAGCCAGGTGCGCGGTTCGTCGTAAGTAGCAATAACGTGCCAGATGCCTTCCAGCGCCCCGCCCAACAGCAGCACCGCAATCAGCGACAGCATAGCAATCCCGATACTGAACATTTCCAGATTACGACGTGAGGATGTATGTTCGGGGAGGCGACCCGCCAGCCAGTAAACCGCATAGGCGATAACAAATCCCCAGAGCAGGAAGCTGTTATCAAAAAGTGCTTTTCCGGCGTCGTCAAAGGCAATAAACACCCCCCAGACATGCAGCAGATACAAAAAGGAAAGAACAGCACCCACGTAATTTAAGGCCATTGACGCATACCGCCCACCCGGACGCCGACTCAGCAGTCCCAGAATACTATAAACGGCAGCAGCAGCAGGAATCAGGGCGACAATGGCAAGAAAATAACGAACATTATCGCCTAAATCTTTGAGTTGTTTGTTGGGTTCTTCTGTAAAAAGAATATACGACAGGGCCAGACTGCCCAGCAAAATGACGACATTCCAGGCGGCATTTAAGTAAATAATCGCTGGTAAGTTTTGACTTTGTTTCCGGGCGGTGACTACTGTAGCCATCAATCAGCCTTTCCGGTATGCAATAGGGAGGCCAATTGGCCTCCCCCAATCATGAAGCGGTAGCGCGTTTATTGGGCGCTGTCAAACAGAGGCGCAACACGGTCACAAATGGTATCTGCAAATTCCTGTGCCGTGAGTTCGCCATTAAGTACCAGATTCACCTGGTTGGCATATTCAGCGTCAATGGCAGGCCAGTCGCCAAAGAACAGGGGTGCTTCAGTCACAGCTACCTGAAGGCCATCGGTAAAGACCTGGTTATTGACACCCGAATCGGGCAGCGTGCCGAGGAACAGGTCAATCGCATCCTGGGTCACACGGCTGGGGATGTTCGCACCGAGGGAGGCAATCTGCCCCTGAATTTCGGCGCTGGTCAAACGGGTCACTAACTCCCACGCTTCTTCGGGATGCGGGGTGTTGGCGTTCACTACATAAGCGCCCCAGAACAGCCAGTTGGTCGGTCCGCCGGGGCCTTCGGGCAGCGGAGCAACGTTCCAGTTAAAGTCCGCGTTGGCAATCGTGCCGGGGGTTGCCCAGCGTCCGTTCATGAACATCCCAACATTGCCCGCCAGGAAAGGCGGTTCGGAATCTTCACCCCACGGAACCGCCCAGCCATTTTCAAACAGGCTGCGGGCAGCTTCCAGACCGGCAACAGTAGCTTCGTTGTTCAGGCCGCAGGCTTTGTAATCTTCGGTGAAGAAACGTGAGCCAGCCGCGTTAATCCAGTAACCCCAGTTCGCCCACCATGCGTTCATGCCAAAGCCTTTGATTTCTTCACCCAGATTGGTGATTTCTTCGGCTGCGGTGAAGAAGTCGTCCCATGTCCAGCCAGCCGCCGGATATTCGAGGCCAGCTTCATCGAACAGGTCGGCGTTGTAATAAATCGCAAAAGCGGATACGTCACGGGGCAGCCCCCACAGCACTTCCTGACCTTCTTCCAAAGGCGTGGTGAGGAAGCTCATCGGGCCGGGATAAAAATCTTCGGCGTTAAAATCGGGGTCGGCGGCGGCCAGGTCATGCAGGTTCATAATCAGACCCAGTTCCGCAAAACGGGCAACATCCGTGCCGGGAATCCAGAATACATCGGGGGCGGTGCCGGCTTCCAATTCCGCAATCAGCACATCCTGATAGCCTGCGCCTTCCTGTCCACCGGGGCTGTAGGTGAGGCTCACGCCTTCCCAGGCTTCATCAATCTGCTGGCTGGCTGCCGTATATACATCAATTTCTGCCTGATTGTCCGGACGGGTACGCCAGACGAGTTGGACTTCTTCCTGTGCGGAAGTCAGCGGCACGGCAAAGGCCGTCACTGTCATCACAAGCACTAAAGCTACTACCAGAAAACGTTTCGACATGGTACTCTCCTTAAAAATTGTATTCGATACGATGAACGTTCATGAGTGGTTTTGGGATGATAAGCTCCTTTCTCTCATGCGCGTTTTTTTACTCTTTAGGGGGTGCAGAACTCTGACGCACAACCAGCAACGGCGGCACGGTGACAGGTGGCGGGCTGCCACCATCAATCAACTCAAATAACATCCGTGTAGCCATCCGGCCAATTTCTGGGGCCTGCTGGTTAATCGTCGTTAGGGGCGGCGCAAAAACAGCCGCGCCAGGAATATCGTCATAACCGACAATGCTTAAATCTTCCGGTATACTCCGTCCCAGAAGCCGCGCCTGCTGAATTGCGCCCATTGCCATCCGGTCATTTAAACAAATAATGGCGGTCAGTTCGGGATGTCGGGTGAGCAGTGTATCAGCCGCCTGCCCCCCACTGCGGATGGAAAAATCACCGTCGGCGCGGGGCAGCGCTTCAAATTCTACATGGCGTTTTTCGGCAGCAGCCCGCAGACCATTTAAACGGCGGCGCACCGAAAAATTTAATTCCTCCGCCACGCTGATAATCCCAATCCGCCGATGACCCAGTTCCAGAACGTGCTGCATGATCTGGCTTGCACCGGAAATATCGTCACTCCGCACATGATGTTTGTTATCGTGATAGCCAATGCCGACGGCAGGAAGTTCCCGTTCATGGGCAATTTGCAGCACCGAACGCGCCGGAACGTTGTCCAGCGCAACAATGCCGTCCGCATAGCCGCTTTGAATCAACTGCTGATAATGGGCATCAAAACCATACGGGGTCAGCCGGGGGGTACTCATCAGCATGTTATACCCATGCTGGTGACATTCATCTTCTACCCCTTCCAGCAGATGCAGCATAAACGGGTCGGTGAAAATCGCGTCAAAAATCTGTGGGAACACCACCGCGATGATATTGGTTCTGCCAGAAGAAAGCGCACGCGCTGCCAGATTCGGAACATATCCTAATTCTTCCACCGCCTGCATCACCTTACGACGGGTTTCTTCTGTGAAATATGGGGTATTAGAAAGCACTTTGGAAACGGTAGCAGTAGAAACCCCTGCCCGTTCTGCGACACGCTGTAAAGTAGTCATGTTAACTATCTCACAATAGTTAAGCGCTTAACTATTTTTAAAACACATTTCAAGCGCTGATTGTATCCTGTTTTTTTAAATTGGCAAGGATTTTGTTGGAGGAAAATTTTATGAAAATATAGCAGCGCCGGTGAAGCGCTGCTGGAGAGGATATTCAATTTTTCGCATGAGTGTTACTTCTTCACGGGTTTGCTGCTCAGACCGCCGCCGCGCACCGTCGCCCAGATGACAATCCCAACACTAATCAGCACCAAATCTTTGACCACATACTGCCCTTCAAGGGTAAAGCTGTAGGGGAAGGTATTAAAAATGCGATCCGGTGCGAGAATAATCGGTGACATCGCCCCACCCATCTGCGCCAGCAGCAGCAGAATCGTCGCCCGTTTAAATTTGCCTGTCAGAAAACCCAGACCAATCACCATTTCCCAGACAGCCAGCACAGGCAGGAAAAATTTGATCGGCAGGAAGGAAATCGTTTCCCGAATCAGGGGTTCGGCAGGGCTAAGACCCATATCCAGTTTCAGCGCCCCAAACCACACAAAGATAATCCCCATCGAAACGCTCAGCAGGGTCAGACCGTAGCGGGCGGCCAATTCGGTCGCGGTGCGGTCAAGCGATTCCAGCCGCTCCATCAGACTCGGCTTAATGACGATGGCTTTCATTTCAGTGGTATGTGTACTCAGGATACTCATGGTAGTGTCTCCTCATGTGTGTTCGTTATGGCTTTATTAAAGAGGAAACACCCTTCCGGCTCATCTATCGGAGGGACGATTCTGAGTTATGACTTAGGGTAGAAATCATTTTTCAGACTTTAGTCTGAAAAAAGCCCCCAAAGGTGGAGGCTTTCTCAGGGCTTAAGCCTGGATCGTTTCGGTATCGTTCCCGATAAATGTTCCCACTTCTTCGCCGCAGATGGCACGTTCTAACGCGCCCGGCTGCCAGAAATCGAGAACCACCATCGAAATATGGTTGTCCATACACAGAGTAAATGCCGTGGAGTCCATCACACGAAGCTGCTGCTGAAGGGCATCCATAAAATTCAACTGTTTGTAGCGTTTGGCGGTTTTATCCTTTTTGGGGTCGGCGGTGTAAATCCCATCCACTTTGGTGGCTTTAATCAGCAGGTCGGCGTTAATTTCTTTGCAGCGCAGCGCAGCAGCCGTATCGGTGGTAAAAAAGGGATTGCCCGTTCCTCCGGTTAAAATCACCACACGGCCTTTTTCCATGTGTCGGATCGCCCGCAGCCGGATATAAGGTTCGGCCACCTGATTCATCTCAATAGCGGTTTGCACCCGCGAATCGACGCCCGTTTGCCGGAGGGCATCCTGTAAGGCCATGCCATTCATCACCGTCGCAATCATGCCCATATAATCGGCGGTTGCCTGATCCATTCCTCGCTGCACGCCGATGTTGCCACGCCAGAGGTTGCCTGCCCCAATCACGATGGCAACCTGCACCCCCATTTGATGAATCGATTGAATACGAGCAGCTATTTCATCGGCTTTGTAGGGGTCAATTCCCGTGCCATCTTCTGATGCAGCCAGAAATTCACCACTTAACTTGAGAAGCACACGTTTAACAACCGGACTTCCAGACATCGATCCTCCTCAGATTAAACAGACAAAAAAAAGGGGCTTATTCAGCCCCTGGGGATTACTCTGCTTCTTTTACTTCGTCACCGACTTCACCCAGTTCAAACCGGGCAAAACGTCGAATAACCACGTTTTCGCCGACCTCTGCAACCACCTGCTTTCTCAGGTCTTCGATGGTGACTTTATCATCTTTGACAAAGGTCTGCTCCATGAGAACAATGTCCTCAAAGAACTTGTTCATACGGCCATCGACAATTTTATCCACCACCGCTTCCGGCTTACCTTCCGCAAGGGTGATATTGCGCTGCGCCTCACGTTCGGCGGCAATCACTTCCGCAGGCACTTCCTCACGCGTCATATATTTCGGCGCGAGGTTCGCAATGTGCATAGCTATGTCGCGGGCAAAGGTCTGGAAGGCCGCTGTTTTTGCCACAAAATCGGTTTCGCAGTTGACCTCTACCAGCACCGCCAGCCGTCCATTGTGATGCTGGTACGTCTGGATGACACCTTCGTTGGCTGCACGTCCGGCTTTTTTGACCGCTTTTGCCAGCCCTTTTTCGCGCAGGTGGTTGGCGGCCTTATCCATATCTCCGTTGAACTGTTCAAGTGCTTTTTTACAATCCAGAGGCCCTACGCCAGTCCGTTCGCGTAGTTCCTTTACCATCTGGGCAGTAATTTCCATAGGAAAAGTTTATCCTTACTTTCTTTTCTTCCGCTGTTGCGGCTGTTCTTCTTCTTCTTCTTCCTCAAAGCTCAAATCACCGTCGCGCAGTTTTGCCAGGGTCGCCTGTCCCAGGTACATCTCGTCTGCATCTTCTTCGTACAGATAGGCGCGTTCCTGAACGGGTGAAGCAGCATAGTCCGGCGCTTCGGCGGCCAGGTCTTCATCCTTACGCAGGTTTCTACCTTCCAGCACAGCATCCGCTACCGCCGCCGTAATCAGGCGGATTGCCCGAATAGCGTCATCGTTGGCGGGCAAAATGTAATCAATGTTGTCCGGGTCGCCGTTGGTATCCACCATTGCAATCACGGGAATACCCATCACGTTGGCTTCACGTACTGCTGTGTTTTCCCGAATAACGTCGATGACAAACAAAAGCGCTGGCAAACGCTCCATATTCCGCAGCCCACCCAGACGCAGTTGCAGGCGGTCAATTTGACGCTGTTTCATCAGACGTTCTTTTTTCACCAGCAGGTCAAAAACGCCTTCGTCGCGTTCGCGTTCCAGCCGTTTCAGGGTATCGAGCCGTTGTTTGATGGTTTTCCAGTTGGTGAGCGTTCCCCCCAGCCATCGCTGATTTACATAGGGCGACCCACTGCGTTCGGCTTCAAATTGAATAGCATCCTGCGCCTGACGTTTTGTTCCAACAAACAACACACTTCCGCCACGTAGTGTAGTATCGCGGATAATGTCATGAATTTGATTCAGGTTGGCGAGGGTTTGCTGTAAATCAATGATGTGAACCCCATTCCGGGAGGTGAAAATAAATTCATCCATCTTGGGATTCCACTTGCGGGAACGGTGTCCAAAATGAACCCCTGTTTCCAGCAGTTCCTTCATGGTAACTTTGGTTGGCATGATCCTTGAATCCTTTGTGTTTATGCGACCATATCCTTCATCCCCGGCGCGAACCTTCACGGCAACACATGCCGGGTCCAGATATGTGATTTTTTGTTAAAAACCCGACGCATTTTATCATACGGCCTGCATGAACTTCAAGCACGAAATAATTGTGCAGGTTGCCATTGCTTAAATATAAAGACCCCATTAAGCTCAACGGCTTTGGAATAATGTGGAGAAGCCGCTTCACCATGCGGGATTTTATAGCCAATCGTGTACAACGGGTTCCCCCTTCCGGGATTCGGGAATTTTTCGACATTGCTGCCACCATGCCTCAGGTGATTTCGCTTGGCATTGGTGAACCGGATTTTATTTCCCCGCCAGCAGTTCGACGGGCGGCCATCACCTCGCTGGAAAAAGGACAAACCGCCTATACCAGCAACAGCGGCCTGCTGGAACTGCGTGAAGCGGTCGCGGCATATATTGCCCGGCTTTACGGCATTTCTTATGACCCCTGTGAAGAGATTCTCATGACGGTGGGGGTGAGTGAGGGTTTATATCTTGCCATGAGCGCCTTCATTAACCCCGGCGACGAAGTAATTATCCCTGAACCCGCTTATGTTTCTTACGCGCCGGAGGTTATTTTTGCTGAGGGAACACCCGTTTTTATCCCGACCTGTGCAGATGATGAATTTCAGGTTAGTGCAGAAACCCTTGAAGCGGCCATCACCCCCCGCACCAAAGCCATTTTGATAGGCTATCCTAACAATCCGACGGGCGGCGTGTTAAGTTACGAACGGATGGCAGCGCTGGCGGGTATTGCTAAAAAATATGATTTAATGGTGATTTCTGACGAAATTTATGACCGTCTGGTGTATGGCGTGCCGCATATTCAGGCGGCTACCCTGCCGGACATGCGCGAACGCACGCTTGTTCTCAGTGGATTCAGCAAAAGCCATGCCATGACGGGCTGGCGATTGGGGTATGCAGTTGGCCCCAAAGACCTGATCGGGGCGATGCGAAAAATTCATCAGTACACCATCATGTCCGCACCTACTATTGCTCAGTATGCGGTGCTGGAAGGGCTGCAACATGACGATGAGGTGCTTAAAATGCGGGAGGAGTACAACCGCCGCCGCCATCTGGTGTATACCAGTTTAAATCAGATAGGGCTGCCCTGTTTTGAACCGAAAGGTGCGTTTTATGCTTTTCCAAGTATCATTCCCACCGGCTTGACCGATTTTGAATTTTCGCGTCAGTTGCTTCAGGCGGAACAGGTGGCCGTGATTCCGGGAAGTGCTTTCGGGCCAGGCGGCGCGGGGCATGTGCGGGTGTGTTACGCCAATTCCTACGCCAACCTGGAAGAAGCCCTCACCCGCATTAATCGCTTTGTGAAACGCTATTTCCGAGGGTAGTTATGTTGCCTTTTGTCTCGCCCCTCTCAGGGCATCTTCTCCAAAAGCAAGGGGAGATGCTCATCTGCGAAGGGGAGCGCTATCCAATCATCAATGGGATTCCCCGCTTTGTGGATTCCAAAAATTATGCAGCCTCCTTTGGCCTGCAGTGGAAAATCCATACCAAAACCCAGCTTGACAGTTACCTGGGAACAGATATTTCCCGCGAACGATTAGAACGTTGTCTGGGTATGCCAGTAGCTGAATTGGCAGGCAAATCCGTTCTGGAGGCGGGATGTGGCGCAGGCCGTTTTACGGAACTGCTCGTGCAGGCCGGAGCAAAAGTTCATGCCATTGATTTAAGTGTGGCTGTGGAAGCGAACCGCGAAAATATAGGCAGCCATGAAAATTATGTGGTTGCCCAGGCCAGCCTGCTGACACCGCCCTTTCCAGCTAATGCTTTTGACGCGGTGATCTGTCTGGGGGTGTTACAGCACCTCCCATCGCCGGAAGCAGGAATTCGTGCGCTGTGGTCAATGGTAAAACCGGAAGGATGGTTAATCATTGATCATTATACCTGGTCACTTTCTTATATAACAAGGTTGTCCAATATATATCGGCTGATTCTCAGACGGATGCCCGCAGAAAAAGCCAAACGCATGACCGACCGTCTGGTGGATTTATTTTTCCCAATCCACTGGGCAGTCCGAAAATTTTATCCGGCACAGATGCTCTTAAGCCGCATTTCACCTTGTTTAGTCTATTTTCGGCTTTATCCTCATCTGACCAAAGAACAGCATTATGAATGGACACGTCTGGATACCTTTGACCACCTCACAGATTATTACAAACATATGCGAACAGTAGACCAGATTTATACCTGCCTTCAGACATTAGGCGCTGTTAACATTTCGGTCTGGCGTGGGGGGAACGGCATTGAAGCACGCGCTCAAAAACCGTAGTATCTGGAAATTGGCAGCCGCGTAGGTTATGCTTTTGAGGGAAAAAGACGAGTGACACAATGGCAGTATATGAACCTGTAATTGGGTTGGAAGTTCATGCCGAACTTTTGACCGAAAGTAAGATGTTCTGTGGGTGTCCGGTGGTGGACAGCACCAGCGCGCCTCCAAATACAGCCGTATGTCCGGTATGTCTGGGGATGCCGGGAGTGCTGCCCGTCATCAACCAGAAAGCCGTTGAATTTGCCATTATGGTGGGGCTGGCGCTGAATTGTGAAATTCCCGAACTCAATCAGTTCGCCCGCAAAAGTTACTTTTACCCCGATCTCCCTAAAGGCTACCAGATTAGCCAGTATGACCTGCCGCTTGCCGTTGGCGGCTATGTCGATATTGATTTACCGGATGGCAGCAGCAAACGGATTCGGGTACGGCGGGCGCATCTGGAGGAAGATACGGGCAAATCCATTCACATGAGTGATGGGTCAAGCCTGATTGATTTGAATCGGGCAGGTGTTCCCCTGCTGGAAATTGTGTCTGAACCGGAAATTCGTACTGCTGAAGAAGCCGAAGCCTACGCCCGTAAACTGCGCTCGATTTTGCAATATCTGGGGGTGAATACAGGCGACATGAGCAAGGGGGTGCTACGTCTGGAAGCCAATGTTAGCGTGCGTCCTGCTGGCAGCACCGAATTCCGGACCCGCACCGAAGTCAAAAATCTGAACAGTATCCGCAGCCTGACCCGTGCCACCGATTACGAAATTGAACGGCAGAGTAAACTTTATGACAAAGGCGGTCAGGTTTTGCAGCAAACGATGGGCTGGGATGAAAACAAACAAAAAACCGTGCCGCAGCGCTCTAAAGAATCTGCCCACGACTATCGTTATTTTCCCGAACCGGATTTACCTGTGCTGAAAATTTCCCGTGAGTGGGTCGAAGAAATCCGTGCCAAAATGCCGGAACTGCCCGATGTTAAGCAAAAACGTTTTATGGAGGAACTGGGCCTCAGCAGTTACAACGCGAGTGTGTTGGTGGCGGATCGTCCTGTAGCTCAGTATTACGAAGAAGCCGTGAATGTGGGCGGCGACCCCCGAATCGTAGCAAACTGGGTGATTGGCGAGATTTTCCGTCTAATGAACAAAGACAGTCTTGAACGGGATGCGATTAACCAGATTAAGGTTCGTCCCGCGCAGCTTGTCGCCCTGATAAAACTCATTGAAAACGGGACGATTAATAACAATATCGCTAAAAGTGTGCTGGATATTCTGTATGAAAAGGGCGGCGATCCCGACCAGATTGTGAAGGAACAGAATCTGGGGCTGGTTTCGGATGCAGGCCAACTGCGTGAAGCGGTGACAACGGCCCTGAATAACCATCCAAAAGAAGTGGAACGCTACCTGGCGGGCGAAGAAAAATTGATGGGTTTTTTAGTAGGTCAGATTATGCGGAGTCTGGGCAACAAAGCCCCCGCCGGCACAATCAAAGACATTCTGGCGCAAGAACTTAAAAGCCGCGCTTAGATCGGCTTGATATTAGCTTCTGTCCAGGCATCGTAACGGCGCTGAAGGTCAAAGGTAACTGGACCCGGTTTGCCCTCCCCTATCTTTATCCCATCAATTGAGACAATCGGGATGACCCCCCGGCTGCTGGAAGTTAAAAAGGCTTCCGTCAGTTGGGGAATATTTTCGGTGCGAACGGGGGTAAAACTCACGGGAATGACCCCCTGTGCCACTTCCAGCAGCACAATCCGCGAAATCCCCTTTAAAATCCCCTCCCCTGCCGTGTGCAGCACCCCATCCAGAACCGCATAAAAATTGCTGGTTGTGCCTTCCAGGATACAGCCGTCGTCATCTACCAGAAAGGCTTCATACATGCCTTCCATGCGTCCTTCGACGGCTTTCTGACGCTGACTCATCCACGCGGTGGTTTTGGCGTTTGGATTGTCGCGGTGGGCATGGATGGTAATCACATGGACGCCGTTCTGCCGGATTTCGGGCGGCACGGGATGAAGTGGCTCAAGCGCCAGATAAATACAGGCTTCTTCCTCATAGGGCAGAGTAATACGAAACCGCGATTCCTCATAACCACTCTGCCGGATGAGGTCGCGCAGGCCGCGCCGCAGATGTTCGCGGTCCAGGGTGATATTCATATTTTCCAGCCGGGCCGATTCTTCCAGCCTATCCAGATGCGCGTCCAGCAGCAGCGCGTTTCCAGTCTGATAGGTGCGTGTGACTGTATACACCCCCGGCGGCTCATGCTGGGCAGCTTCCGCCAGCGACTCAACCCGATATTTGGTTGACGTTAGCCCATTGGGGGTCAGGATGGCGGTTTGAATGGTCATGGTGTGGTATCCTGGTTGAGTTTCTTCAAAAAATTGACACTCTGCAAACGCCGTTCCAGCAAAAACACCAGATAGGTATGCAGCACACGCTCGACCTCGCTGTGCAGGCGGTCGTTCACTTTTAAGATTTTAACCACACTCCACTTATAACGGCTAAGGTGACGCAGCACCTTCAGGGCGGCCAGCGAAAGCCGCATGTATTCGTGACCTTCGCCGTGTTCCGGACAAACCACTCCCCCCTCCACCGGACTAAAATATTGATTTTCCGCTTCTAAGGGTTCTGAGCCAATGGCGCAATCAAACAGGGATGGCTCAAAACCCATGACGCGCAGCAGCCGCAGTTCGTAATAACGTGCTGCCAGTTTTAAATCCACATTGGGTTCACACAGCCAGCCCAGCGCATCTACCAGCAAATAATAGGCGCGTTCATTTTCCTCATTTTCAAAGGCAAACTGATCCATCAATTCGACAAAGTGACTGGCATACACGCCGCGTTCAAGATTTTCTTGCAAGCAGCGATAGGTTTCCTGCACTTCTGCCTGAGTGACAGTATGCAGTTCCCGCCCCCGGTAAAGGACAAGATGGGTACGGTTATACAGTTCAACGTGACCAGTCTGGCGGCTGGTGGGTTTACGCGCTCCCTTTGCCAGCGCCTTAACTTTGCCATGCAGGGGCGTATACAGCGTCAGAAGATAGTCCGATTCTCGAAACGGCATCCGGCGCAAGACAATAGCATCTGTTTTATAAACACGTTCTACACTCATGGCAACGAGTGGGGGCCAAAGCCTCCAGGCAGCAGCTCATTCAAGGGTATATCCAGATGAATTTTACCAGAAAAATCTGCAATAATCACCTGCATAGTGGGGGAAAATTCAAACATAACCTGGCGGCAAATACCACAGGGCGACCCGCCATTCTGGGTCGCAATAGCAATCGCGGTAAAGTCGTGTTCACCCTCACTCACCGCTTTGACTACGGCGGTACGTTCCGCGCAGATGGTCGCGCCATAGGACGCATTTTCGACATTACAGCCCAAAAAGATTTTTCCGGCGGTCGTTAAAAGTGCTGCTCCGACGCGGTAGTGGCTGTAGGGGATATATGCCTGCTCACTTGCCCGAATCGCGTCGGCAATAAGCGCCATTTTCTCTTGTTCAGTCATTCAGGGGTCACTAGCTCCGATTCTGATACCGGAGAAGGATTATCGCTCAGTTCTTCGATTTTGGTGACACGGACTTTTTGAATCCGGCGGCCGTTGAGCGTTAACACTTCCATTTCAATGCCTTCGGCCACCACTTTATCGCCCACTTCAGGAACTTTGCCTAATGCCGTAAAAATAAACCCGCCCAGCGTATCACTTTCATCGGTGGGCAGTTCGGCATCCAGCAGTTCATTCAGGTCATCAAGGTCGAGTCCTGCGTCACAGATATACTCTGTACTGGAAATTTTTTGATATTCTTCTTCTTCCAGCAGGTCATACTCATCGCGGATTTCCCCGACGATTTCCTCAATCAGGTCCTCCAGAGTGACCAGCCCCGCCGTGCCGCCGTATTCATCAATGACGATGGCAAGGTGAACTTTGCGCGTTTGAAATTCGGCCAGCAAATCGGCTGCTTTTTTCGATTCTGGTACAAAATAAGGCGCACGCAGCAGCGAAGCCAGGTCGCCCATTTCCTCCCCTTTTTGCCAGACGTTAAGCAGGTCTTTGGCGTAAAGCAGCCCCTTAATGTTGTCGATGGTGTCCTCATAAACCGGAATCCGTGAATGGCCGGCTTTGATGATGGTATCCAGCGCTTCTTTTAAATTGGTTTTCAGGTCAACCGCGACCATATCAATACGCGGCACCATCACTTCACGCGCCAGCGTATCCCCAAACTTAAAGACGGAATAAATCATGGCCTTTTCGTCATCCTCAATCAGGCCATCTTCCGACCCCTCATCCACTAGCGTCTTAATTTCTTCTTCGGTGACTTTGACAATCGGGTGTATCCCCATTGCTAGAGATACCCGTCCGCTTAGCACCTGCAACGCGGAAGCCAATGGGTACAGGGGATAATATAAAAAGCTCATGGCAGTGGAAACCATCGCGGCAAACTTTTCATCCCGCCCGATGGTCACGGCTGTCGGCACATGATAACTGAATACCAGCAGGGTGAGAGTCAGTACAGGCGCTCCTACCCCATATGCCAGAATTTCAGCCGTTTTTGCGCCTGCGCCTGCCTCGCGCAGCCAGTCAATTACCTCCGGCGCGAGAAACGACATGGCAATCCCCGCTTCCAGAATAATCAGCAATATCGACCAGAACTGATAGACAGCCAGCAGATGCAGCGGGTTGCCAGCGAGTTTTAAGGCCAGCGCTGCTCCAGGGTATTTATCTTCGGCCAGCTCCCGAATCTGGGCTTTGCGGGCGCTTGATAGGGCAGTATACAGGGTGGTCAGCACCCCCTGAAGAAAAATGAAAACGAGCAGGACAATAAGCCCACTTACCGAATCCATTGCTTATTATCCTTACTCGTGCTGAACCACAGGTAGAAAGACGGAGGTTCTTCTATCGCGGGGCTTTCGTCTTTGTTCATCATCATCCGGGAGAATCTTAAAAAAATAACCTCTCAACAGACAGGCGCAGATTCTCTCTATTTTTAACATAAACACACAGCTTAAAACGCATTAAGCAAAGTGTATCAAACTTATTTAAGGGTGTCCATATTTTTCACTGTAGATTGGGATACTTTTTCAGAAAAGCATCAATCTGGCTTTTGATGCGATACATCTGCTGTGTCGCGGCCATCACTTCGGTAGTGGCCGCGCCGGAACTTTGCAACTGGATCATTTTTTGCTGTGCCTGCCGATACAACTGCCGCAGGTCGGTCAGCACTTCTTCTGCCCTTCTGGGTTTGGGTTTGGCGGCTTCTTTTGGCGCGGTCTGTCGTGGCTGCGGAGTGGTGCGCTGGGCAGTCGGTTCCGGCAGGGGTGCGAAAAAAATCGGCTTCAGGATTTTGTGGCTGATGTTATTGCGGGCAAGATGAAAAAAGACTCCGCCTTTGGTGCGTCGGCGTGTGCCATCCGGCAGCATCAGCCCGCCCTCTTTTTCAATGCGGTTGGTTTCATCCAGAAGCGCCTGCACAAAATCGACTCCACACAGGCGAATCATCCGGTGAATCTGGACTTTGGGCTTTAAGTCCGCCTCTCCCAGATATTCTGCGATAGATTTGGACTGCGCTTTTAAAATATGCGGCGGAATCCGCAGCTTTTGCGTTGGTTCTTTGGGGGATGTCAGCAGACGATAGCCGCCAACGACCTTCCGATTCATCAGCCGCAGCACCATCCAGAATTTTTCCTCTGTCTCCACATCCAGCATGGCCGCGTTGCGCGGTAAACCGGTGCGTTGGTTAACGAGTAGCGAAACCGATGTTACAGTCCCCGGCAGGTCAATAAATTCTTTGACCTGCACTTCATCCAGTCCGGGCGGCAGATTGGAAATATATAATTCCACAAGCATGATCATCCCCTTTATTCATAGCGGCTTAGGCCATTGGTTTCTTATACCTATTATACTTGGAAGCCTATCATGAATAAGGTCGGGTTGGTAGACAGTCTGTTTTTTTGTGGTAGACTGAAAAATAATACTGGCTCTGGAGGATTGTATGCGTGGGGTTGATATTGTATGCATCGAAGATGAACCCGAAATGATGGACCTGGTAAAACTCATCCTGACCCGCAAAGGTTATACCGTTCATGGGGCAGAGGATGGAGTCAGCGGGCTGGCGCTCATCCGAAACGTGCATCCCCAACTGGTTCTCCTCGACCTGATGATACCGGATATGGATGGGTGGGAAATTTACCAGCAGATGAAATCGGACATCACCATTAAAGATATTCCGGTGATTATTGTGACCGCCAAAGCCCAGAGTATTGATAAAATCTTGGGACTTCATATCGCCAAAGTTAATGACTACATCACCAAACCTTTTGGCCCCACTGAACTCCTGCAAAGTGTCGAGACTGTTCTCAAAACTGTCCAACCCCAGTCCTGATGCGTGTTGGTACGGTTTGCCCACTTCATCAGGTGGATAAAATGCACCATCTCGTTGCCGGAGGGTTCGAGTGTATTGAAATTATTCCCCCTCAGCACCCCCTGACCCCTCCCACTGGAAATTACGATTGGCGACGTGTGGTACATGACTTACAGGAGCGTTATAATTTTCAGCGACGCTGGATATTGGCGACACCATCCCCGAATACCTGGACATAAGCCGCGAGAAGTGGCTAGCCTGGTGGGGATAGCGGTTTTTGCTTGCGCTAAATCCTATGTGGCGTGCAAAATGAATAGGAAAAGATGTTAAGGGGATCATTCATGCGACACCGCCAATCAATCTTGATTCACTTTACTGTGTGTCTGGCGCTGATTCTTGCCCTCATCAGCGCTGCTTCATCTACCCCGCAGCCTGTCGCAGCCTTGCAGGGTGAAAATTTACTCCAAAACGGGGGATTTGAAGGAGAATATGTTGCCATTGGCGGCGACCCCTCCCTGCGGCTGGCGCCTAGCTGGCAGCCCTGGAGTCTGCCCCCACCCCCCGGCGCTCCTTCCTCCGTCAATCTGCGACCCGATTATCAACCCGCCCCGGCTAACCGTGTTCATAGCGGCAGCGCCGCCCAGGAATACAATACCTTTTTTGCTACCCATGAGGGCGGCGTGTATCAGCGCGTCCCTGTCACTCCGGGGGCAGAACTGCGTTTTTCTGTTTTTATCTATGTCTGGTCATCAGCCACTTTTGAAGACCCCGACCAATCTATCCAGCCGCAGGATGTAGAAGTGCAGGTCGGGATTGACCCAAGCGGCGGACAGGATGGGGCATCCGAGGCGATTATCTGGTCGGACGCGACCACTTTTTATGATGAATACCGTGAGCTTTCGGTAGAAGCGACGGCGCAGGCCACTGCTGTAACCGTTTTTGTCCGCAGCAATCCCCAGGGTGCGGTGGGCGTGAATAATATTTATGTGGATGATGCCCGCCTGGTGCAAATCGGTGAAGGCCCGACCGACCCCACGCCTACCTCAGAGGGAGAACAGACTGAAGAACCGACCGACGAGCCTACCGAAGAACCTGATGAACCCACCGCCACCGCGACTCGCCGTGCTACAGCAACAGTACCGCCCGATATTCTGGATGAATTTCCGGAACGCACCAATTACACGGTTCAGGCGGGAGATACGGTCCTGGGAATCGCCAACCGATTTAATAGTTCTTCCGAAGCCATTATCATTGTCAACGGTCTGAACGAAAACGGTTTTATCACAGTTGGGCAGCAGCTTATCATTCCGATGCGGTCCGGGCAGGGAACACAGGCCACCGCGACTCTGCGGCCAACTTCAACCACGGTTTCCGGTGCAACGGCTGTCGCACCAACCCCAACCTC
This sequence comes from uncultured Anaerolineae bacterium, assembly GCA_964557285.1. GTDB lineage: Bacteria > Chloroflexota > Anaerolineae > Aggregatilineales > J027 > SB15. The sequence goes on along the minus strand of CAZKZS010000031.1, from coordinate 405 downwards.
CGATGGGTCAGGTGGGGCTGCCGCGCCGGTCACGGGCAATCCTCCCGGCACGCACATTGTTCAGCAGGGTGAAACCCTTTTCCGAATCGCGCTGCTGTACAATACGACTGTTGAAACGCTGGCCTCCATGAACAACATCACCAACCCGAATGTGATTCCGGCGGGGACAATCTTAAAAGTGCCTGTTATTCGAGTCACGCCAACGGCGACGCCTACTACTGGCACAGGCGGGCCGTTCCTGACTCATGTGGTGCAGGCGGGTGAAAATATCTTCCGTATTGGTCTGCGCTATAACGTCACGGTTACACGGATTGCAGCCGTCAACGGTCTAAGCAACCCGAATCTAATTTATGTTGGTCAGGTGCTGCTTATTCCGCGATGAGAGTAAAAAATCGGACAACGGGC
>CAZKZS010000030.1:0-23983 GCA_964557285.1 uncultured Anaerolineae bacterium | reverse complement strand
ATACGCATTGCCTGGCAACCCAGGTTACGCAGGGGTTCTCGTCTGCCTAATAGGTCAGCGAATAGTATCACTGCGTTAAGAGAGCGTCAAGGGCAAGTGAGCGTGAATCTGCCCTCGTTAACTCTTGGGTTCATAGTTATAGTTCCCTTTCCGATGTCTTTAAAGGACACTGGTAGGACTGTTTCGTGCAGGGGTAAGCCTACACAGGATGAACTACTGCACCCCCTATCCCGTTGCCAAAAGGCGTTCGGGATTACTTGTCTGTTTCCCACGTTGGTTAACCTCGCCGCATTGCTACCTGCTTGACCTGGACAGAGGCAGAGACCGTTTCATGCAGTCCGGGCTGCATGTGCCGATTGCTCGGACGGGTGCGTGTGTGTCATGCTTTTCACACCAGACATGCGGGTCTTTGGCACGCGGAATTCTTCTTGTATAATATCACATCCATGTGCTTACTTGTCAACTTTTCTAACCAGCGTTCATCATACTGGCCTCGGTTTGAGGAAAATCAATGGGTGAATTAACTTTAGTAATCCCCGCCTATAACGAAGAAGGCGGAATCGGCGCGGCGCTGGAAGCCCTGCTGCCTATCTGCGAAAGCCGGGGGTGGCGGGTGATTGTGGTGAACGATGGTTCAACCGACCAGACCGCCGAAAAAGTGCAGTCTTTTTTATCCAGCCCGTGCCTGACTCTGCTGAATCATCGGCTGAATCGCGGCTATGGGGCAGCCCTGAAAACCGGAGTCCGGTACGCCCAGACGGAATTTGTAGCCACGATGGATTCTGATGGGCAGCATCGGATTGAGGATTTGGTCATGCTGGCGGAGCATATGCATGACTACGACCTGCTGATTGGCAAACGGGCGAACGCTTTTCACAGTCCCCTGTGGAGGATGCCGGGAAAATGGCTGTTGCAGCAGATGTCTGTTTTTTTAATGCGGCGGCCTATACCGGATTTAAATTCGGGGATGCGTTTCTTCCGGCGGGAAGTTCTGCTTAAATATTTACACCTGTTCCCGGATGGATTTTCCTTTTCCACCACCAGCACCCTGATTTTTATGAATCGGGGTTATGCGGTTGATTTTATGCCGATCAAAGTGAACCGTCGCGTGGGCAAAAGCACCGTCAAACTGTCCACCGGATTCGATACCCTACTGCTGATTTTGCGGCTGGCAACCCTGCTCGACCCGTTGCGTCTGTTTTTACCTATCAGCCTGTTTTTAATTATCGTGGGGCTGGTGTGGACGATTCCCTTCCTTATTATGCAGGAGGGCTACAGCATTGGCGCTTTACTTTTGATGATGAATGGCGTTTTAATTTTTGTGATGGCCCTGTTGAGTGACCAGATAGCCGCCTTGCGAAAGGAGCGCTTTGAATAACCATGTGTGGAATAGCAGGTGTTTTTCATGTAGATGGGCAGCCAGCCGACCCTGAAATTGTCGAAAAAATGACACGTCTTATCGCCCATCGTGGGCCGGATGGTCAGGCGGAATGGGTGCGGGGGGCAGTGGGGCTGGGGCATCGGCGCTTGAGCATTGTTGACCTTTCGGAACGTGGCAAACAGCCTATGTCCAACGAAGACGGATCGGTATGGATTACTTTTAACGGTGAAATTTACAACCATCAAATTTTACGCAACGACCTGCTGAATAAAGGCCATGTTTTTACTTCTCAGACGGACACCGAATCCATTGTACATGGGTATGAGGAATACGGCGCGGAGGTCATTCATTACCTGAACGGCATGTTCGCATTTGCTATCTGGGATGGGCGCAAGCAGGAGCTTTTCCTGGTGCGTGACCGACTGGGCATCAAGCCGCTTTTTTACGGCCTGTTTGGAGATACTTTCCTGTTTGGGTCGGAAATCAAAGCGATTCTGGCACATCCCGCCTGCCAGCGTGAACTGGACACTACCGCGCTTGACCTGTATCTCTCGCTGAATTACACGCCCGCCCCAATGACCATGATTCGCGGCATCCGGCAGCTTGAGCCGGGGCAGTGGATGCGTGTGAAGGCAAACTCCCCCGAGTTGGAAATTGTCACCTACTGGGACGTTGATTACAGCCGTAAAACTGACCTCACTTTTGAGGAGGCAACTGAGCAGTTTGATACGCTGCTTCATGCTGCCGTTGAACGCCGCCTGATGTCGGATGTACCGTTAGGGGCATTTTTAAGCGGTGGATTGGATTCAAGCGCGGTAGTCGCCTGCATGAAAAATACGGCCACCGGCGCGGTCAAAACCTTTTCTATGGGATTTGGTGAACCCAGTTACAACGAAGCCCCCTATGCGCGGGAAGTGGCTGCTCATTTAAACACCCAGTATTATGAGCGCACTGTCACCCCCGACTTAGCCGCGATTCTGCCTAAAATTGTCTGGCATGGCGAAGACCCTTTGGCCGATTCCTCCATGATTCCCGTATACTACCTATCACAGATGACCCGCGAACATGTCACCGTCGCGCTGGCAGGGGACGGCGCAGATGAGATTTTAGCGGGCTATCCGACCTATATCGCTACGCAGTGGGCGCGGCTCACCGAATTTATCCCGCGCCCAGTGATTGAAACGACCGTGCAGCCGTTTATTGATTTACTGCCTGTATCGGATGCTAAAGTCTCCCGACGGGAAAAATTACAACGTTTCACCAACGGCATGGGGTATGGCTGGCAGGATGCTCATGCCGTCTGGCGGCAGATTCACAGCGAATCACAAAAACGGCAGATTTTAGCAAACGGCATTTTGAACGGCAGCACCCGCCTGTTTGATACCTACCGCCGCTATTACGAGCGCTGCCAATCAGAGGACATGCTGGATAAGCTGCTGTATGTGGACACCCGTTTTTATCTGCCGAATGACATGCTGGCAAAAGTGGATCGGATGAGCATGGCGCACGGGTTAGAGGCGCGAGTGCCGTTCCTGGATTATACGCTGGTAGAATTTGCGGCGTCGCTGCCTGCGGATTACAAACTGCGGCGCGGGGTGGGCAAATACATTTTACGGAAGTCCATGGAAAAACGGCTGCCCAACAATACCCTCACCCGCCCCAAAGCAGGCTTTAATATTCCGGTTGCCAAATGGCTGCGCGAAGAACTGCGCGACCTGCTCATAGATACCCTTTCCGTTAAAAATCTCACGGAAGTGGGCATCTGGCAGCCGTCCAATATTCAAAAAATGATTCAGGAGCATATGCAGCGCAAACGCGACAACGGCTATCAACTCTGGGGGCTGCTCACGTTTATGCTGTGGTGGAAACAATTCATGGAGCAAAAATGACCGACTGGGCAGGCTGGTTTCACGACTCGGTTTCTCAATTTGGCGACAGTGTAGAATCCTCTCATTATGATTCGGCACGCAGTTTTTATACCCAGCAGCGTCTGGTTCTAAATTGGATTGGGGAGGTGCGCGGCAAAATCATTCTGGATTTGGGGCCGGGAACGGGTCACTTTTCCCAATCCCTAACCGCCCAAAATACAGTCATCGGAGTCGATTTTGTGCCGCAGATGTTAAAATTTTGCGCGGAAAAAGGCTTTTGGGTGGTACAGGCCAACGGCATGACCCTCCCTCTGCCCGATCAGTCGATGGACATTATTATCTGCGCGGGGGTGTTACAACACATTGATGACAGCCTTTCCTTTTTAAAGGAACTGCTGCGGGTACGGAAACCGGACGGGCAGCTTTATCTGACTACGCTTAACCAAGACTCCATCGTGCGCCGCCTGTACTATCTGCTGACACCAAACGTCGAAACTATGCACGCCTATGAAGCCCCTACCCTTGCAAAGACCCTTCAGCAGCTTTCTCCGGAGTCAAAAATAGAATCCGCCATGATCTATTATCCCTTCCCCGGTTATCGTCACGCCGCTTCGGTGGTAGACCGCCTGCTTTCCACAGCATTTACGCTGCGGGTCAGCTAAAATGAAAAATATATATAGTTGGGAGAAATATCATGTATACCGATTTAAAAGACAGGGTGGTGCTGGTGACAGGCGCGGCGGGCAATCTGGGCAGCGCGGTTGCCCGCTATTTTGATGATCTGGGCGCAAAACTCGCGCTGGTAGATCGCAAAAAAGAGCATTTTGAACGGGCTTTTGGCGCGGATATTCCTGAAAGCTGGCTGCTGTGTGAAGCGGATATTACCGACAAAGAATCCGTTGCGGCGATGGTAGCAGAAGTGACAGGTAAATTTGGCAGAATCGACGTGCTGATTAATATCGCGGGGGGGTATCGCGGCGGCACTCCTATTCATGAAACGGGCGAAGAAATGTGGGATTTTATGATGGATCTTAACGCCCGTTCCGTTTTTCTGGTGAGTGGGGCCGTGGCAAAAGTCATGATTGAAAAAGGGGCAGGCGGGCGCATCATCAGCGTGGGCGCAAAACCCGGGCAGGAAGGCACAAAAAATCATACTGCTTACAGTGCCAGCAAAGCGGCCGTGTTCCGCCTGACCGAATCAATGGCAAAAGAGCTAAAACCGCACGGCATTAATGTTAATTCCGTGATTCCTTCAACACTGGATACTCCCCAAAATCGTGAAGCGATGCCGGATGCTGATTTTAAAAAGTGGGTCGCGCCGGAATCAATGGCGGGGGTGCTGGCGTTTCTGGCGTCAGAAGTGTCCAGAGACATTAGCGGAGCGCACCTTCCGGTATACGGTGGCTCTTTGTAGTTGATGAAGTTTGCGGGGGTCTTTCTGCTGGTCATTCTGGCGGCGGCATGTATTTCGGAGGAGGCTGCCGCGCCAACTTCCGATGCCCCGCGCCTGATTGATGAAGAAACCCTGCCTCCCCCGACGATTACTCCGCTTCGGCTGCTGACCCATACACCTACCACAATCGCTGGAATCACCCCAACAGCAACCTCCACCTCTGAAACCGTTTCTGGGTCGCTGCTGGTGACGCTCACGCCGCCGGATTCGCCGACGCCAACGGTCACGGATACGGCAACCGTGACCCGTATTCCCACCCGCACCCGCACCCCGATGCCGTGGGTAACCCCAACTCCGACCATTACCCTAACGCCAACTATCACGTTTACCCCATCAAAAAGCCCGCCTCCTTCGGCAACGCTTGAAGGAAGCTGTCCTTATGCCTGGTTTTTCAGCCCTGCCCCGCCAAACTGCCCTTTCACCGAAGTGGTGATGACTCAGGCCGCGTTTCAGGCCATGCAAAACGGGTTTATGCTCTGGACACAAAGCGGGCTGACCATTTACGTGATGTTTAACGACAGCCGTTTTCCGGCATGGGTTGTCGCACCGGATACCTTTGCGGAGGGCGAGCCGGAAGTCGATTTTAATTTGCAGATTCCACAGGGCTTGTTGCAGCCGCGCCGGGGATTTGGTAAGTTGTGGCGCGGTGATAAAGCCCTTCAGGAGCGCCTGGGATGGGCAACCACCGCCGAACTGGGGTATACCGCCTCCGTTCAAACCGACTCCGTGACGGGAATCCGTTATCTTTCCGGCCCACAGGGGGAAATTTTTGTCCTGCTGCCCGACCAATCGCGCTGGTATCGGGCAAAGTAGATTGTGAGGAAAGGCTGATGACCAAAAAAATTGCGATTTCAACAGGCGGCGGAGATGCACCCGGTTTAAACGCGGTTATTCGTGCCGCCACCCTGACCGCCATTCGGGAATATGGATGGGAAGTGGTGGGCTTAAGAAACGGCTTTGATGGGGTGCTGGCAAAAGAACCGGGAATCCCCTTGAATGAAAATGTGGTAGAGGACATTTTGCGGCAGGGCGGGACGATTTTAGGGGCGGCCAACCGGGGCAATCCGTTCAGCCGCCCCACACCCCAGCCCGACGGCAGCATCGTGTATGAGGATGTGTCCAATCAGGTGATCGACCATCTCAAAACGATGGGCATTGATGCGCTGGTGATGGTCGGCGGGGACGGCACGATGACCATTGCACAGCAGCTTCTACAAAAAGGCGTGAAAACCGTCGGTGTCCCTAAAACGATTGATAATGACCTGGGGGGTACAGACCGCACCTTCGGGTTCGATACTGCCCTCAATATTGCGATGGAAGCGCTGGACAGGCTGCACACCACCGCAGAAAGTCATCATCGGGTGATGGTGCTGGAAGTGATGGGACGAAATGCGGGCTGGATTGCGCTGGAAGCAGGGGTCGCGGGTGGCGCGGATATTATCCTGATACCGGAAATTCCATTTAGCCTTGAAGCGGTCTGTAAAAAAGTGCGGGAAATGCGGCGGACCGGGCGTTTGCATAGTCTGGTGATGGTGGCGGAGGGCGCTCTGGAAAAAGAAGGGCAGCTACATTATATTGACCCGCAGCAAAAACGATTGGGGGGCATTGGCGACCATGTAGGCAAGCTCATCATGGAAAAAACCAGCGCCGAAACCCGTGTCACGGTTTTAGGCCACATTCAGCGCGGCGGCAGCCCTACCGTCTATGACCGATGGCTGGGGACTCGATTTGGCGCGAATGTGCTGCGGCTGGTTCAGGAAGAAAAATGGGGGTACATGGTCGGAGTGCGCGGCGAAGATATGGTTGAAGTCCCGATTGCCGAAGCGATTGCTACCCTCAAGCGCGTCGACCCGAACGGCGAACCCGTTCATACGGCCCGCAACATGGGGATTTCTTTTGGTGAGGATGAAGAATCAGCCTTGACAGGACAGTAATCTCTGTTACAATGCGGGTACAATGTGCCTGTAGCTCAGTGGATTAGAGCATTTGCCTACGGAGCAAGGGGTCGGGGGTTCGAATCCCTCCAGGCACGCTATCAATAGCAAATACGGGGCTAAAAAGCCCCGTATTTTTATTCCGGCCCCAGTTCAAGAATCCGTTCAAACAGCCGTTCGCGTTCGGCCTCATCTTCCGTTCTTTCCACAGCCTGCCGCAAATCTTCGCGGGCGGCATCTGGATTTCCCATCAGCAGGTAAACATCTGCCCGCAGTTCATAGACAAACGGCTCAGAGGAAAAATCCTGCTCAATGGCACGGGTATAGGTATCAACAGCGGCCTGATATTCTCCGGCGGCGGTATAAATGCGTGCCATATCCAGCAGCAGGTGATGGCCGAATGGCGGATCCATAAAAATCCCATTTGGCTCACTGCCTTCCAGCGCGGTTAACGCTTCTATCGCCCCGTTTAAGTCCTGATCCTGTTCCCATTTAAGCAGCGCCAGGACATAGCGGGCTTGATAACTATCCTCCTGGCTCAGGGCAAGCGCCACCTGCGCCCAGGCTTTGGCCTGCGGATAGTTGCCCGCACGGTAGGCGACATAGGCCAGCCCACTATACGCGTCCGGCTCGTTATCCGCATAACGAGTCAGGCTGGAAGCAATTTGTAGGGCAAGGTCAGTTTGTCCGGTCTGAATCAGTGCTGCCAGCAGATATGTCCCATAATATAAATTATCGGGATCAGCCACCAAAAATGTTTTTAGCGGCTCAACCGCCCGTTCATACTGTACGTCGTCATACCAGAACATACCCGCCGCCAGCCCATAACGATAGCCCTTTGCGCCTGCCCGTTCTGCCAGATCGTAATAGCTGGCTGCTTCCGCCCACTTATCATTTCGCATATATGCCCATGCCAGCCGCCAGAGAACTTCTGGGTTGTTCGGCGCGAGTTCATAGGCTCTGGTCGCATTTTCAAGCGCTGCTGCCGGGTCATCCACCGACCAGTGGGATGCAATCTGGAAGTGCATCAGGTAGCCCAGCGGGTTGTCCGGTGCAAGTTCGATGATTCGGTCAGCATCGGCTCTGGCAGCGTCCATATCCTCTATTTCAATAAAAATCATCACCCGCGCCGCCAGCAGTTCAATGTTATCCGGTTCTGCCGCCAGACGGTCATTGATGATGCCCAGCGTAAACTGGGGGTCATCATGCAGGAAAAACGGCTCAAATTCATCCATCACCGGATTCAAGCCAGAGAGCAGCGGAATGCTCAAATCGGATTCGGTCAGGTGGAAGGCCGCAGGCGGATTGATCACCTCCACGGCTTCTTCTCCCCAGAACACATCCACAATTTGCTGTCTTAAGCGGTTGCGCCTATCCAAATCGGGGCGACCATATCCACTGAGGTCAAACGCCCGCCGCAAATCGGATAGTGCCGCTTCCGTATCCCCTGCTGCCAGAGATAACGCTGCCCGCCCTTCATAAATATCAGGCCATTCACCGTTATTTTCCAGCGCCAGCGTATACGCATCCAAGGCGGCGGAGGATTCTCCGGCAGCGGCCAGGATCCGCGCCCGGTCAAGCTCAACCGTATGTCCAAATTCAGGGGTGAAATACGGCCAGCCGGAATACTCGACCTGCATCAAGGGGTCGAGATAAGCTAAAGCCTGCTCAAGGTCGCCGTCCGCATACCAGCTAAGCAGCCCCATGATATGCTGGCACTTGTAGGCTGCATCCGAAAGCGCCATGCCATCCCGCGCCCATTCCCGTGCCTGCTCATATTCCCCGGCCTTAAATGCAACAAAAGCCATATCCCCGTAAAAACTTTCGCTGGGATTGCCCCAGAAATAGTCTGTTCCCCAGGGAAACTCCAACACTACCTGATAGCCTTCATCGGCACGCCCAAGCTGCACTAGCGTTCCCGCCAGATAGAGCATGGTATATTCATCTCTCAGGAAGCTGTTATGCACCATTCTCAGGTAAGGTTCAGCTTTTTCGTAGTCCTGAGTAATAAAGAGATATTCACCTGCAAATAAGTAAAAATCCATGCCCTGAGCGCCAAGTTCCACCGCCCGATTAAACTCATCTCTGGCGACGGTTTCATTACCGTCCGCATAAGTACGGGCGCGGGACATGCGCCATAAAACGTGCGGATTCCCGCGTGAAAATTCCCACGCGGTTTCCAGAATTTCCAGCGACGCCGGATAATCCATGACAGGCCAGTTGTATAAAATATCTGCGCGGGCAATGTACCCCAGTGGATTTTCTGGCGCGAGTTCAATAATCCGGTCAGCATCGGCCAAAGCCAGGTCGGTATCACCATTCCGACGATACAGCATAGAACGGGCGGCCAGCGCTTCCAGATCGTCCGGGTTGGCATCCAGCGCGGTATTGACCGTTTGCATGGCCTGTTCAAAATCGCCCGCCCAGAGTAGATTTTCAACCTCATCCTGAATCGGCGACAGCCCTGAAACCCGTGATAGTTCAGCAGAGGGGACTGCTGCGATTTCCTGAGAGGGTTGGAGCGTAAACGAAACAAAATTCACAGGGGCGGGCGGCAGATTATTCGGATTGTCTCCTTCAGATGCGGACTGTGCGACAATGCCAACTTGCAGGGTTTCTTGAGGCACTTCAAATTGGGCAAGGGTCTGCCATTCTGCCTGCCCACGATATTCTGCTGTATAAGTCGCCCCTGTGCGCGTGAGCCGCAGATAAATTTCATCGGAGTCAAAGGGGGCAGCCTCATGCAGCAGCAGGGTATTAAAGCCTTCACTGCCCAGATAATCCAGGTAGACCCCAGAACCAACACAGGTGGTTTCGTTAGGAGTGCAGTATGCCCGCACAAATTCAATGCGGCTGTTGTCGGCCAGTTCCACGTATAAGCCTGCCCCTTCAAAATCTCCTGCGGGGACAAAGAAAAAGTGTGTTTCCGCCACAAAATCATCGGCAGGTATGGGAAAAAGCTGAATCTGCCGAGGCACAGTGGCAAATTCTACCTGAGTCATTTCTATACTGTTGGCAGCCGCCGCGACTTCTGTAGGGGGTGCAACCGCCGGAATAGAGGTGACAGTTGCAATCACTACTTCCGTTGGGGGAACGGCTGTGGTTGGTACAGGCGTCACGGTGAGAGTCGCGGTTGGTGGGACAGGAGTCGCTGTAAGTGTTTCCGTTGGGGAAATCGGTGTAAAGGTTTCTGTCGGCGGAACGGCAGTTGTTGGTACAGGGGTGAGCGTTTCTGTTGGAGGAACGACTGTGGTTGGTACAGCGCTAGGTTCATCGGTAGCTGTGAGGGTCTCCGTCGGAGGCGCGGCAGTTGATGTTTCCGTCGGCGTGGAAGTAGCGGCAATTAAAATAGAGGAGGTGCTTTGAGCAACTTCTTTGCTTTCTTTTTCATCCTCCTCACCGCCGCTTAAAAGCAAAAATCCAATGACTCCCAGCACCGCCAGCAAAATAACCGCCCCTACAATGGCAAACGGAAATCTGCGTTTTTCGGCGGGTGGAAGCGTGCTTTCCAAATCTCTGATGTCGGTACGCTGGACGGTTCTGCCGCCCATCGAATCAATCATAGTGCGGTCATCATCGACAGACACAGAGGCCGTTTTAGGGGCAGGGGTTCGTTTTGAGATTTCCGGCAAGCGGCTGATGACTTCATGAAGGGCGGTTTTCATTTCCGCAGCCGTTTGATAACGGTCAGCCGGCATTTTGGTCAGGGATTTGACGACAATTTTTTCTACTTCCGGCGGAACCTCGCGCCCATAATCGCGGGGGGTCGGCAGGGGCGCGTTGATATGTTTCATGATAACTGCCAGAGGAGTATCAGCATCATACGGCACTTTACCCGTGAGCATTTCATACAGGATGATGCCTAACCCATACAGGTCTGCTCGTTCATCCACACTTTCGCCCCGCGCCGCCTCCGGGCTGATGTAAGCAGGTGTCCCGACCATCGCGCCGCTTGCCGTTAAGCCGGACTGACCCATCAGCCGCGCAATGCCAAAATCGGTCAGCACCGCATGTTGATACTGTTTATCCGCGAACATGATATTGGCGGGTTTAAGGTCACGATGAATCATGCCCCGGTTATGGGCGTAATCCAGCGCGTCCGCAATTTGAGAAGCGATTTTTAAGGAGTCCAGTAGGGGCAGCGCATGGCGCTGTTGAATATAATGCTTCAGATTGTCCCCTTCGATGTACTCCATCACCATGAAGTAAATATTACGCTCCACGCCAAAATCAAAGACGTTTACGATGTGGGGATGGCGCAGTTTGCCAACACTCTGGGCTTCCCGCTTAAAACGGGTAATAAACCCTTCGTCGTCTGCCAGATGTCCCAGCATGACCTTCACCGCAACAAAACGATCCATGCCGGGCTGGTAGGCTTTGTAAACTTCTGCCATTCCCCCGCGCCCTAACCGTTCGCGCAGTTCGTACTGACCCAGTTTTTGACCGCTTAAATCTTGCATCATCATTTTTGCTACTTTTTGTGTAGCTTAATTATAAAGCAAAGCTGATTCTACGCTGCCAGATTTAACAGGTTTCTATTTTTGTGCTATGCTGTGTTAAGAAAAATTTATTTGTGGTGGAAGGTGTTGGGTATGAAAGTCCGTGACATCCTCAAGAAAAAAAGTTCGGACGTAATCACAGCCAGGCCAGATCACACGCTTGATTCCGCGAGTAAACTGCTGGCGGAGTATAACATCGGGGCGCTTGTGGTCGTTGATGATGCTGAGCATCCAGTAGGCATCATTTCGGAACGGGATATTGTGCGTGCCGTTGCCAGACACGGTGAAAAAATTTTTTCGTTGAAGGTCAGTGATGTGATGACCAAAGACCTCATCATTGCGCTTATGGATGACGACCTCACCTATGTCACCAACACCATGACCAATAAACGGATTCGTCATCTGCCTGTGATGGACGGGGAGCAGCTCGCGGGAATCGTATCCATTGGGGATGCCGTCAAAGCCCAGCTTGACTATTTTGAGGGCGAAGCCCACACGCTGCGGCAGTATATTTCCGGCGGCTACCAATAAAATGCCCTGTCTGTTAGGGACACGGCAATGCCGTGTCCCTACGCCCCTATGTTCGTTATAATCGGGCGAACGTGATAGGAAAACTCCCATGAATTTCACCCTAACGGATGTCCCCGGAATTAAAGTCGGCCATGCCCATGACCTCGACGACGGCCCAACTGGATGCACCGTGATTCTCTGCCCGCCGAATACCGTCGGCGGAATCGACCAGCGCGGCGGTGCTCCCGGTACACGCGAAACCGATTTGCTGCGCCCGATGCACCTCATTCAGCATGTTAACGCGATATTTTTAGCGGGCGGCAGCGCCTACGGGCTGGCAGCAGGGGATGGTGTTATGCGCTTTCTGGAAGCACAGGGCATCGGTTACGAAACCCGCGCTGGAGTTGTCCCCATTGTTTCCGGCGCGATTCTGTACGATTTAGATACGGGCAATCCTAAACGCCGTCCGGATTCGGAGATGGGATATGCTGCCTGCCAGAACGCTTCAGACAATCCGGTAGAACAGGGGTCAGTCGGGGCAGGGGCAGGGGCAAAAATTGGTGGGGCGCTGGGTGCAACTTTTGCGACCAAAGGCGGAATCGGCTCCGTCAGTATTGATTTAGGGAGTGGTCTTATCGTGGCGGCGCTAATTGCCGTTAATGCTGCCGGCGATGTGATGGACGAACGTGGGCAAATTATCGCCGGACTGCGCCTGCCGCCGGAGGGCAAAGTTTTCGCCAATTCGCTGGAAATGATGAAAAATTTGCCGCCCGCCAATGTAACCAGCACCAATACCGTGATAGGCGTGGTGGCGACCAATGCCAGTTTGACCAAAGAAGAAGTCTGTAAGGTCGCGCAAATGGCACAGGATGGCATTGCCAGAGCGATTCGTCCAGCACATACTCCGTTTGACGGAGATACGATTTTTGGGCTGGCAACCGGAACGCATCCGGCACATGTGGCAGTGATAGGAGCATTTGCGGCGGAAATGGTCGAAAAAGCAATTCGCAATGCTGTTTGGCAGGCAACTTCGCTGGCAGGGATTCCCACCGCAAAAGAGGTTGCGGGGCAGTAACCACCCCGAACTCTGGAGATGCACTTCACTACCCAGCATTTTTTAGAGATCGCGCGAGGTCAAGTATAGTTTTCCGAAACTGTAAATTGTCGCCTGTAGACTCCAGGATTTTCCACATAGGCTTATATTGGGCGATGGAGGGGGCATAGGTTTGCAAGACCGCCTCAATGGTTTCCGGTATAGTTTTAAACCGGATATAGGCAAGACGCGCATGTGGTGAGTCAACTAGAATATCTAAATTCTCGTAAAGGATCGTTTTGGTCACACCTTGACACGAAAAGAGCGTCTGTACACCTGGAATCTGATTGAAACTTTCCACTGCCTCTCGAATGCCTGGATCAAATTCATCGTGAGAGGGTTGGAATGCATTATCAAGCTGGTAAATTCGTTGATATTCTTCCAAATCTACAATCGTCTTCCAGTGTTTTTTGAAGAAGTTGTACACCGCTGGTACATCCCCGTCGAAAGCTCTTTTCACCAGGCTATCTTGCCAATATTCCTGCCCGATGTTCCGGCGGAATAATCGGTCACGAATAGCCCAATCCGTCTTTTGCTCCAAACAGGCTATTCGGTAGCTTTCATCCTCCGCAAAACGCTTGCAGAAGTTCCGCATGTGTTGGTCATTTACGTCGTCAAAATAAAAACTGCGAACCCACCGGGAGTCGCCAGGTGGCTCACTCCAAAAAATATCGCGCTGATCCAGGTTTGCTTCGTTGCCCGAATCGAAGGCGACCTCAAAAACAAATGCGCTGTAGCGGTACTTGCGTTCAACACCGTAAATGGACATTTTATATATCTTTGTTTAATTTTAGCCTGGATAGATAAAAATAACCTGCGATTTCTTGTGAGGTCAAACTCTCATGCCGTTTGAGTAAAACGGTTGGGATTGTTCCCCAACCGTCTACATCTACCGTTCCAACACCCCGAAGCGCTCATCAGGATTAGTATTTAGATATTCCAGCGATTGATGGCGGAAGTAGGTGTTATACAGTTCCGCGTAGTGGCCGCCCTGTGCCAGCAGGTCATCATGGCTGCCTTGTTCGATAATTTCCCCTTCGCGCAGCACAATAATTCGGTCTGCGTTTTTGATGGTGGACAGCCGATGAGCGACCACAATCGAGGTGCGGTTTTCCATGACCGTATCCAACCCTTCCTGAATCAGCGTTTCCGTCAAGGGGTCGATGCTGGCCGTGGCCTCATCCAGAATAAAAATGGAGGGGTTTTGCAGCAGCACCCGCGCCAGCGCCACCAACTGCCGCTGTCCCATCGACAGGCTGCTGCCACGTTCCCCAACAGGGGTTTGTAATCCCTGCGGCAAACTTTTAATCCAGTCCCCGCCGCCAACGGCTGTTGCCGCGCGATAAACTTCCTCATCGCTAGCATCCTGGCTGCCATAACGGATATTGTCGATGACTGTGCCATCAAACAGGAACGGTGTTTGTGTCACAATGCCCAGATGTTGACGGTAGTCGGGAAGGGACAGGCTGCGAATGTCCTGTCCATCAATCAAAATGCTGCCGCCCTGAAATTCATAAAAGCGGGCAATCAGCTTGGTGATACTCGACTTGCCCGACCCCGTATGCCCAACCAGCGCCAGCGTTTCCCCCGCCCGAATGTGCAGTGAGAAGTTTTTCAGCACGGTTTCGTTTTCGTTGTACCAGAAATCCACATGCTCAAAACGAATGTCCCCACGTACACGTTCAGGAACAATCGTATCCGTCTGAACAACCTTATTTTCCGCATCCATGATGGCAAAAACTCGCTCTCCGGCGGCCAGCCCCAACTGGAACTGACTCCAGAAGGAGGCAATGCTGGTCAGGGGAAACCAGAACAGCGCCATACCCTGAATAAACAGATACCAGTCGCCCGCGCTGAGTGAGCCATCCAGCACTGCGTTTCCGCCCACATATAACAAGCCCGCCGTCCCAAACCCAACAATCACATTCAGGATGGGAAAAATGCTGGAAAAGGTGAACCCTGTACGCAGGTTGATTCGGTAGGAGCGATGGTTGACATCCAGGAATTCTTCGTAAATGGTGCGTTCCTGCCGGAATGTCTTGGCAACCCCGATTCCGCTGACGGTTTCCTGAATGTGGTTGCTGACTTCGGCCAGCACCCGCCGCGATTGAGTCACCCAGTCACGGGCGATCTTGCGGAAGGCCAGCGCCGCCGCCATCACAAACGGCGAAATGGCGACCAGAACCAGCATGAGTTTGGCACTGACTGTTGCCAGATAAACCAGCAAAAACCCAACCAGCAGAATCCGGCTCATCAGGTCAATCGTCAGCACCACCACCTGGGCAAACGCTGCCGTATCTGAAGTTACCCGACTGACAATCTTGCCGGATGGGAAAGTATCATAAAACGAAAGATCACGATCCATAACGGCATCAAAAGCATCTTCGCGCAGTTTTAAAACCACATTCCCTACCGCTTCAGAAGAAAGCCACTGGCGAATCATGTTAAATACCCATGAAAGGGAAGCCGCCGCCGCGATCAGCACCGTTATCAGCAGGAGATTCGCGCTGGCGGAATCTTCCTGCAACGTGTCCAGGCTGCGCGAAATGATAATCGGCAGCAGCACATCAACACCTGCTGTCAGCACCACCGCCGTTGCTACCGTACCCATACGCGGAAGCTGTGGACGAAAATACTGCACAATACGCTGCACAAGCTGGCGGTCATTATATTGACGGTCATAGGCCTCAGCATCGAGGCCATCCATGAAGAATCCCATTAGACGGCTTCCTCCGCATACTCTTTCACAGCTTCACCTTCAAGTTCCGGCAAAGCTGCTTCGTAACGGGCAAAAATACGGCGGTAATGAGGCGAACGGCGCAGCAGTTCTTCGTGTGTACCGTTGGCTACCAATTTTCCCTGGTCAATCACTAGAATCCGGTCTGCCCATCGTATCTGGGACAGGCGGTGGGTAATCAGCAGCACGGTACGCCCCTGCTGAGCGCGTTTGATCGCTTTCTGAATCTCATCCTCTGTGGCGCTGTCAATCGCGCTGGTTGAGTCATCCAGAATCAGGATGCGCGGGTTACTCAGGAAAGCCCGTGCCAGCGCGATACGCTGACGCTGGCCGCCGGAAAGAGTCACACCCCGTTCCCCAATTTTGGTTTGATACCCGTCCTTAAAGGAGAGGATAAACTGATGTGCCTGCGCTTCCTTTGCGGCCTGTTCGATGCGTTCCTGTGAAGCATCCGGCGCACCAAAGGCAATATTTTCCGCAATCGTGCGCGAAAACAGGAAAATATCCTGCTCAATTTTAGAAATCTGTGAACGCAGCGCATCCAGATTCCAGTCCCGGACATCTACCCCATCAATCAGAATCCGTCCCGAAGTAGCATCGTAGGTGCGATTCACCAGTTCAGTCAGGGTACTTTTCCCTGAACCCGTTTGCCCCACAATAGCGACGGTTTGCCCCGGTGCAACATGGAAGGAAATATCCTCCAGCACCATGCCATCTTCATAGCCAAACGAGACATTTTCAAAGCTAATCTCGCCGTGCAGTTCCCCCGCGTAACCGGTGGCGTTTTCATCAAGGTCGGTTTCCGCGTTAATAATAGTCAGGATACGCCTGGCGCTGTTTAACCCATTTTGCATGAGTGACCATGAAAAAATGGAAATGAACACCGGAAAACGCCATACCCCAAACAGCCCCATGACTGCGACGATGTTCGCAATGGAAAGCTCATCCTGACGGTACAGATACATACTGTGAAAAAACATCAGCCCAAACGCAATACCGTACATGAGCAAAGGCAGGTAACGCGCCTCAATCCGTCCCTGCTGCACAAAATACTCTTTAAACTGGCGGGCATTGCGGCGGAATTTGAGCCGTTCAAAGGTTTCCTGAGCGCTGGCTTTGACAATTTCAATGCCGGAAATACTTTCCTCCAGCACCGCATCCATCACACCAAACTGGTCGCGCTGCCTGGCGATGACTGGATTCAGACGGCGGACATAGTTCCTGACGACAAATACGTAAATAATCAGGAAAACCAGTGGCACGAGCAGCAGGTCAAATTTAATACTGGCGATAAACAGCAGTGGCATGACAATCCCAATGCAGCTATCAAAAATGAAGATAAACCCGGGAATGACCATATCACTGAGTCCGGTCATATCTTCGGTTGCCCGCGCCATGATGTCTCCGGTACGCTGGCGGTCATGAAACACCTGACTTTTGGACAGCAGGCTGATGTACAGTTCTTCGCGGGCATCTCTCTGGAAACGTTTGCCCAGGGTTTCCAGCAAAAACGCACCAGTCAATGATGACATGCTATCCATGAAAGAAATGCCAATCGCGGAAAGGGCAATATACAGCAGCGCGTTATTAGACGATGGATGCAAAATTTCATCGGCTGCTTTCCCAATGATGACCTGTAACGTGGAAAATGATGCATAAGCGCCCATCCAGCAGAGGACGGAAAACAGCAAAAAATACTTGTGCCGCCAGAGATGTGAGGTTATCCAGCGAACAGTCGAGGTGCGGTTGTAACGATAGGCATCGGCAACAGTGAATTCACTTTTCACGATGTGTTCCTCAAAAATGTCTGTTGTGCGAAATAAAACAAAATGGCCTGGGAAATCTGTGCTTCCTCAGGCCATTTTCACGGGGCAACTTCCTGCCAACTGGCAATGGTCAATAGGCGCACTTCCACCTGGGACTCCTCCCAAAAGGAACTTCATCAAGGGGAACGAAAAAGATAATGCTTATCATACCTTAGAAGTATACCACTGAATCGCTGAATCAGAACCTTAAAAGTTTGCAGACTCAAATGGTTGTTTTTATGTAGAAACGATATACTGTATAAGGAAGCTACAGGGGATAAAGTGATGGAGCAAACACCCCTTTTAGACCGCTACCGATGGCCGATTCTGCTGCTGATGGGGCTGATTCTAGCAAGTATTTTTGGATACTTTCTGCTTGACCAGGATGAACCTGTGTCCATTGTGATTCAACCGCCGCCCCCAACCGCCACCCATACCGCGATTCCGCCATTGGAAATTTATGTGACGGGCGCAGTAGGAAACCCAGAACAGCGCTTTTCGCTGCCGCCGGGGTCGCGGGTGGAAGATGCCATTAACGCGGCAGGTGGGGCAGCCGAAGATGCCGATTTAACCCTGGTGAATCTGGCAAAACCGTTGCAGGATGGAGAACAGGTGCATATTCCCCGTCAGGGTGAACCGGGAATTTTGCCCGCAGCCAGCAGCAATCCAGAACTGCTTGATCTCAATACGGCGACGCTGGAAGCACTGGATGAATTACCCGGTATTGGCCCCTCGACCGCACAGGCGATTATCGACTATCGCACGCAAAACGGCGGTTTTCGCAGTGTGGATGAATTAGATAACGTATCCGGTATTGGTCCGGCGACGCTGGAAAATATCCGCCCGTTGGTCACAGTGGGGACTATCGGAGTTCCTGCTGCTGCCCCGACCGTAACCCAAACTCAGATACCTTCCTTCACATCTACGCCCGAATCGACCCTTCTTAATCTCAATACGGCAACA
Organism: uncultured Anaerolineae bacterium; assembly: GCA_964557285.1. Taxonomy (GTDB): domain Bacteria; phylum Chloroflexota; class Anaerolineae; order Aggregatilineales; family J027; genus SB15. The sequence continues at coordinate 5,740 of CAZKZS010000030.1, read as the reverse complement.
CTGGAAGAATTGGATAGACTGCCGGGCATTGGCCCCTCTACGGCACAAGCCATTATCGACTATCGCACACAAAACGGCGGCTTTCGCAGTGTGGATGAATTGGACAATGTATCCGGTATTGGTCCGGCGACGCTGGAAAATATCCGCCCGTTGGTTACGGTAGGAGAAGTGACACCCGAAACCCCGGTACCGACGGCCAGTGCGACTTCAATTCCCACCGAAGAAGCGCGTCTGATGGATATTAATACAGCCACTGTTGAAGAACTGGATACCCTGCCGGGCATTGGGCCTTCGCTGGCACAGGAAATTGTGACTTATCGGGAAGAAAACGGCCTGTTTCATACCATTGATGAGTTGGAAGCCGTACCGGGCATTGGCGCTTCTGTGCTGGAAAATATCCGTCCGCTAGTGATGGTGGATACGGCGGCGGTGTACAGCCAATCCACCAAAGCCCTGCCCCTCCAGCCCTCTCCTACAGCAACAGCCACGTCGGATAAACCGCCGATTGTGAACCTTAATACGGCAACTGTTGAGGAACTTGACCAGCTTCCGGGGATTGGCCCCACGACTGCCCAGGCCATTATCGACTATCGAGAACGTTTTGGGCCTTTCACCAGCATCGAACAGTTAAATTATGTTTCCGGTATTGGCCGCCACACCATTGAGAACATCCGAAACTATGTCACGGTAGAATAGATGAAGTTTTGAATCGCCCCCATATACTGGCGCAGTCCCACAAACATCAGGTCGTTGTGTTCTGCGCCAGGGATGCGAAGAATCCGCTTTTTTTCGGCGGGAGAAGCATCGCATAACACCTGTCCGTTCGCTACCGGAAGCAAAGAATCCCGTTCCCCATGAATGATCAGCAGAGGAAGGCCGATTTTTTGCATTTTAGCGACATTTTGAAGCGGGTCGGGGATACTGCCGAGTAGATGCGGCGAAAGACCCAGCCGTGCCAGTAGCGGTACAACATGGGCAATGCCACTTTCTACAATCAAGCCTTTGAAAAAATCCGGGTGCTGGTGAACGATATGAATCGCGCAGGTGCTGCCCAGAGAACGCCCCATCACAAAAATAGGACTGTTTTCCAGACCCGCATTTTTAAGGATGTTGGGTAGAGCGTTATACACCGCTTCCGTATCAGATAAAAGTGTGCTGACCAATGGCCTGCCCGTACTCCATCCGTACCCACGATAATCAACCACCAGCAGCGACGCACCCACATCATGATACAGTTTTGCAATGGTGTTGTAGTCGCTGGCAATTTCTCCGTTGCCATGAAAGTAGAGGATAACGGGCTTTTCCGCCTCATATTTATACAGGCGGTAGCCAAGTACAACATCACCTTCTACTGGAATCATCCCGTCAATGATTTTCCCCTCCGCATTTAAATAGTGGGGCTGGTCGGCACGCGGGTGAAATAAAATGGAGAGGATGAACGGTATATCCAGCAGGCGCGTATCCATTACCTGGCTTCTCCCCAGCGCTGCAAAGCCTGAAAAATCGTATCTACCCCAAACTGAATGGCGCTGGCAGGAATCCGTTCGTTGGCCGCGTGAACCAGTGGCATAAAGTTAAAATCGGGCGGCAGATTCATGGGCAAAAATCCGTAGGTTTGAATACCAAGCCGCGAAAAATATCGGGCATCCGTCGCACCGCTAATCAGTAGAGGCACGGGGCATCCCTCCGGGTCGGCCTCTTTGAGGGTATCCGCCAGTAAATCAAACATCCCCATATCAATTGCTGCCGGTCCGGGTTCATATCGGGTGATATGAATTTCTACCTCATCTCCCACCACCTGACGCAGTTCGGTCAGCAGGTCATCCGGCGCAAAGGTGGGCAAAATTCGCCCATCCAGTGTGACTTCGATTTCAGGCGGAATCACATTAATTTTATTGCCGCCCTTCACAATGGTTGGACTGACGGTGTTGCGTAACTGCGGTTCAAAAAAGCGGCGGGCATCCCCCAGACGTTCCAGCCCCATATCGACCATCGACGGATTAAGGAGCTGAGTCAAAATCGCTTTCATTTCCGCGCTTTCGATTTCGGCGCTTATCGTTTCTAACATCCGTTTGACCACAGGCGTGATATGCGGCGGAAAACGATTTTCATCCAGCGCGACTAAAAATTTACCTAATTTGCCCATCGCGCCATCCCGGATGGGGAACGCACCGTGTCCGGCAGGCCCGCGCAAAATCGCCTTTAAGTTGCAGCTTTGCCGTTCCCCCACCATAATCGGATAAAATTTCTTGCCACCAAGATGCAGCGAAAACCCACCAAATTCCCCTAAGGCAAAACGCACACCTTCAAAATACTGGGGGTGATGTTCAACCAGATATTTCGCCCCATAATCGCTTTTGCCTTCTTCGTCGCTGACCAGCGTGAGAATTAAATCTCCGGCCAGGGAAAGATTTTTCGCCTGTACAAAGGCGGATACCAGCATGGCAACGCCGCCTTTCATGTCCAATGCGCCGCGTCCCCAGATAAAACCGTCCTTTTCTACACCGGAAAATGGCGGTTGTTCCCAAACTTGATTTTCGGTGGTCACAACATCCACATGCCCATAAAGCAGCAGTGGCGGGACATTTCCAGCCCCTTTTAACCGCGCTATCAAATTGGGACGATGACTTTCGCGGGCAACCAGCGTCGTTTGAATCCCCGCTTCTTTCAGCAGCCCGTCCAGATAGGCAATACATTCTGCTTCGTTGCCGGGTGGATTGGTGGTATCAAATTGAATCAGACGTTGTAGAAGTTCGACAGGATGAATCATTTCAGCTTCCGTATCTGGTAAAGTTCCCCATCTTCAAAACCACGCTTACGGTAATAATCACGCGTGCCAACGGCAGAAATCACCGCTAATTTTTCGTAGCCGCGTTCCGCCGCTAATTCTACCGCGTATTCAATCAAGGTTGTTCCCAATCCGGCGTGCTGAGCTTTGCCATGCTGCATCTGCCCAATTGCCACCGCCCGCCCGTACACATGTACTTCTCGAATCATCGCCGCGTTTGCCAGTTCTGGCACAATCGGTTCAGCCGTTGGCAGCGAGAGGCGCAAAAACCCCGCAATCTGATTTTCATCCGTTACATATTGCAGAAAAATTTCTTCGCCGATAGAGGTTTGATAGCGGGTTTCTTTCAGCGTCAAAGCATCGGATGAAACCTTCTGGCTGCCGATTTCACGGCTACGAATTTCCTGGCTGCGAATCCCCCGCCGTCTGAGTTCATCTTCCACAATTTGCCGGAAATTGGTCTTTTTGTTGCCGACGACAATATCCGGTGAAGGAATGTCCCGAATCACACGGGTCAGCCGGACGTATTCCGGCGCGTTTTGGAAAGCTGTCACCAGCACCTCTAACAATTCCTGTTCTTCGTAAGGCCGCCAGTCCCCACGTTCGTAGACCTGCATCAATTCCGCGCTTTCAATCAGCGAACACGGATACACTTTTAACTCGTCCGGCTGAATATCCGGGTCAGTGAACAGCCGTTGAAAATCAACGATGTCCTGTTCCGGCGTTGAACCATACAAATTCGGCATCCAGTGGGCATGGATTTTAAACCCTGCCTTACGGAGGGCGCGGAGGGCATCGCGCGAACGCTGAACATCATGCCCGCGTTTATTGAGTTTTAGCACTTCATCATTCATGCTCTGGATGCCAATTTGAATCTTGGTGCAGCCCAGCCGCCGGAGTCGAATCGCTTCCGCTTCATCCAGATAATCCGGTCGGGTTTCAATGACCAGCCCCACGCTGCGGCATTTTGCCTGCTCATTTTCGCGGTGGACGGTTTCCAGTTCTTCCCAGGTAGCATATTCAAACTGCATATTGAGTTCTTCTTTATACAGCTTGTTCACCATCTGATTGTACGATTCAATCATCAACCGCCCATTTACCTCCCCTTCCACGAGATTTAAGGGGTGAAGGCGGGTATGACGCAGCAGGGCTTCCACTTCGGCGCGGCGGTCAATTCCTTTGCCAAAGTCGTGCATGGCGTCAAAAATGCGTTTGACAAACCAGATTTGATACGGTTCAGGATAAAATGACCATGTGCCGCCCAGGATGATAATTTCAATTTTGTCCGTGTTATGCCCAATTTGCTGGTAGGTCAGCAGGCGGGAGTAGGTTTGCAGGTAGGGGTCAAAGGCGTTGGCTTCGGCACGCTGCGCCCCCGGTTCGTCCGCTAGATAACTTTTAGGCATCCGAATATCGTTCGGGCAAAAAATGCACGTTCCGGGGCAAGGAAACGGTTTGGTTAACACAGTCATAGGAGTAACACCCGAACTGGTACGAATCGGCTTACGCTGCAAGCGTTCTTCAACCGTCGGGTCATAAGGCGGGAGGCCATGTGTGGCTGCCAGTTCACGGTACGCTTGAATCAAATGTTTCCGTGCATAAAACCCTTTGCCATCACGGGGATATTGTTTCAGCAGCATATCAATGGCTTTGCCGCGTATCTCCGGGTCGGCCACAATTTCGCGTAAAATCGGCAGCAGCTTGTCCTGATGTTCAGCGACGTTAAAAGGTTCAAACATGGATTCCAGCACCATCAACTTACTCAACCAGCTTAACCATGAATTTTACCAGACAGTAGCAAGCAGTTTCGATGAAACCCGTTCGACACCCTGGCCGGGATGGGTACAAATGCTTCCCTATCTGCCATCCCGCCCCCTCAAAGCGCTGGATGTCGGCTGCGGTAACGGACGCTTTGCCCTGTTTTTGTCTGAACATCGGCAGGTGCATTATACTGGAATTGATAATAATCCTTATTTATTAAAACGGGCTGAAACCCTGCTTAAAGAACAGTCAATCGACCCGGTTTTAATTCAGGCAGATGTGTTGCAAGATTCTGTTGCTGTCCAGCCTCCCTATGATTTAATCACGGCTTTTGGTTTGATGCATCACATTCCCGGTTTTGACCAGCGAAAAAACCTGATTCAACGGCTGGCCGGGTGGCTTTCACCGGATGGGGTGATGGCGGTCACTTTCTGGGCTTTTTATGAGCAGGAGCGATTCCGGCAGCGAATTGTGGCCTGGGATGACCCGCGTGTGCCAGCGCCCTATCGTCATCTTTCGGTAGAAAAACATGATTACCTGCTGGAGTGGCGGCGCGATACCCCTGCCCTGCGCTACTGCCACTATGTAGATGCTGAGGAGCAGGCAAAACTCACGGAAAGCTTTAAAATTCTTGCCAGTTATGACGCAGATGGCAGCAACCGTTATGTGCTTCTCAGGATTTAAAGTAGCGGCGGTAATCCCCCGTTTCGAGAATGATCCAGCGCGAAAGGCGTCGGTCATTCAGGCGGCTGTGGAAGTCGGGATGTTCATTTTCTAGGGTGGGCAGATAAGGGGTTGCAATTGCAAAAATGGTAGGAAGTTTCATTAAATAGCGGTAGTCCACCAGTTGGAACAGTTTTTCCCGCGACCAGATAGGGATTTTGGAGTGAAGATGAAAATCATCCAGCACCAGCAGCGCAGCACTGCGAATCTCATTAAAACGGTTATTCAATGAGACTCTGGAATTGGGTTCAAAGGTCGCCCGCAGATAGTCCATCAAATCCGCCGTGCGTACCATCATAGCGGCCTGTGAACGGGAGGGCTGTCCCTGCTGCCATTCATGAACAGCCGCCGCCGCTAGATGGGTTTTGCCCGCCCCAAATTCCCCCACCAGAATCCGCCAGCCATCCAGGGTACGGGCGAAATCCTGCAATTGACGCACCGCCCGTTCTAAACTTTCCTGCCCGTTGG
>CAZKZS010000029.1:0-24488 GCA_964557285.1 uncultured Anaerolineae bacterium | reverse complement strand
GTATACGATGGCTGCCACCAGGAAAAACTCTCCAATGGTGAACAGGGGGCTTTGATATTCTGCGATAGCCTGCTTGTACAAATCGGGGTAAAAAGCTGCCCACGACGTATCAATGACATGCAAACAAACAAAAAGCACGATGCCGAGGCCGGAAACGCGATGAAAAACCCAACTCCACTGTCCTATCTTGCCCCGATACCGTAATACTTCCGTTACAGTGGTAACGATAGTTGCCATGTGTGGCTTCTGTCCTCCTCAATTAGAAATAAATTTGCTGAACTTTCAGGAAGCCCAGATTTAACTTTGGTTAAGTTTAAAGTTAGTGGGAAAGTATAACACCCGCGCAGAGTCAGGGCAAAGAAAAATGCTCCTAACTTTTAGCCTGTTTTAATCCATGTTAAAGTGAAGTCATGCACGACCTTGAACGTTATGGGCTAACCATTGATGATTTACCGGAATGGCTGCGCCCCCGACCGACCCGCTTTGATTATGCGCTGCTTACGGTCATTTTGCTGTGTCTGGTGGTGTCGTGGCCGTGGCTGCGGAATTCAGGGATTCCAAACTCAATGGGGGCATGGGAATCCATTTTTCGCATTTCTGAAATGACAGAAAATCTACAATCCGGCGACCTGTACCCGCGCTGGGCATCCCATTATCACTACAGCTACGGGTCGCCTGTGTTTAACTATCTTGCCCCCGCCCCGCACTATCTGGGTGGGCTGCATTATCTCCTGACTCAATCCAGCCCGCGCCTGAGTCTGAAACTGCTGATTGTGGCTTCAATCCTGATGGCAGGTACAGGCATGTTTTGTTTCGGACGGCGGCGCTGGGGAACGCTGGCGGGGTTTTGCGCGGCGCTGGTGTACTTACTTGCCCCGCCCCTGCTGCTGACCCTGCCTTATATCACGGTTGATTTACCCCTTTTGCTGGCAGCAGGTACATTTCCCTGCCTGTTCTGGTCACTTGATCGGGTACTGACTTACGGCAATGGGCGGGATATAGCCATTTTATCTCTGCTCACAGGTTTACAAATCACCACGCATACCACTATTGGACCGTTATTCCTGGGGATGGCTTTTTTGTGGATGCTCTGGATGGCCTGGATTGAAAAAAATAATTTCCTTCGTGCCTTCTCTGGAATAGCCACCGGCATGGGCATCGCGGCGATTTACTGGTTGCCTGCCTTCTGGGAGCGTGACGAAATTCACTGGCTGGTTACAGAAAATATCCGCCGCCCGTTACGCCTTTCCGAAGTGTTGGGGTTGCTGCCTGCACAGGATTTTCTGGTTTTTAACCCGGACGCTCCTGCCAGTTTAGGACTGGCGACATGGGGGTTATTTTTGCTTGGCGGCCTTGCTTGCCTGGCAGAGCTTATCCTGCCTTCGAGCCGGAAAAAGGCGCTGCCCGCGCTGCCATTTATCATTCTTGCGCCTGTGCTGCTGTGGATTGCAACAAATTATAAAAATGAATGGTTGGATTCCCTTTCCAAATTTCCGGCGCTGTCGCGTCCCGATTTGCTCGTTCCAGTGACGGCCTGCTGTGCATTGGTAGCAGGACAATGTGCTAGAGCGATCGACCAGTATGTACCTGCGATTCCGTTAAAAGTACCCGCGCTGATGTTGCTGGTCAGCGCAGTGTTAGGTTCTTCCTTTTATGTAATACAGCCTCCGCCATTTGTTCCTTATCGGTTAGGAGATGGCAAAGCGGCACATCTGGAAGCTGAACTGCGGGGCGCATTTAGCGGATCATTTCGTTATGGGCAAATGCTCCCTAAAAATCTGGCTGCCCTTCCCGAGCCTTCCGATTATCTTCTGGATTCGTATGAACGGGGAACGGTAGAAAAGTTAAGCCGGAATAGTCAGGTTGTCCGTGCAGGGCTGGCGATTTTTTCTCACAGCCCGACGAAGGACAGCATCCGACTGACTTCCGTTGAAAATGACAGCCGTATAGAATTTCTGACGTTGTATTTCCCCGGTTGGAAAGCAGAATTTCGCGGCCGTCCCGTTCCTATTGAAAGCCCGAATGGATTTATTGAAGTGATCCTGCCCGAAGGACGCGGGGTGCTGAATGTTTTTTTCAGTTTGACCCCTGCGCGTACTGTTGGCACGATTCTGACTCTGGCTGGTGGGCTGCTGACACTACTGTTTATCTTCCGTAAAAAGCCGACTGCCGCCGTTGTGGAAGACCGCCCTACGATGCTTTTGACGGTGGGCTTAGGGCTGCTGGCCGTGATCGGTATCAGCGCCGCCCGTGAAGTGATGCCCATTCGTTCCAGCCTTGAAACCATGACACCGCTTCCTCTGGTGTTTGAAGGCGGTATTGATTTATTAGGTTATAACAGCGAAACCACGCTTTTGCAGCCCGGCCAGACAATCCCCATTACCTTTTACTGGGAACGCGCCCGCCCTAACCTGCCGAACTATCGGTTTGATGTGTGGCTAATGGAACAGTCTACACAGCAAATTCTCTGGCAGGAGACTCATCACGCGGCCGGCGGATGGCCGACCAGCTACTGGCAGGAAAATCGGTATGTGCAGGATAAATACTGGGTCGTTGTGCCGGAAAATGTTCCCCCTGGCACGTATGAAATTTGGGTACAGGTGACATGTCAAAATCGGGCTTCTTTATTCACCTGTGCTGAAAATGCTCCCCTTCAGGTGTTTGATGCACGCGGTAGACCCCTGGGAGACAGCGCGGTCCTGCCCATCAAGTTGACGGTGCGGTGATACTGCCCTACCTGTATAATTTTGGCGATGGGATACTCAAAACGTGAACGGCTGGAAAAAACAATCGCGGGGGAAGCCGCAGACCGGATTCCGGTGGCACTATGGCGGCATTGGCCGGGAGATGACCAGCGAGCGCCCGATTTTGCCAGAGCCGTGCTGGATTTTCAAAAGCAGTGGGATTTTGATGTTGTCAAAGTAACCCCTGCCAATACCTACAGTCTGCTAGATTACGGGCTTCAAGATGTCTGGAAAGGGAATCTGGATGGCACGCGCGAGATTACCCGTCCGGTGGTCGAACGCTCGATTGACTGGACAGAACTGCGTAAACTTGACCCCACACGCGGCAGCCTCGGTATTCAACTGGATGCCCTGCAAATGATTAAAAATGGATTGGAAGCAGATGTGCCTCTCATCCAGACCATTTACAGCCCCCTGTCCCAGGCGGAAGGGCTGGCCGGACGGGAAAATCTGCTGCGGGACATCCGTCTTGCCCCGGACCGCCTCAAAACGGGACTCAACTACATTACCGAAAATATCCTACGCCAGTTGGAATCCATGCAAAAAGTGGGGATCGCAGGCATTTTTTATGTGATTCGCCAGGCGTCCTATCATCTCCTCAGCAAAATGGAATATCGAGAACTGGCCGAACCGTATGATTTGAGAATCCTAAATTTACTTCCTTCCAGATGGTGGTTTAATGGAATATATGTGGAAGGTCAGTCGCCCATGCTGGATGTCATAGCAGGGTATCCGGTGCAGGTCCTAAGCTGGAATGACCGCAGCACCGATACGGATTTGCGGCAGGGGCAGTTAAAATTTAAAGGGGCGGTCTGCGGCGGGCTGGAACGCTGGAACGTTCATAATGGAACGCCAGGCGCTATCCGTGAACAGGCGCGAGATGCGCTGGCGCAAACATATTCCCGCCGCCTGATTCTCTCGACAGGGGCGAACCTGGTTATCAGTACGCCGCTTTCTAATATTCGGATGGTGCGTCAGGTGGTGGAAGGATAAAACATGAGTCATCGAGTCATTGCGGGGCGTGCGAAAGGCAAGCGGCTGAAAATGGTGCCGGGTGAGACGACTCGCCCGATTATGGATCGCGCGAAGGAAGCGCTGTTCAGTATTCTTGGCACGGCCGTAATTGATTTACGGATGCTGGATTTGTTTGCAGGGACGGGCGCAGTCGGGATTGAAGCACTGAGTCGGGGTGCAGATTGGGTTACGTTTCTGGATATTGACCGGGCGGCCATCACCACCATTCACGAAAATCTACGGACTACCCGCCTGGCTGACCAGGCCGAAGTTTTGCGCTACGATGCGTTTGAGTTTTTGCAGCGTGACGATGTTGACCCCTATGGGCTGGTCTATATTGCGCCCCCGCAGTACAAAAAATTGTGGTCAAAAGCGCTACTGATGCTGGATGAAAAGCCGACTCTGCTTGAACCGGACGCACTGGTTATCGTGCAGATTGACCCGATAGAAAAAGAAAATCTGGAATTAAAACAGCTTCATCCTTATGATGAACGTGTTTACGGAAGTACCCTGCTGTGGTTTTATGAATATACTACCGAGGAGGAAGAAAGCCTGCCTGATGAACAAAAATGAGATGCTGGAACGCATAGAGACTGTTGTAGAAGAAATGCTCGTCGCTTTTGACGTTGACCAGCCGCCGATACCGGTTGAACTGATGCTGCGAAATCCGCCGGATGGCATGTGGGACGGCTTTGACCTGACCGAGCTTTCAGCGACCTTTTTGACCCTGAGTGACCGATTCGCGCCGCGTATGTCGGTGGTCCGGCTGCTGGCACGGAATATTGTTCGTAGTGAGTGGGGGATTGAACGGGAACTGCATGATGTGGTGGACGATGCCGATCTGCTTCGGTATTTTGCACGCGCAATCGTTATGCCCCGCAGCATGTTACACGCGCTGGAGAATCGCGTTCCGTCTGTCATCAGCGCACGTTTTGAAGTGCCAGAACAGGATGCCGAAATTCGGTTAAAGGAATTGGGGTATCTCAAATAAAAAAACGACATCGTAGGATGTCGTTTCCCAAGCGGGCGACGAGATTCGAACTCGTGACCTACTCCTTGGCAAGGAGTTGTTCTACCACTGAACTACGCCCGCGCAATTGTTCACTATTCTAAGACACTCTTTGGCCTTTGACAAGGGGTTTTTCAGGAATCGTGTAGACTATTTTTGGGAGATGGGGTTATGCAGCACCGGATTTGCAAACTGGGCGAAACCGTGTCGGTCATTGATGAAAAAGAAAAAATTGTGCTTCTGAGCAGCGCCATGACCAGCGTTGGACAGGTGCGGCATAACAATGAAGATAGTATCCAACTCTGGGTATTGGATGATGTAACGCTGGGTCTGGTGGCCGATGGCATGGGCGGGGCAGCCGGAGGTGAAGAAGCCAGCCGCCTGGCAGTTGAAACCGTGCAGACAGATTTTGTCGAGTCCATGCCGGACAGCCAGAGTTTGCACACTCAGGTAGAAGCCCAAATTTCCCAGAAATTACGCGAAGTGCTAAATCGGGCGAATCAGGTGGTGCTGGATCGGGCAGCAGAACATTATGAACTGACTGGCATGGGAACAACCGCTACGATGGTACTGGTACGCGGCCGGGAAGCAATTTTTGCCCATATCGGAGACAGCCGCGCCTATCTGGTGGACGGACACGCGCAGCAAATTACCCAGATTACCGAAGACCATAGTTTTGTGGAAGCGCTGCTGGCCTCCGGCCATATTACACCGGAACAGGCGGCGGTGCATCCTCTGCGAAATGTGCTGTATCGGGCATTGGGACAAAAAGACGAGGCCGAAACCGAAGTTGAAATTTATATTCGTGAATTGAACGTGGGAGATAGGATAATTTTATGCTCCGATGGGCTGCCCCGTCATATTAAAAACAATGAAATTGCCAGCCTTGCTACCGCTTCTGATGAGCCAGCCGTTATCGGACAAAATCTGATTGACCTGGCGAATGATCGCGGCGGGGAAGATAACATCAGTGTGCTGGTGATGGTGGTCAAATCCAAATAAATCTGGTTAAATTGCTTCAATTTGGATACTCTTATGGATGTTGAGTAAGGAAATGGTGATGAATCGTTTGATTTGTGCTGTCCTTCTTTTGCTACTAATCACTGGCAGCGTGTTTGCGGAAACTCCGCCTTCTCGCGTTCAGCAAGACGGGCCGCCTGTACAGCAAATTGAAGTTAATTTTGGTGTGGTTGGCGGCTACCGCTATCTGCGGGTAACAGGAAAAAATATACCTGTGTATGATGCCCCGGGGCAGGGGAACTTATTGTACCGTTTTAAAGGTGGGTACGATTTTGTGACCCCGCGCGGTGAATCCGGTGAGTGGGTAGAAATTAACCCCGGCGAATGGGTACATCAGGATAATCTGGTGGAGGTATACCCGTCTTACTTCCGGGGGGTTGTGATTCTCGCCGAACCTGCGGTGCCGTTTGGCTGGATTCTGGTGACACATTACGCCAGCAGCGCCCCCGGCGGTGAAGAAATGAAAAGCGATCCGGCTTTCCGGGTAGAACGGTATCAACTAACCAATTTTTACAATGCGACGCCCGATGCCAGTGGGCTGGTGTGGTATGACATCGGCGGTGGCAGATGGATACGTCAGACTTATGTTGGCAAGGTGCAGCGCGTGGGGAATCCGGGCATTAGCGGGCGCTGGGTCGCGGTTGACCTATATGAGCAAACGCTAGTTGCTTACGAAGGCGACGCCATGATTTTTGCTACTCTGGTGGCTTCCGGTTTACCCGGCAACGATACCCGTCCCGGCGTGTTTGACATCTGGGCAAAAACGGCCAACGGCGCGATGAGTGGGTTAGAAGGTGGCTATGGAAACTACCGCCTGGAAAATGTTCCCTACGCTATGTATTTTGACGGGGACATCAGCCTGCATGGGACATACTGGCACAATGGGTTTGGGTATCGCCAGAGTCGGGGCTGCGTGAATCTGACCATCAGCGACGCGCGCTGGTTGTACGAATGGCTGGGCGACAGTGGTAAAGTTTACGTCTATTATAGCCAATCCTACTAATTAACCTTCAGCCGCCGCTTTTTCGTCGGGTTTCCTGAATCGATCTGTAAGGGGTTCAAGCACACTGGCGAGAAAGGCGGCTGTAATCATCACAAACAAGGGATCTAACACCAGCACATAACGAGGAACATTCCATTGAGCAAATGCCACGATTCCCGCATGATAGATAATGATTACAACAAATAATAGCGTTAGCAGGCGCAAACGGGGCGATGTAATCAGGATAAAGGTTATCATGGTGAGGGCAGTCCAAAAGCGCACCCAGAGTTCATCTCCCTGTAAACGGTAGGGCTGCATCAAGACATCCGTGTAAAATTTACCCCATTTGAGTAGGCGCTGGTCAACTTGCGTCGGCTGGTTGCCCGCACAGATATAATCCAGATATTCCCGATAGTAATCATCTTCCAGATCACAGGGATTTTCCATCGGACGGCCCAGGGTATAAATGAGAGGATAGTTGGCACTATCCAATTCTCTATACACAGAAGGCACTTCGCTCAAGGTGATAAACCGGAATACCTGCTGCCAGACTTCTTTGAAATAGCGGATAGGCTGGGCGCGAATCCCTTCTGCATACAGGTCTTTTTCAATGCCCGGTTTAGCATAAGCCATCCTTGCACATACCCAGAAATCAATCGGCCAGACCGTCTGCCCCAACTGAGAAGGATGTTCAGGGATTTCATAGGGGCAGGTTTCGCTGTTGACCACTTCCTGAATATACTGTCTGGCAATCGGGCCGTTGTCCTCATCCAGCAAATCGTAATACAGCAGTGGGAAATAGTAGTAAGCCACATCTGCTTTTTCTTTGAGAAAATGCCCCTGCACAAAAAACAAAATTCCGTAGGAAACCACAAAAGAAATCAGGAGAACGGCTGATTTTTTTAAGGAAAAGGTGGAAAAGAAGATATACACAAGAAGAATACCAATGATGACAATCCCTACCCCTCTGGTAAAGGCCAGCAGCGCACAGACTAGACCCGTCACCACCAGAAAAATGGGATTTTTAACAGAGGCGACTGCAAAAAGCGCTGCCAGCGCCAATAAACTTAGATAAATACTTTCCGTCATCATCATGTGGGCAAAGTGAGCGCTGACGGGGGAAACAGCCAGCAGTCCCGCCGCCAGAATCGCAAACCCTACATGATGTTTTTTGAAAATCAAAAACGCCAGCACCGCAATTAAACCCCGTAACAGATGCTGGAAAATCACCAGAGAAATAAGGTTATTATGAATGAATCCTGTAAGGACAATAAGGGATGGAAAAACAAGTGTATGTCCGGGTTCAGTAGTATTCCCCAGAAGATTTTGGGCGGTCTGATAATATAACCACGAGTCGCCCAGATTGTGCGCCAGAGGACGAATAAAATCGAACTGCCATAGACTGGTGAGCAATGCAACCATGATTAAAATCAGGCAGAGTCCCGCAGTTGCCCATCGGGGAAGCGGTTTATAAATGGGTTCGGGCGGGCGGTTCATCCAGAGGAGAACCGCCGCCGTATTGATAAAAGCGGCTGTGCCCAATACTCCCTCCGAAATGGACTGCCCCAGAAGTATAAATCCCTCAAATACCACCAGTGCCGCCAACCAGATTTTCCATCGGGGAAAAGTGGTCTGGCTTAACCATGAAGCAAGCCTGAACGGGCTGTTTTTAAAGTTGACCAGCAGAAGTAGCCAGCCAATTTCTAACCCTATCAAAAAAACCAGAGGGAGGGCTTTTGAAAAAGCAGAAACGAGAGATATACTTGTTAGAGTTATGTTGATGATAGCCAGAATCCGTATTCTCGACGGGCTAGCTGAAAGGGATAGCCATTTCATCGTTATTTTTTAGGGCGGAAGATGTAGAGATTGTTCATTCCATAAACAAAACGATGGTGTTTTTCCAGGGCAAACCCTGCTTGATTGCACACTTTGATGACATCTTTCATCCACATGCCGCCCAATTCTCCCTCTAACATGCCCCCACGTTTTTTATCCTCACTGTACCACCAGATACGATGTCCAATCCCGCCCAGAACAGGATTAATCATCGTTACAATCAGTTGGCCGTCCGGTTTAATTAGGCGGTGGGCTTCCTGAAGCACCTTCAAACGGTAAGGGATATGGTTCAGGCAGGCTAACATGGCAATGGTGTCAAAGGTGGCATCGGGGAAATCTAAATCAGAGGTATCTTCCACCACAAACGCGCCGCCGCCCCAATCAAACACATCCACCCCAACCCCTTCGCCATAGGCTTTGACCAGCGTGTTATTTCCCGCACCAATATCTAATAGATGTCCTTTGATATGCGGCAGGACCTGATTCACGCGTTCTTCTTCGAGGGTCGTCCAGTGTAAGGCGGGCAGCCATTCCTGATCAAACAGCACCAGCCGAAAGGGAATCCCAATAAAATCCCAGATTGCTTGTCCCCAGCTTTTTTTATACTGCATACTTTACCTTTCTTTGACTCCAAACCCACGCCAGCTATTGTTGGCACGCGAGGTAATGGTCACATGGGAGAAATTCGCGTTTTCAAACCAGCTTATCAATTCTGTTTTAGGAATGTATTCAGCAATCTCGGGTACAAGATGGTCAAAAATGACCAGCGCCTGCTCTTGAAACCCACAGTGTTTACCCAACCAGCACAGATAATCGTAGTAAAAAAGATAGTTGCGAAGAAAACCAAACCATTTGGAGTGGGAGACTGGCAGGTATAAAAATCGGATGGTCAAAAACAGAGGAACGGCCAACAGATAAGAAATCAGCCAGAGCAGCGGACGCGGCAGATGGCTGGTCACATATTTGCGGAGGGGATTTAGACCGTAAATAATCCAATTATTATTTTCTTTGCCATAGACCCAGACGCTTAAACTGCCTCCGGTTTTGATGAGTGTCGCCAGCTTCGCAAACGCCCCTGCGGGGTTAGCGGTGTGGTGTAAAACGCCTACACTGAAAGCATAATCAAAAAGCGGACGTAGAGGCAGGTTAAATAAATCGGCCTGAATAATGAGAATATTGCCGGAAGCGCGTGTATTGGCAAAGGCCGCCTCAACTGCCTCACTCAGGTCAACTCCAATCACCCCTTTTGCCCCAAATTCCTCCGCGAGCGTCGTAAACCGCGCCTGACCACAGCCGCCATCCAGCACAAGTTTGTCCTTAAAATGGTCGGGCTGAACGGGGGCGATAAAATCCAGAAAAATCTCCTGATTGTCAATTTGTTTGACTACCTGATTAGCCCGATTCCACTGATAGCCAAATCCTTTGACTGTATTTTCTACTGTTTTTGCAGCGTAGTCGGAGGTGAAGCGGGGAATCCCGCCGTAAATAGGATACGCCTGCTGGCATGACTCGCAGGCCAGACTTCCCGTGAGAATGTGTCCGTCGTCTGCTGTTTCTTCAACCCTGGAGAGAGATACCATTCCCCCGCACTTCATACAGCAGAGCAGGGACAACAAAGGTGTTTGCCGCATCGCCTGAACCCACAAATGGAAAATATTCTAACGGTAATTCGACTTTAGACAATAGAAAATATTTCTATGCTACAATGCCCTTCCTATGTTTACGGCGAGAGAATGATGAAAAAAGGGCTGACTCTGCTGGCTGGAATCATGATCAGCAGTGGGCTGTTGTATTATCTGATTGGGAAAGACCTGGAAACCCTGAAAAATGAACTGGCAGACGCCCGGTATGAATATCTAGGGTTAATGCTGCCCCTTTTTTTCCTATCAACAGTAACACGCGGGTATCGCTGGCGGGCGCTGCTCAGCTACCGGACTTCGGTCTGGCACGCTTTTCACATTATGAATATTGGATACCTGCTCAGCGGTATTGTGTCACGGATTGGGGAATTTGCCCGTGCATGGATGATGACTCGCCTTGACCCGCCCATAAAATTTTTCACTGCTCTCAGTTCGATACTGGCTGAACGGATTCTGGATGTGTTTTCTGTGCTGCTCTTGCTGGGAATTTCGCTGCTGGTGCTGGATGTCCCGTCGGAAGTTAGCAGCGCGGGAGGACTGCTTGGCATTTTAACGCTGGCTGCGGCTGCTATCCTGACGTATTTTGCCATGCATCGTGAAACTGCCCATCGACTCCTCAACCGGATTCTTGTACGGATACCCTTTTTGCGGCGGTTAAATTTATCGGAGTGGTTAGATAATATCCTGGATGGCTTGTCTCCCTTGCTCAACTTGCGCCATGCCGCCGATGTCCTTTTTTGGAATATGCTGAGCTGGCTATTTTCAATCGCTGCTAATTATGTACTCATGCTGGTTTTTTTTGATGAAGGCAGTCTAACCGGCGTCATGCTCAGTATGGTCATGCTGGCAATGGCAATCGCTATTCCCTCCGTCCCTGGCACATTAGGCCCTTTTGAGGCGGCTGTAGTTGCTGGACTCTGGTCGGCTGGTGTGATTCAATCTACCGAAGCACCAGCAAATGCTCCTGCTGTTGCTTATGGATTAACCCTCCATGCAGTGACCTTTGCCAGCTATGTTGTGATGGGTGCTGTTGGGCTGTGGGCAGAGCAGCTTTCGCTGGGACAGGTACGGCGGGCGGCTGAGCAGGAAAGCGCCTAACGCAGCATCTCCTGATACACAGCAACTGTTCGGGCAGCAATTTGTTCCTGGGTAAAGTTTTCCAGTACATGCTGGCGACCTTTTTCCGCCAGTTGACAGCGCAACTCGGCGTTAATCAGCAGCTTTCGCAGTTGATGGGCTAAATCCTCAGCATCCCCTTCGCGGAAAATCAGGCCAGCATCATCCACCACATCAGGAATCGCGCCGCTGTCCGACCCCACTACGGCGACCTTGCTTGCCATGGCTTCCACAATGACCCGTCCGAACTGCTCTTTCCAGTTGGGCATCGTGCGCGACGGAACGACCAGCACATCCAGATTTTGAAAATAGGCGGGCATCTCGACGGAAGGCAGCCAGCCCGTAAAAAAAACACGCTCCATTAACCTCAGCGCTTGCGTCAGATTTTTTAAGGCGGCTTCTTCCGGCCCACTGCCCACAATATGCAGGGACCACTGATATTCCATCAAAGCGGCCAGCGCCCTGAGCAAAATATCAACATTTTTCTCCGCAACCAGCCGTCCCACATAGCCTATCCGCAGCACATGGTTGGATTTACGGGTTGCGGAAAACAGGTGGGTATCCACGCCAAACTGGGGAATGACTGCCATTCGCCCTTTGTATCCTTTCTGCCGCCAGACTTCTGCCGCACTCTGCGTTCCCGCGATGGCATAATCAATATGCTTAAAAACCCATTTTTCCATCAGACGCACAGGCAAAGGATAGGTTCGGTTCAAATTTTGCCAGCTAAAAAACAGGGATTTTGCGCCAATGCGCCGTGCGGCCCGCAGCGCCAGCCACGTTGCCAGGTTATAGGGTTCTTCATCAATATGCAAAATATCGGGCTGAAAGGCGCGGATTGCTTTGGGAAATTCGGGATAATAATGCAGGTGAAAATACCCATTCAATCGAATAGGGGTTTCTTGCAGCGTGTAGCCGTCTGTATAAACACGTTCCAGTTTTACTTCGCCCCGTTCATCCCTCCACGAGGGGGGAACAAGCACTTTTAATTCTGTAACCGCCGGATGTTTAGCAATTTCTTCCAGTTTACGCTGGTAAATCCCGACCAGACACGCCTTTGAAAGCATCAATACGCGCATAACGACCCTTTGCGAACCGCTTAAGGATAATCGCAGTCAAGGGGCGAAAAAAGGATTAAATGTGGCAGGCGGCTTCCATTTCTGGTTATGATTGTCGTTAAAGAAAATTTTTCAAGGACAAAAGCCATGACTGCAACTTTACCTCCCCGCAGTGAAATCAGCCGTGAACACACCTGGAATCGAGAAAGTGTATTCCCCATGCCAGATGACTGGCAAAAGGAATTTGAAGCGGTAAAAGGGGTGATTGCCGCCATCGAGAAATACCCCGGCCACCTGGGGGACAGCCCGGATGTCCTGGTTGACTGGCTGGAACTGGTTCATGAGACCACCAACCGCCTGACCGTGCTTTATCTTTACGCAACCATGGAACAAAGTGTTGATACCGCCAACCAGGATGCAGCCGCTATGATGAGCCAGGTACGGGGCTTGCAGGGCGAAGTGATGGCAGCGGCAGCTTTCGCTGAACCGGAAATTCTCAGCCTGGGACGGGAAAAACTCAACGGCTGGATGAAACAAAATGAACGGCTGGCCGTCTACAACCACTATCTGGATAACCTGTTCCGGCAGGAACAATATACCCGTTCTGGCGAAGTAGAAGCGGTTTTAGGAATGTTGGCCGACCCCTTTGGAAACGTCAGCACCACCTACGGTTTATTAAGTAATGCAGATTTATCGTTTGAGCCTGCCCACACCAGCACAGGTGAAGCACTTCCCGTCGCGCAGAGTACCATTGTTTCGCTCATGTCCAACCCGGACCGCGAAGCCCGCCGCACCGCTTACGAGCATTACAGCCGGGGGTATCTGGCCTTCAAAAATACCTTTGCCAGTATTTTAGCCACGTCCATTAAACAGGATGTGTTTATGGCGAAGGTGCGCGGGTTTAATTCGGCGCTGGAAGCCAGCCTGTACGAAAGTAATATCCCCCGCAGCGTTTATGATAATCTCATCGAAACCTATCAAAAAAATATTCCCACCTGGCATCGTTACTGGAAAGTGCGGCGGAAAGCGCTTGGATATGAAACTTTACGCCCCTATGATTTCTGGGCGCCGCTGACGGAAGAACCGCATGTGAATTTTGAACAGGCGGTGAACTGGATTAGCGAAGGGATGCGTCCGCTTGGGGATTCTTATGCCGATGTGCTGCGGAAAGGCTGTTTAGAGCAGCGATGGGTCGATATTTACCCGAATCAAGGCAAACGGGCGGGGGCGTTTTCCTTCGGCGCTCATAACACCCATCCCTTTATTTTTATGAGTTACGCCAACACCCTGCACTCCATGAGTACGCTGGCGCATGAACTGGGTCATTCTATGCACTCCTATCTCACCCGCCAGAATCAGCCGATTGTCTACGGACGGTATACCCTGTTTGCGGCAGAAGTGGCCTCTAATTTTAATCAGGCAATGACCCGCGCTTATCTGCTGCAACACAACCCTGACCCGAAGTTTCAAATTGCGGTGATTGAAGAAGCCATGACCAACTTTTTGCGCTACTTTTTTATCATGCCGACGCTGGCACGGTTTGAGTTGGAAGTGCATACCTGGGCGGAACAGGGCAAAGGGCTAACCGCCGACTCGATGATTAAACTGATGGCCGACCTGTTTGCAGAAGGATACGGCGGCGAAGTGGAATTTGACCCGGACAGTGTAGGCATTACCTGGGCGCAGTTTGGGCATTTGTATTCCGCGTACTATGTATATCAGTATGCGACGGGCATTTCGGCGGCTCATGCGCTGGCGGACGGGGTGCTTTCTGGCAAAGCTGGCGCGGTAGACAATTACCTCAAATTTTTGAGCGCGGGCGGTGCAATGTATCCCATTGATGCGCTGAAAATGGCGGGGGTCGATATGAGCCAGCCGGAAGCGGTCACACACACCTTTGAAATTTTCGCCGGTTACGTTGATCGTCTGGAAGAACTAACGTCTTAAGGACGCCTGTCTGACGCTGCGTTGACGTGCCTTTTGGTGGTGCTACAATACAAAAACACCGGAGGCACGCCATGCACCGTCAGATGATCATTCTATTCATCACCTTATTTTGTATTGCCTATGCAACCCCACTTGCTGCCCAGTCCGGCGGGGAAATTTGCCTGCTGGCGTATGAGGACAGCAATCAAAACGGGCTGCATGAACCCCAGGAGACTGCCTTTACAGGCGTTGGAGTCAGTTTACTGACACAGGACGACTTGATCATCGGCAATCATGTAACCGGAAGCGATGCCTTTTGTTTTCAGGGGATTGCTGCTGGCTCATATACCGTGCGTTTTGAATCCAGCCCCAACCACACCGCCACAACTGAAAATACAGCAGCCATCGAGCTTGCAGAAGGTCAGCGGCTTCGGCTGGAATACGGTGCTGTCCCGCAAAATCCCTTTCTGGATGAAGCGCCTGCCAGTTCCGGCGACAAGGTAGATACCGTCACCCGCCTGCTAATTTCGTTAATGGCGGCGGTGGTAGCCATGATTTTGATGATTGGTTTTGGGGCGATTGTGATGGGATTTATCTATTAAAGTGGATTTTGAGTTTCATCTGTAAATCAACGAAATCCACACCGCAGCGTGCCAGCAGTATCTGAGAGCTTTTTTCCAGAGTCATTGCCAGCAGCAGATGGTCAGTTCCGGTGTAATGGGTTCCCATCGTTTCGGCCTGCTCCACGGCACAGTCCAGCACTTCATCCAGGGCAGCCACTGAAAGGGCAACATCCGGCTGTAATTTTTGCAGGTCTTCGACTAATTTTTCCTGTTTGAAGCCTGTTTCCGACAGCAGGGCGGCGGCCACGCTGCGCCGTTCCAGGGCCAGCACCAGCAGCAGATGTTCCAGCCCCGCCGCAGGGTGACTGTATTCGGCGGCCAGTTTGGAAGCGGCATTTAAAACACGACGCGACAGTTCACTGAGGGAAGCCATACGGCGGGCGGATTCAACATTGACTTCCAGAATCCCTGCGCTGATGAGCCGTTTAATTTTTTGCCGAATTTGCACTTCACCAATATTAAGTTGCTGCATGAGGTGATGAGCGTCGCCCGCACCGGAACGTATCAGCCCCAGCAGCAAATGTTCCGTGCCGATATAGTGGTGGTCTAACCAGTAGGCTTCATCCATTGCAAATGCAAAAACAACCTTCAGCGCTGCCGTATAAGGGGGATTTTTAGGGGCTTCTTCAACAAAAGGATGTAAGCTGGCAAGTTTTGCTTCCAGTTCTTCCCGTTCAACCTTAAAATCTTCCAGGACTCGGCTGCCGATGCTGCCTTCTGCCAGCCAGATGCCAGTGAGGAGATGTCCCGTATCAATCAGGGAATGGCGATATTTTTCCGCCAGAATCCGTGCCTGGGTCAGGGAACGGCGGGCGTGCTGGCTGTAGCGGCGATCTGAGAAGGACATTCCATCCAATTACCTTAAGGAAGCGGTTTTATTATAGCATGTCCCATGTTGCAATTAACGCGCATTTGCTGTCTGCCCGTGCGGGTTATCGGAGTGCCGGAATTCACGGCTATATTTACAACACCCTCCGTCATTTACCCTATGGCACACCCGATTGGCATTATACGGTGCTGGTGGGGGAAGGCCGCCTGCCGGAAGCCCCCAGGGTAACAATACAGCGTTCGCAGTTTTCTACCCATCATCCTTTACGGCGGATCGTGTGGGAACAAATGATTCAGCCGATAGTGCTGCGCCGCCTGAAACCCGATTTGTATCATGCAACGGCTTTTGTTGCCCCGATAATTCTGAAAACGCCTTCCGTCGTTACGGTTTATGATTTAAGTTTTATTCGGTTTCCGCAGGCGTTAAGCCGTTCGCGCCGCCTCTACCTGCAAGCCTTCACCCGATTAAGCTGTCGGCGTGCGGCACAGGTGATTGCCATTTCGGAAAGCACCGCCCAGGACATTCTCCATTTTTTCGACATCCCGCCGGAAAAAATGACCATAGCTGTGCCGGGGGTCGGCGATGATTTTCGCCCTCTGGAAGCAGCGCAGGTCGAGGTATTCCGGCAGCAGAATCAGTTGCCCAATCGATTCATCCTGCATCTTGGCACGCTTGAACCCCGCAAAAATTTACCGATGCTGCTGCGGGCATATGCGGCGCTGCCGGAATCGCTGCGTGAGGCGGTGCATCTGGTACTGGCAGGCGGCAAAGGATGGGATTACGACGATATTTTTAACACGGTAGTAGAATACCGATTGGAAAAGTTTGTTCATTTCCCCGGATATGTCGACCAGCAAAGTCTGCCGCTATGGTACAATGCTGCCGAAGCATTGGCGTACCCGTCGATTTTTGAAGGATGGGGGCTGCCTGTGGTGGAAGCAATGGCCTGTGGATGCCCAACGCTGGTTTCCGATATTTCGTCCCTGCCAGAAGCGGCAGGAGAAACCGGGCTGCGGCTGCCTCCAGACGACGAATCGGCATGGGCGGCAGGATTACGTCGTGCTATGACGGACACCGATTGGCGGGAAAAAAGTAAAAAGGCGGGCATCGAACGTGCCAGTCGTTTTACCTGGCAGGCCACCGCCGCCGCCATAGGCCATGCTTACGAAAAGGCGCTGAGGTGAAAATCGTGAGTCGCAAAGAATATCCCTGGAAGGGCTGGCATATCGCGCTGGTGGATGCGCTCATCGTCTGGTTAAGTTTTGGCATTTCCTACCTTTTGCGCTACGAAGTCCAATTTTTGCGCCCAGTCGATGAAATTAACTCCGCCCCCTTCCGCCCATATATTCCCTACACCCTCATTTTTATGGCCTGGGTACTGACGATGCATCAGGCAGCAGGGTTGTATCGGGATATGCGCGGGCGTAGCCTGGTCAGCGAAATTTTTAAAGTCACCAACGCCACCAGCAACGCGGTACTGCTGATTATGGCGCTCAGTTTTTTAATCCGCCCGCTTGTTTTTTCCCGCCTGCTGATTATTCAAGCTGCTTTTATCAATGTCTTTTTACAACTGGTCTGGCGGCTGATGATGCGGCTGGTGAGAAATGCGCTGCATAAGCGTGGAATCGGTGTGGAGCAGGTGCTGGTAGTGGGCTGCCGGGAAGCCGGACGGTATGTGATTCGCACACTGGTGGCCCGTCCCGATCTGGGATACAGGCTGGTCGGCTTTGTGGATGATGACCCGGAACTGGGCAGCAAAGACCTGGGGCGTGTTCCGGCGCTTGGCGCTATTAAAAATATCCCCCGCATTGTCAAAAAAGAGCATGTTGATCTGCTGATTTTAACCCTGCCCTGGGACGAGCAGCGTCATGCGCTGGAAGTGATGCAGCATCATCAACTGAAACGGGTTTCCATCCTAACCGTACCCGACCTGTATCAGTTGAACCTCTCACAGGTGCAGGTAGAAATGCTGGGCGGGCTGCCATTACTGGGACGACAGAAGGAAGTCAAAATTCCCCGCAGCAATCTGCTGCTTAAGCGCGCGCTGGATATTGGAGCAACCCTGCTGTTCATGCCCATCGCCCTGCCCATTATGGCACTGACCGCGCTGGCGATTCGGCTGGATACCCCCGGGCCGATTTTGTTTTACCAGTCGCGGGTAGGGCTGAATGGGCAAACCTTCAAAATGGTCAAATTTCGTTCGATGGTGGTGGGCGCGGAACAGCAGCATCAAGAAGTTATCGGATTAAACGAAGATGAGCCGGAAGGCTACAAAAGTAAATATAAAGATGCAGACCCGCGTATTACACGGGTGGGACGGTTTATCCGACGCACCAGTATTGACGAACTGCCGCAGTTATTGAATATCCTGCGAGGAGAAATGAGCCTGGTCGGGCCTCGCCCCGCGCTCCCCAGAGAGGTTGAACTCTACAAGTCCTGGCATCGCCAGCGCCTGATGGTGCGCCCCGGGCTGACCGGACTCTGGCAGGTTTCGGGCAGGAGCGAGATTCCGTTTGAGGAAAAATGCCTGCTGGATATTTATTATATTGAAAACTGGTCTATCGGTTTAGATTTGCAGATTCTAATTCAAACTGCGCCGCAGGTTCTTTTTGGTACAGGTGCATACTAAGCGGGTGCAAGCATCTGTAAGAATTCCTCGTTGCTTTCTGTCCTCCTCATCTGGTTAATCAGGTCTTCCGTTGCCTGGAAAGCATCTTCATCACTATTGGAGCGCATATCCAGCATCCGGCGCATCGTCCACACCCGTTGAATAATATCCGGCCCCAGCAGCAGTTCTTCCCGACGGGTTGAGGACTGACGGACATCAAAAGCGGGGAACACACGGCGCTCCTGCAATTCGCGGGAAAGGTGCAATTCCATGTTACCCGTGCCTTTAAATTCTTCGTAAATGACATCATCCATACGGCTGCCCGTGCGGACAAGGCAGGTCGCAACAATCGTCAGGCTGCCGCCTTCTTCTACGTTACGCGCCGCACCAAAAAATCGTTTGGGTGGGTAAAGGGCTACCGGATCAATACCCCCTGTCAGGGTGCGGCCACTTGGCGGAACGGTCAGGTTGTAGGCGCGGGCTAAACGGGTCACGCTGTCCAGCAAAATCGCTACATCCCGCCCGCTTTCGACCAGCCGTTTCGCGCGGTTTAAGGCCATTTCCGCGACCCGCACATGATGGGTTGCTACATCGTCGAAGGTACTGCTGATGACTTCTGCTTCCACCGAACGATCCATATCCGTGACTTCTTCGGGGCGCTCCCCAATCAGCACCACCATCAGATGAACATCGGGATAGTTGCGGCTGATAGCGTTGGCAACCTCTTTCATGACCGTCGTTTTACCCGCTTTGGGTGGGCTAACAATCAAACCGCGCTGGCCTTTCCCAATCGGCGCGACCAGATTAATTAATCGGGTGGAAATGATATGACCGTTGGTTTCTAAGTCAAAACGTTCAAGGGGAAAAATCGGGGTGAGTTTGTCAAAATTGGGACGATTTTTAAGCCCATCGGGTGACATCCCATTGACCGCTTCGACCCGCAGCAGGCCAAAATATTTTTCCGAGTCTTTGGGCGGGCGCACCTGTCCGATCACCATGTCGCCTGTCCGCAAGTTAAATCGGCGGATTTGAGTCTGGCTAACATAGATGTCCTCGGAACTGGGCAAAAAGTTTTGCGCGGCACGCAAAAATCCAATGCCATCATCAATGATTTCAAGCACCCCGCCGCGCAGTTCAAATCCCTGCTTTTCGGCTTTGGCACGCAGTAGGCGCAGAATCAGGTCGCTTTTTTTCAAACGGCTGAACTGCGGAATGTCATTCTCGCGGGCAATCGCACGGAGTTCGTCTAACTTCATGAGTTCTAATTGTGAAATGTCCAGATCCATCGGGTATGCCTCTATATTGAAAGGGTTTTAGCCTCAGGGGGTTGTATTGGGTGTTATTTTCGTACTGTGGGAATGGCCTATATTGTCCTACAGGATAGCACAACTTGGGCGGCTCGGCAAATATCAATTTTATGGGGACGGGCTGCGTCTTATCAAGGTACTTTTGTCGCTTTCCAGAATCGGCAGCCACACGGTAAACACTGTTCCCACATCAATCTGGCTGGCAACCTGAATATAGCCGTTGTGGGCTTTAATAATCTCACAGGCAATTGCCAGCCCCAGTCCTGAACCGCCCTGTTTGGCACGGTTGCGGCTTTTATCCACCTGATAAAACCGTTCAAAAATACGCGGTAAATCTTCTGGCGGGATGCCTTCGCCTGTATCCTGCACCTGCACCTGAATCCCTCCATGATTCGGCTGCGCCCGCAGCCAGACATGCCCGCCCTGCGGGGTATGTTTAATCGCATTATCAACCAGATTGGTAAACGCCTGCATCAGCCTATCACCGTCCCCTGCTATACGGAATAGGGGCGGCACCTCCAGATGAAACTCAACACCTTTTTGCCGTGCTTTAATAGCCAGACTGCTGCCTACGCCCATCAAAATCCGGTCAGGCTCAACTGCCTGACGTAACATCTGGACTTTGCCCGCCTGAATTTTGGCAATATCCAGTAAATTTGTCACCAGCCGCCCCATCCGGTCAGATTCCTCATAAATGACCTTTGCGGCGTGGCGAATTTCTTCGGGGTCGGAACTCACTTTATCAAGGATGGATTGGGAAAACCCCTGAATACTGGTGAGGGGAGTACGTAAATCGTGCGCGACGTTGGTCAGAAAATCCGTTTGTGCCTGCTGCGAAAGTTTGACCTGTTCGGTCATTTCATTAAATGCCTCTGCTACGACCCGCGCTTCGGTGGGGCCGGTCACAGGGACTTTTAAGTTAAAATTGCCATGAGCCACCGCCACCGTCGCCCGTGCAATAGCCTGCAAGGGACGGGCAACAGAGCGTGCGACCCAGACCGAAAGCAGCATTGCAACTAAAAATCCGATCAGTCCGGCCTGGCACAGGGGCAGCAAAAATGTCCCTCCGTAGGTGTTCAGCAGATAACGCGGGGTTGGCTGCGGACGTGGGGCAGCGACCATGATTTCAACTGCTGGACTCTGCTCAGTGTTCAGGGCAAAATGCTGGCTGGAAAATACCCACTCATCGCCATCCTTATCCCTAAATATCCCCGAAGCCAGAACCGTATTGACACGCGGGCGCTGGTTGGTAAAACGGCGTTCGGGCGGGGGCAGCGGCAGAGTTTCATCGGGTCTGAACTCTCCTTCCGAATCGTAAATCACCATACCGTTTCCGCGCAGCAGCAGCACCCGATGACCATCTGCCTGCTCGGTAAATTGGGCGGCCAACTGTTCCATTTCTTCGCGGCGGGGCAGGCGGTTTTCACGACGAAACACCTGCCATTCATCCACGAAATTAAAGTCGAGCAGGGTAGCAGTCAGTTCATTGGCCGTTTCTTCAATTGGCACAGGGCGCGTTCGCAGCACCAGCACCCATATCACCCCAATAATGCACAGGGTGATCGAGAGGACAATTAAAAAAGAAGCAATCAGCCGATAGTGCAAACGATTCATTCTTGCGGCTCACAAATTCGGGTTGGGTAAATCATAGCATCTTCAGATGAAAAGCATGTGAGTTTGTGAACGGTTAGGGCAAAAAAACGTTATAATGCGTTTAACTCAGTGCTAAAGGAAGATGATATGCTGCGTCAAGTTTCCACTGTGGTGGTCGGGCTGGCCTGTGGTGCGGCGGTGAGTACCGTTCTGGTACTGTTTCTGACTCCGGACTCCGGCGAAAATCTGCGGAAGCGCTCCCGCCGATGGTACGACCAGTTGATGCTGGAAAGCGCTCAGGCCGCCGAAGCCCGTCGGGAAGCCCTCCGCGCCGAATTACAAAGCAAAATTGCGGCACAAAACTAACATCTTTACGCTCTCCCTCTGGATGGTATAGTATTGCCACGCGCAACTGCGGAGGCTGTTTTGCATTTAACGATAGTCCTGCCCACCTATAACGAGGCGGAAAATGTAGAAAAAATGGTGAGAGCGCTGCTGGCTCTGCCGCTTAAAATTCCCTGCTCGATTCTTATCGTAGATGATAATTCGCCGGATGGCACAGGCCAGATTGCTGACCGCCTGAGCAGCGAATTTCCGGGACAGGTGAAGGTGCTGCATCGGGCAGGCAAAGAGGGGTTGGGCAAAGCCTATCTCGCGGGGTTTAAACAGGCCATTGACGACGGGGCAGATTTAATCGTGCAAATGGACTGCGATTTTTCGCATCAGCCGAAATATATTCCTGAGATGGTCGCAGCCATTAAAGATGCGGATATGGTGCTGGCGTCGCGGTTTGCTTCTGGCGGCAGAGTCGATGAAACCTGGGCGTGGTGGCGCAAGTTGTTAAGCTGGTTTGCCAACAGTGTGTATGTGCGCCTTGTCCTGAATACCCATCTCCGCGATTCAACAGGTGGATTCCGGCTGTGGCGGCGCGAAACCCTTATCGGCATGGATATTCAAAACCGGATTCAATCGAACGGATACGTTTTCCAGGTCGAAATGGCCTATGTTGCGCTGAGACTGGGTTACAGAATCAAAGAAATCCCCATTTATTTTCCTGACCGCAAAGAAGGCGAATCTAAAATGAGTTTTTATATTCAACGGGAGGCGGCGCTGCGGGTTCTGGAAGTTCGCCGTCGGCATGGGGATTTGCGGCCGGAAAATCGGGTCATTGAAGCGCGTTCAGCCGATACGGTAAACGCCTGAGATTTTATGAAATCCTATTTTCGCCGCCTGCTTCCAGACCTGGGGATGGCTCTGGGGCTGTTTCTCCTGCCCCTGATTTTCTTTTTTCCGGTCACGTTAGGCGGCAAAACCCTTATCCCCGCCGACAATTTGTATCAGGTTGAACCCTGGGTTAGCTATCGGGAGTCGCAGGGTGTACCGGAAATTCCTCATAACGCACTGCTTTCTGACCTCATTTTGCAAAATTATCAATGGAAAACTTTTCTCCGGCAGAGTCTGGAAAAGGGTGAGCTTCCTTTGTGGCAGCCGAATCAGTTTAGCGGCACGCCTTTTCTCGCCAATGGACAGCATTCCGCCCTTTACCCGTTTAGTGTCATTTATTACGTGCTGCCTCTGGAAACAGCTTATGGCTGGTTCACGGTTAGCCAGTTGTGGCTGGCCGGACTGTTCATGTATGCCTTTGTGCGCGGGCTGGGGTTAAGTCGAGTCGCGGGCATGGTGGCCGGAGTAGGCTACCAGTTGAGCAGCTTCTTTATCGTGGCAACCGTCCACCCGATGATTCAGGCGGCGGCGGCCTGGCTGCCCCTCATTTTGCTGATGCTGGAATGGATTATTCAACGCCGCCCGTTTTTTGCAGGACGACGGCCTTCTAGCCTGCCCTGGGTGCTTATCGGCGGTATAGCGCTGGGCATGTGTTTTCTGGCGGGACACATTGAAATTACCTATTACACCCTGCTTATCATGGCACTGTATGCCGGAATGCGGCTGGCCGTTGAACTTTATACAAAATCCCCTATCAAACATTTATTTCAAACGGTTTTGATGCTGCTCCTGCTGGTGCTAATCGGTGTTGGGCTGGGGGCAGTGCAGTTTATTCCTTTTGTCGAAACCGCTAACGACAGCTTCCGCACCGAACGCACCAGTCTGGAAGAAGTACGCGGGTATGCGCTGCCTGTACGTCATCTTGCAAAATGGCTGATTCCGAATATCTATGGCAATCCCGCCCATCATTCCTATGAGGATGTGTTTACAGGGAGAACCATTCAACAGGATTGGGTACGCGATGACCAGACCCGTGTCACCAGTACCGATTTTGGCATTAAAAATTACGTCGAAGGCGGCGTCTACGTCAGCATTTTGATTCTGGCGCTGGCCTTCATCGGATTATTTTTTAATACCCACGCTGGAGTCTATCGCTGGATTGTTGCCATTTTGGGGCTGATAGCCGTGCTGTTTGCTTTTGGCACACCGTTTTATGCCCTTTTGTACTCCCTATTCCCTGGCGTGAATCAGCTTCATACCCCGTTCCGATGGGTATGGCTCATTACGTTTGTGCTGTGTATTTTGGCAGCTTACGGCGCGGAAGTGCTGCGGAACAAAAAATCGCGCTGGCTGTCCCATATGGGCATTGCATTAGCGGGGGCAGGGCTGATTCTCATGCTGCTGATGACATCCAGCGGCCAGCTTTACGAAGTCATCGCGTCACCTGTCCAGCGTGTTTATGAAGGGCTGGCAAAAGCACAGGAAGCCTTCCCCGATGCCAAATCCTTCTACAGTTACGAGTCAAATAATTTTTACACCTTTGGCGTGATGATTTTTGTTTCCGGTCTGGTCATCTGGCTCAGCCAGCGTAAATCTCCCGTCTGGCAGGTGGTAGCCGTACTGGTCATTGCGGCGGATTTATATACGGCGGTGGGTGATTTTAATCCCCGTGCGGAAAAACGCTGGTTGCATTTCACCCCGCCTGAAGTTGCTTTTTTGCAGCAAAAAAATCAAGATGAGCCGTTCAGAATCCAGGCATTGAACTGGGGAGAGCGTCCTCTGGATGCCAATTCCGGCTGGCGATATGGGTTGCAGGATGTACGCGGTTACGATAGCCTGTTCAGCAAACAGTATGCCGACTACATGCGTCACATCGCGCCCCAGGGTGAAATTGATTTTAACCGCATTGCCCCTATTCCCTATGACCAGCCGCAGGCACTTCTGGATATACGTCTGAAC
>CAZKZS010000028.1:0-25291 GCA_964557285.1 uncultured Anaerolineae bacterium | reverse complement strand
CCCGGTGCAAAAGTTTTTGACATCGGCACACTCGCCTACATTACCCAGGTTGACCAGCTTGAGGATGGCCGTTTGAATATTGCCTCCCTGGGCGTTGACCGATTTAAAATCGCTAACTTTTCAAACCATGAAGCGTATCCTACGGGGGATATAGAGTTGTTTCCCTTTGAAAACATGGATTCCTCTGCCGCCGTGTACGAAGCCTCCCGGTTAGCGCCTGTCCTGTGGGAATACCTGGAGGTGATAGCGAAAATTGGCAATATAGAAATTGTAATGGATAAAATTCCCACCGAGCCGGAAAAACTGGCTTTTCTAACAGCGATTGCCTTGCAAGCACCGATGGCGGATAAACAGGAGCTGCTGAGTATTCCTTCACTGCCTGAACTCATGCAGCAGGAACGGGCGCTGCTGGCACGCGAAATAGAAATTCTCAAACTGATGACGGAACACCCGCCGCAGTGGATTGACGGGCCGTTCTCACCCAATTAGAGGATATTTTTATGCGGATTGCGGTTGATGTCATGGGGAGTGACCATTTTCCCGTACCGGATGTAGAAGGTGCGGTCATGGCCGCCCGTGAATATGGGGATACCCTGCTGCTGGTCGGGGATGAAAAAGTGCTGCATCAGGAACTGGCAAAACATGATACCTCAGGGCTGAAGTTAGAAGTCGTTCACGCCTCTCAACATATCACCATGCACGACAAGCCGAGTGAGGTCGGACGCAGCAAACCCGATTCATCGGTCCATGTGGCCTCTAAACTGGTAGCAGACGGGCAGGCGCAGGCATTTGTGACCGTAGGTAATACGGGCGCAGTTCTGGGAATCACGCTGCTGTCTACCCTGGGACGTATTCCGGGGGTCAAACGTCCCTGCCTGAGTACCATTGTCGCGCTGGAAGGCCGTCCGGTCATTTTTCTGGATGTTGGCGCAAATGCGGATTGCAAACCGCAGTGGTTAGAACAGTTTGCCATCATGGGTAGTATTTATGCCCGTAACGCGCTGGGGCAGGAAAATCCCCGTATTGGCCTGCTGTCCAACGGCGAAGAAGAAGGCAAAGGGACAGAACTCATTAAAGAAGCGGCGGAACTGCTGAAAAACTCATCCCTGAATTATGTCGGCCATGTCGAGCCGAAAGATGTCCTCAAAGGTGCAGTAGATGTCATGGTCGCTGATGGGTTTGTCGGCAATGTGTTTATTAAAACGCTGGAAGCCATGGGCGATTTGCTTTTTCGTTTGATTCGTCATGAAGTAACGACGGATATGCGTTCAAAAGTCGGGGCGGCTCTGGTAAAACCTGCATTAAAGCGCGTTTACACACGGGTTGACCCCTTTGAAATCGGGGGAGCGCCTTTATTAGGGGTCAACGGTGTGGTCATCATCGGACACGGGCGCACCAATGCCCTGGGCATGAAAAATGCGATTCGTCAGGCGCGGCAGGCAGTAGCAGGGAACATTGTTGAAACCATCCGTCAGAATGAACACATATCTGCAACATAAGAAAGGCTGCTGATGAAAGTCATCACGCTCCTGAACGAAAAAGGTGGGGTTGGCAAAACCACCTTAGCCCATGCCCTGATTTGTGGACTGGCGATTCGCGGCCATCGGGTGCTGGCGGTGGATGCCGACGCACAGGCCAATCTGACGATGGGCTTTGGTCATAATCCATCCCCTGCTTTTTATGATTTGATTGTTCGTGATGCCCCTTTTAATGAAACGCTGGTCTACATTGACCCCGAAACCTACAAAGTGCCGGATGAGGATGTCAAAGGGTTTATTTATCTGATCCCTTCTAACAAAGAAACGCGCACCATTTCCCAGAATACAGATAATGTGCTGGCGGTGCGTCAGCGAATAGGGGAATTGGCGGACGAAATGGATGTGG
Source organism: uncultured Anaerolineae bacterium (assembly GCA_964557285.1). Lineage (GTDB taxonomy): Bacteria > Chloroflexota > Anaerolineae > Aggregatilineales > J027 > SB15. Next base: position 23,407 of record CAZKZS010000028.1, on the reverse strand, counting down.
TTGTATTTGATACCTCTCCCACGCCCTCCCTGCTTCATGCCAGCATTTACCTGGCGACGGATTACCTGCTTTTTCCCGTCGAACTGGAATATTACAGTTTTGCCGGATTGGGCAGTTCCATCGGTCACCGCAATGGCTTCAGCCGCCAGAAAAAAAGTCTGGGTTTGGGCGACATCGAGGTAATGGGCATCATTCCCAACAAATACCGTCCCAATACCCTGGAACATCAGGAGAATCTGGAAAAACTACAGGCACAGTTTAAGGAATTGGTCTGGCAGGTGCTTCCACAGCGTATCATCTGGAGTGAAGCCGCCGCCCGCAAGCGTTCCGTGTTTAATTACGCACCGGACAGCGCTGCCGCCGATGATGCCTGGCAAATTGTCAATCGAGTAGAAGGAGTGTTACAGCGTGGCTAGTCGCAATCGACGTGTAAGAGGGGAACAGGCCGACAATCCTTTTGTTATGGATGCCGAAGCGCCAACCTTTGAAAGTGTTGACCGCCAGGGCTACGGTGGGCCGCTTCTGGCAAAACTGGATAAACACATCACCGCCAAACCCATTCCCATCACTGATATTCATCCTGACCCCTCACAGCCGCGTCGCACCGTGCCGTTTGCCGTCCGGCAGGTTTGGGATAGCAAACTGGATACCCTGTTTGAAACGTGGTTAAAAGCGGTGGAGGCAGAACGCGGGAATGCCGACTTTAATCTGGATATTTTGCTCACCCCTCAGGGCGATGAAGTTCGCAACCATGCGCCCCTGCCCATTGAAGCCGCCCTATTAGGTTTAATTGACCTTGCCGCCAGCATTTTACGCAGCGGCCTTACCAATCCGATTACCGTGGTGCGGGATGGCGAAAGTTATCTTCTGGAAACGGGCGAACGGCGCTGGCTGGCCTACCATCTTTTGTATTTTCATACAAAGGATGAACAATGGACAAAAATTCCTGCCCGTGTGATGGACTCGTTTAGTTTGTGGCGGCAGGCCGGTGAAAACAACGCCCGCGACAATCTGAATGCCATTGGCAAAGCCCGTCAGCTTGCCCTGCTCATCATGGATTTATACCGTGAACAGGGAACACAGTTTCAACCGTATGAGAAATTGGTTAAGGGGAACGGTTGTGATCGGGAATTTTACGCCCAGGTTGAAGATTCAGATCGCTGGCGGATTCCGCGCGGCAAAGCGGAACTTCTCCTCAATGCCACGGGTTTGAAAAGTTTGCGTCAGTTAAGCCAGTACCGCGCCCTGTTAGCGCTGCCAGATGAAGCCTGGGTCATTGCCGATGATACTAACCTTTCTGAGTATCGTTTGCGTCAGGTTTTAGAGATGAAACTCAACAGCACCATGACAACGGACCTGATTCAACAGGCTGCAAAGGAATTTGGCGACGATAGTGGTACTGTAGTACCACTAGAGATAAAATCTCCACCTCCAACCAAACGCCGTACCGTTGAAACCCATTCTTTACTCAACACCGACGATCAAAAACACATCCGGCAGTTTCTTTCGTTTGCCAGAACCGTTCGTCTAGCCGACATTCCAAAACTGGATTCCAACCGCAAGCAGCAGGTGTTAACCTGGGCGCGGGCGCTTAAAGCCCTGGCGGAAAAGGTCGAACAGGCCGCCACTTCAGAAACAGAACCCTGAATCTTCAATCCCCCGTCTCAAAGCATTGGGGAGGGCTTAGGACGAACCGTAGGGGCAGGAACAAGCGAACGAAGTGAGTGATGCCTGCCCTTTCCGTAGGGGGCGGGAGCAGCAGGCAATTTTAGATTTTGAGGCAAACCAGGCTACAAGTGAATCCCGTCTTGTATCGTAGGGACACGGCAGCGCCGTGTCCTATTTATTTCACATGTCCTATTTATTTCATCGGGAGAGTATCAATCTGCCGCGCCAGCGCAAAATCCTTGTCCGTCAGGCCGCCCGCGCTGTGGGTTGAAAAGGTGAGGGTCACATGTTTCCACTGGATGAGGATGTCCGGGTGATGGTCGGCGGCCTCCGCAAGATGACCTACCGTGCTGGCAAACATCAGCGCCGCCGGAAAGGATGGGAGGGTAAATTTACGGGAAATCGTATCCCCGTCCCGCGTCCATTCCGGTACATTTTTGAGATGGTCGCTTATCTGAGCATCTGTGAGTTTTTCGGCCATATTTTAATCATCCATCACCATATCAAGCTGCAAATTTTGCTGTGACGCACGGGCGCGGTTGCATAACCCCTGACCGCCTGCGTCCAGCCATTCCTGTAATCGGTCACTCGTTAACGCGCCGGAAGTAGCATCTTCGTAAATCCCCGCGCCCCAGTAATAGTAGCGGCGGGTTTCAGAGTGCCACGCACCATAGCCCTTATTGATAACACTATGACCGCCATTGTATCCGGCCAGCGCCAGCCCCGCGTTCCCCTGACTCACATCCAGCCCGCCGCTTAAGTAGGCCAGCCCGCGTTTTGCATTGTTCTGAATATTCAGCATATCCTCGCCCGCGTCAAAGTGGAAGGGCATGACCTGAAACAGGCCCTGTGCGCCCGCGTTGGAGGACACGGTAGGGTCGCCGCAGCTTTCGATTTGAATCACGGTAGCGATAAGGTTGGGGTCGATTTCCCAGGCCAGCGCCCACTCTGCAATAAGCGGTTTCCAGAACTGGACTTCCGGCGTAAAAATAGGGGAAAGCGGCACTTTTGCTACCACTTCGCCCGTCGTAGAAGCCAGCGTCACAGGTTCTTTGCGCTCCACCACTTCGTAAATCACCCGATTGTTTTCGTTCAGCGAGAAGTAAATGGAACGTGCAGCCGCCAGCAGCCCCGCACTGATTGCAAGGCATACAAAAACCGCCACCCCGAACGCGCCTAACCACGCCAGTGTGATTTTTTTACGAGGTTGTAGGGTTGCCGCCGCCACTTCTCGCACGGTGACACCCATCGGAACGAGTTGTGTTGGTTGTTCTGATGCAGGAATTTTTCGCATATTTTAGAACAAAAGTTCGATGATTTCCCTTTAAAGGATAATCGGAATCCTGTCTCAGGTCAAGTTAGAATGCCGTAATTTTCACAGAAAATTAGACTTCTTTGCCCAGCCCGCGCTGTACGTGGCTCAAAAATTCAGCGCGGGTGCGTTCATCATCCCGGAACGTGCCTAACAGGGCGCTTGTGACCATACGGGCGCTGGCTTTTTTCACTCCGCGCATCATCGAACACATATGCAGCCCTTCGACCACCATTCCTACCCCCAACGGCTCAAGAATATCCATCATAAACTCAGCAATCTGGGTGGTCATGCGTTCCTGCACCTGCAAGCGGCGGGCAAACATATCCACAATACGCGGAATTTTGGATAGGCCAATTACCCAGTTGGTCGGAATATAAGCGACATGCACATGCCCGATGAATGGCAGCATATGGTGTTCACACAGCGAATAAAATTCAATATCCCGCACCAGCACCATTTCACTGTAAGCCACATCAAAAATTGCATTATTGATAAGTTCTGCTGGATCGACAAAATAACCGGAAAGCAGTTCCTGATACATCCGTGCCACCCGATTCGGTGTGCTGAGCAAACCGTCACGGGAAGGGTCTTCCCCTACACTTCGTAGAATGTTCTCAACCGCGTATTCTATATCCGGCACACTGTAATTACCGTTAGGCCGGAGGTCGTATTTTTCCAGCATCCGGGGGTCTTGCAGTTTGGAGAGACGCAACGCTGCCATTGACCGTTTTCCTTTTGTATGAATACCCTATCCTCTTAAGTTATCATAGGGGAAAGGATTTTGCTGATGGATGACCAGATTCTTATTCAAAATTTACGCTTACGCTGTTTAATTGGCTTCAGCCCGCATGAGTTAAAGGACAAACAGGATGTCATCATTACGATGACCCTGTTCACTGATACCCGACGTGCGGGAGACTCCGATAACCCTGAGGATTTGCTGAATTACCGCACCGTCAACAAAGCCGTCATTCAGCACGTCGAATCTTCGGCCTATAAAACGCTGGAAGCGCTGGCAAACAGCATCGCCCGTCTGGTGATTACGGAGTATGGCGTGGAACATCTAAAAGTAGAAGTTTATAAACCGGGGGCGCTGCGTTTTACCGACAAGGTAGGGGTGATTATTGAACGCACCCGTAAAGATTATGCCCTATGATCGACCCACAGATTTTAGAAGATATTGATGAAGCACTGGCACGTAAGGAAATCAAACGCGCCGAAGTGGTGCTGGCAAGGCTGCTGCGGAGCAAAAATTACACCAACCAGGAACGGGCGGCGCTGCTGGTACGGCGGGCAAGGGCGCGGTTGGAAGGGGCGCGGCCGGATGATGCGCTGGAGGATTTGCAGACGGCTTTTGCACTGGATGATTCTCAGGAAAAGGATATCCGCACCCGTATTCTGCGGGGAGACATTTATTTTGCCCGCTTTGAACTTGCCCCGTTTGGGTTTGCTGACCGTGCAGATACCGATATGGCGCGTGCCTGTTATGAGGAAGTGCTGGCGTCTGCTCCTGACCATCTACATATCAGTTGGGTGTATTATCAACTGGGGCGTATTTTGCTCAGTGAAAACAACGTTGAACAGGCCGTGCGGCATTTTCAGAAAGCCATTGAAGTGCCTGCCTATCCGCCGAATATCCATGCCTTCAGTTATGAACGGCTGGGATTTATTGCGCTGTTTGAGCATCGGCAGGCGGAAAAAGCACTTGAGTATTTTAACCGTGCCATTGAAACCTACCCTGCTGCCGACGACCCCGGGTGGCTGATTCAATTGTATCTCCGCATCAGCCGCGCCTATCTGGAACTGGGCAGGCATCAGGAAGCGTTAGACACGGCTCGTCGTGCGCTGCGGGGGATTCAGGACGGCTCAACCAACCGGTCGGTGCTGCCGGAAGCCCACTTTGCGTTAGGAGAAGTGCTGTCGGCTATGCAGGGGAATGAAGCGGAAGCCATTGAGCATTATCTTCGTTTCCTGCAAAGCAGCAAACGGCCTCCGGGAATTGATGTGACGTGGAGTCAGGTTCACGAGACTATAGGAAACCTGTCGTTCAGGTTGGAACGCTACCAGCAGGCCATTACCGCATATGAAAAAGCCCTTGAATTTAACCCCTATCACCCCTGGGAAGTCAACCTCCGCTATCAGATTGCCCGGTGTTACTATCGGATGCGGGATTATGAACGTGCGGCGGACGCCATCGAAAAAATGAAAAAAACCGCCGAAGGTGAAAATGCCCCGATGACCGACTGGCGGGTGTATAACTTGCTGGGAAATGCGTATTTTGCGCTGGAAAAATACCGCAGCGCCGCCGAAGCCTACCGTCGGGCGATTGAACTCGCGCCGTCGTCAGCAGCAGGGCTGGAAAAAGCCCATATTTATTTGCGTTTTTCAGAGGAGTTGATGCGCTCACCCAATTAAAGTTGTGTAGAATAGGACTATGGCAACATTACATGTGATTGGCGGCGGACTGGCGGGTACAGAAGCAGCATGGCAGGCAGCCCAGCTAGGCATAGAAACCATCCTCTATGAAATGCGCCCAAGCAAACAAACGCCTGCCCATCGCACCAGCCATCTGGCGGAACTGGTATGCAGCAATTCGCTGGGGTCAGATTTGCCGGATCGTGCCTCCGGCCTGCTCAAAAATGAACTGCGGCGGCTGGGGTCGCTGCTGCTTGCGTGTGCGGACAGGGCGGCAGTTCCGGCGGGGGGTGCGCTGGCCGTTGACCGTGAGCTTTTCGCGCAGGCGGTAGAAGCTGCGATTGAAGATCATCCTCTCATCACACTGAAACGGGAGGAAGTCACTGTTATCCCCGATGAACCTGCCATTATTGCCACCGGCCCCCTGACATCGGAAGGGCTGGCGAAGGAAATTGAAAAACGCGTTGGGCAGGAATCGCTGTATTTTTATGATGCCCTTGCTCCTCTGGTGAACGCAGAAAGTATCAATATGGATATTGCGTTCCGTGCCAGCCGCTACGAACGGGGGGAGGATGCAGACGGGGATTACATCAACTGCCCCATGAACAGAGAAGAATATGAGCGTTTTGTGGATGCGCTGCTGGCCGGAGAAACCATCGAACTCCGTGATTTTGAACGGGAAGACCCCCGTTTTTTTGAAGGCTGCCTGCCCGTAGAGCAAATCGCGCGGCGGGGACGGGACTCGCTGGCCTTTGGCCCCCTGCGTCCGGTGGGACTGACCGACCCCCGTACAGGCCGCCGTCCCTATGCGGTGGTGCAGCTTCGGCAGGATAATCTGGCGGGGACACTGTATAACATGGTGGGCTTCCAGACCAATTTAAAATGGCCTGCTCAAAAAGAAATTTTCCGCCTGATTCCGGGGCTGGAAAACGCCACTTTTGACCGTTTGGGGCAGATGCACCGCAATACCTTTATCAATTCTCCCCTGCTGCTGGATGCAACCATGCAGTTTCGGCATCGGGAAAATCTGTGGTTCGCAGGGCAAATCACAGGGGTGGAGGGGTATGTAGGGAATATTGGTACGGGGCTGCTGGCAGGGAAAAACGCGGCGCTGTCTTTGTTAGGAGAAAAACAAATCGTGCTGCCTCCGGTCACGATGATGGGGGCGCTGTGTCATTACGTCGCCTATGCAGAAGCCAGCCATTTTCAACCGATGAAAGCAAATTTTGGTATACTGCCTGTTCTGGAGAACCCACCCAGAGGCAAACGTGAACGTGCGGCTGCCTATGCGGAACGGGCATTACAGGCACTAGAAATAGAAAGTAGGTCAACGTGACTTTTCGACTCGCTGAGCGTATCCGGGATTTGGAAGACTATCCCTTTGTCAAAATATCGGATGACGTAAAAAGGTTGCAGCAGGCAGGTGTGGATGTGATTCGGCTGGATATGGGCAGTCCGGACATGCCACCGCCGCCTGTGGTACGGGAAGCCTTTTGCCGCTATGCCATGCAGGAGGATCAGCATGGGTATACAGGCTATCGGGGGTCGGCACGGTTTCGGCAGGCAGTGGCGCGGTACTACCAGCGTCTTTTTGATGTTCACCTCAATGCGGATACGGAAATTCTGCCCCTGCTTGGCTCAAAAGAAGGGCTGGTGAACATGGCGCTGGCGGTGATTAGCCCCGGGGATATTTCCCTGATGACGGGGTTAGGGTATCCGGCTTACGTCATGGGGACAAAAATCGCTGAAGGGGAAATTTATACCGTTCCCGCGCCGGAAGCAAATGGATTTTTCCCCATTTTAGAGGATATTCCCACAGAAATCGCCAAACGAGCGCGAATCCTGTGGTTGAATTACCCTAATAACCCCACCGGCGCCCTCGCAACTTTACAAGACTATGCGAACGCCGTTGAATTCTGCCGCAAATACGACATTCTGCTGGTGTCGGATAACCCGTATTTTGAAGTGGTGTTTGATGGGCGGGACGTGGCCGCCAGTGTGCTGCAAGTTCCCGGTGCAAAGGACGTAGCAGTAGAATTCATGTCACTTTCCAAGTCGCATAATATGGCGGGCTGGCGGCTGGGTGCATGTGTAGGAAACGCGGAAGCGGTGGCCGCGCTGTTACGCATGAAAAGTAACGTAGACAGTGGACATTTTAATCCGATTTATGAGGCGGGAATCGCGGCCTTAGACCACACCCCAAGAGCATGGATTCAGGAACGCAACAGCGTGTATCAGGAACGGCGGGATATGCTGATGGAATCCATACCCATGATGGGGCTATCGCTAAAAACCATTCCTAAAGGGGCGCTGTATATGTGGGCGATTGTTCCCAACGGGGATGATGTCGCTTATTGTGAAGGGGCTTTGCAGGAAGCGGGTGTGTCGATTACCCCCGGTTCGGTGTATGGTACGGACGGAAAAGGCTATGTCCGATTCAGTCTTGTGACCCCTCAGGAACGGCTGGCAGAAGCCATTGCCAGAATCGAAAAATGGCAAACTAGACAGTAGTTATATCCCAATTTGGGATAATTTTTGGGATATTTTGGGATAAAACATGGAGATTCCTCACAAATTTCAAATTGAACGTACCTATCTGGTGGGCATCGAAATTAAGGGGTCAAAGCCGCTTTTATCGGTCCACGAATCGCTGGCAGAATTGGAACTGCTGGCACAAACAGCAGGGCTGGAAGTGGTCGGCAAAACCCATCAAAATGTGGCGCGGCCAGACCCCAAAACCTTCATTGGGTCGGGCAAAGTGGAGGAAGTAAAAATTCAAGTCACTGACCTGGATGTACAGACGGTGATATTTGACGATGAACTTTCTCCCCGTCACCAGCGAGAACTGGAAAAAGTCTTTGGTGAGGAAATCAAAGTTTTAGACCGTTCCGCTTTGATTCTGGATATTTTTGCCCAGCACGCCCAGACGCATGAAGGGCGCTTGCAGGTCGAACTTGCCCAGTATGAATATCTGTTGCCACGCCTGACCCGCCAGTGGACACACCTTGAACGGCAGGCGGGCGGTGGTGCGGCTCGTGGTGGCGCGGGTGGTGTGGGGCTGCGCGGCCCCGGTGAAACACAGCTTGAAGTGGATAGACGAGCGATTGGGAAACGCATCAGCCGGTTGAAGGCGGAATTGGAAAATGTTCGCGCTCACCGCAGCCGTCACCGCGCCCAGCGTCACCGGGCGGGGATTCCGGTGCTGGCAATGGTTGGGTATACCAACGCGGGCAAATCCACGCTGATGAACGCGCTCACGGCGGCAGATGTGTATGTGGCCGACCAGCTTTTTGCCACTTTAGACCCGACCACACGCAAAATCACCCTGCCTTCCAGCAAGGAAGTGCTGGTATCGGATACAGTAGGGTTCATTCAAAAACTTCCGACCACGCTGGTGGCTGCATTCCGGGCGACTCTTGAGGAAGTGCTGGAAGCCGATGTGCTGCTGCATGTGGTGGACAGCGCTCATCCCAATGCACGGGCGCACATTGAAACGGTTGAGGATACGCTGGCGGAAATTGATATGCCGCGTGTGCCGCGTATTCTTGTGCTAAACAAAAAAGACCTGTGGCAGGACGAAAATCAGGCGGAAAAGTTCAAAGGGCTGGATTATGATGAAGTGGTGGCGGTATCCGCCCAGCAAAAACAGGGGCTGGATACCCTGCTGGAAACTGTCGAAAAGATCATCCAGCATTCGCTTGTTCCTATTGAATTTTTTGTCCCCTACCAGCAGGGGGAACTCATCGCGCTGGCGCGTAAGCAGGGGGTGATTAAAAGCGAAACCCATACCCCCGAAGGGGTGCTGGTACAGGGAGATGTACCGCCCGCGCTGGCCGCCCGTCTTGCCCAGGAAAAACTGACAAGGTGACGTGATGATACGCCTGTTTGATAGAAATCAGACCTTTGCGCGGTTTCTGAGCGCCTTTTCTAAAACGCTGGCCTATCAGCGCGGGCTGCTGATGCTGATTGGGTTCGCGCTGATTTTGCTAAGCTGGCTGGTGACGGGAGTCGTTTTAATTGCTATTGTCAGCGATTCCGCCGTTGCCAACATCTGGTACTGGTTATGCCTGCCCGCCAGCCTGCTGCATCTGGGGATTCTGGTCGGGTTTGCGGGGTTTATGCTGGCGATTCCTCTGGGGCAGGGATACAAAGAGTGAATGTCTGGTATCTGTATGTGCTGGAAACTGCCGACGGCACATTTTATACCGGAATCACGACCAACGTAGAGAAGCGGGTTCAAACACATAACGCGGGCAAAGGGGCAAAATATACGGCGCTGCGGCGTCCGGTGCGGGTGGTGGCGGTGTGGGAAACAGTGGGGCGCTCCAACGCCACACGCTTAGAACGGGCGTTTAAGCAGCTTTCGCGTCCCCGCAAACTGGCCGTGATTCAGTCGGGGGGCAATTTTCAGGAGTCGCTGCGGGTGCTGTAGGGACCCCTCACCCTGCCTTCGGCATCCCTCTCCCACTGCTGCGCGGGGAGAAGGGCATTATAGGGCAGGAATCGCTCGCGGTAGTTCGCTTGTCCCTGCCCCTACTGGCAGCCCTGGGGACGGACGCAAAAGCTCACCCAATTCAAACGCTGCCGCCCCAGAGTCACATCGTTGTAGCGCCCGATGAGGGACATCCAGTGGATTTTGCCACCCTCAAGCTGTGTTTCGGGGCGTTCATATAGAATCGTTTCCGGTTCGCCGCTAACCGTCACCACAAAATCATATGTGCCTGCGGGCAAATCCAGCAGGCCAACGGTTTCCCCAAATGACAGCCCTTCAATCAATACTGTGCCATCGGCCAGCAGGACATCAATCGGCGGGGCATCGGGAATGGTATGCCGCACTTCGACCAGCGCATTTTGTCCGGCCATCAACGCCGTATTTTCGGCAAGGGCAGCCGGATTCTGGATAACAAACTGCGACATAAGATTTTCAGACTGTCCACTGAAGATAAGGGTCGAAATTTCATCTGGCACAAACGTGACCTGCTGCGGGGGGAGAAGTTCCTGCCCATTGGATACCAGTGTCACCTCATACGTGCCGGAGGGAATATCAATAACCTCCGTGACACTTTCGTAGGGGATGTTTTGCAGGGCGGGCTGGCCGTTCAACAGGACATCCACCTGAGGAATCTCCGGCGCAAAATGCGCCAGCCGGAAGCGCGTACCCAGGTCGGTTTCATCAAATAACACATGGGTATCACCATTGATTCGAGTTGCAATTAAGAAATAACTTTTGTGGGGGGCATCCGGCATCAGCTCAAAAAGCGGCTGCTCATCCTGAAAAAGCGTGATTTTTTCATAAGCGTTAAACGAAAATTCGGCAAAAAAGGCAGGGGTATTAAAGGGAATTTCGTTCAGGACTTCTTCGCCCGCCTGCACCCGCAGCACACTGTTATCGGCCATATTGAACACATGCAGCCGCACCAGATTCACCGGAATCCCGACCATTTGCTCATTGATGGCTTGCAGGTTGAGGTTGTTATCGGTAATTGTGCCTGTCAGCGCCAGCGTTGACCAGCCGCCCGCCGCAAAATTAAATGGAACAGGGCCTATAACGGTGGCATTGTTGGTGTCCGTAATTAAAATTTCATGGTCGCCGGACGGAATTTCCACACGCTGGCTAAAAGAGTCGAAGGAAACGGCTTCTAAAATTAGCTCGTTGTCCAGAAGTACATTGACTTCGGGAAACTGCGGGGAAAGATGTGCCAGACGCAGATGATGGGAGTCGCTGTCCTGGGCGTAAGTCAGGGGATAAAATGCGGCCAGCAAAAGCACCAGACCAACGACTCGTTTCAGCATAGGAAAATCTCCTCAGAAATTCACCCTATTGTAGCAGCAAAAAACTCGGCTAAGATGGGCGCAAGGATTTCGGGCGGAATCAAGGTGGCCTGCCCTTCCAGAATTTTCCGCTGCGCGTGCGGCATGGCGTTAACCAGCCCGTTTGCTGCTTCATGTTTAAATTCAGGGCTGTCGCTGCCGACCAGCACCAGTGTGGGTATGGTTACGGCCTGAGCCTCTTTCACTGGAACAGCACCATCGTCCATCACAGCATTATCATATGCCAGGGTATGGGCTACGGCTTCCATAACTGCCCAGTCCGGCGATTGCTTCATTCCCTCTAACACATCAGGTGGCAGCATATCAGCTAAAAAGAAGGTGACAGCTTCACTGCGTTTGTTCGCATTAAGGAGTTCTGCCATCTGCTCTGTGTACTGGATAAATTCCTGTTTGGCGCTGTCATCGTCGGAATTAAATGGGGGTTCATGCAGCGCCAGTTTGACCACTTTCGTTTTTAGCCGGGCGGCTGCTTTGAGTGCTAATACCGAACCGGAGGAAAAACCATATAAATATACGGGAGCGCCTACTTCATCAATCAGGGCTTCAATATCCTCAATTTCCCGTTCTATCGTATAAGGTAGGGTATCGGTACTCTCTCCCCGGCCACGCCGATCATAGGCTATCACCGTGAACTTTTTTGAAAGGGCAGCCGCCAGCGGCCTCCCGCCGAAATAATTACGGTAGCCCATCGCTCCATCCACCAGGAGAATAGCAGACCCTTCGCCAACTCTATCAAATGCGATGAGCGTTCCGTCCTTTGAAGTGATCCTGCCCATGTGATTTTCCTCTTAAAAGGTTGTTGAACACATGTTCTACAGTCTATAATTTTTTTTCAAAAAGTCAACTATTTCATTTCTGATAAAGTATTATCCTGGGGGATATTGATTATTTCTCAATTATGTTTTATCATTAATTAATGCAGAAACAACGCTGCCTTTACTGTGGGGATGTCATCGAAACACCAAGCGCTTGTGAGGGGTACTGCACGACGGCCTGCTACCAGAAACACAGGCAGCAAAAAAAAACTCAGGAGGCGCCACGTTTGATTCCACCACCTGTACAGCCCAACGGCGAAAATAAACCACAACAACAGCCCACCTGATAGGAGTATTCATCATGTCCATTAAACCCGATCACTGGATTCGTAAAATGGCGCTTGAACACGGCATGATTACGCCGTTTGAGGAAAAACAGGTGCGGGAAGGAGTCATCAGTTATGGGCTTTCCAGCTATGGGTATGATATTCGGGTGGCGCAGGACTATAAAATTTTCACCAATATTTATAATACGATTGTTGACCCCAAACATTTTGATAATTCTTCTTTTGTCGATTTTACAGGCGACATCTGCACGATTCCGCCGAACTCGTTCGCGCTGGCACGGACGGTAGAACACTTTAAGATTCCGCGTGATGTGCTGGCGATTTGCGTTAGCAAAAGCACCTATGCCCGATGTGGAATCATCGTGAACGTGACCCCTTTAGAACCGGAATGGGAGGGATTTTTAACACTGGAAATCAGCAATACGACCCCCCTGCCCGCCCGTATTTATTCGGGGGAAGGCATCGCGCAACTGCTTTTCCTGGAAAGTGATGAAGTCTGCGAAGTGTCGTATGCTGACCGCAAGGGTAAATATCAGCATCAGGTGGATGTGACGCTGCCCAAACTTTAATAAATCTGGCGGCTGACATACGGCCCCATTTTCGCGGCCAGTGAGACAGGTAGTTTTTTCCAGACGGTGCGGAAGGCGGTATACAGTTTTTCCGGTTCTTCGGTAACGGCCTGCCACTGCCCGCCCGACCAATGAATTTCCTGATAGGGTAAAGGGGTTGAGGTCGCGTTAAATTTTTCCTTAAAACGCTCATGCCCGCTTCCGGCTTCACTGCGGCCTAAATCCAGCCAGCGCAGATTTTTGCTGACCGCCCACCGCACCGCCTCCCAATACAGTAAATCATTGGCATACAGGGCGCGGGCGGCTTCTGTGGAGGCTGTCCAGCCGTTTTCTGCCCCATCCTTAAAGCGTGTTAACACCATGCCCGCGACCACTTTGCCCTGCTGTTCGAGAACGATGAGATGAGGTTGAAGGGAGGATGTTTGTGACAACACAAAAAAGAATTTTTTCGCCAGCACAGGCGCACCCAGAAGGGACATGTTTTCCGCGTACACAGGCCAGAAGCGGTTTAGGTATTCAAAGCCATGCTGAACGCGCAAATCAGCATTTTCGGCCTTACGGATGCGGTTGCGGGCAGTGGAGCGCAGTTTGTCCCATGCCGCCGATTCAAAATCGGGCAGAGGAATGACAGATACGCTGCGACCTTCGCGTACTATAAATTGTGGAAGCGGCTCGTAGCGGCTGCGGAGTTCGATGGTATTGATGCCGTTTGTTACTGCCCACTGGCTGACCGCCTGCCACAGAGAATCCCGAATTTCAGCATCATCCGCCAGAATCCCGCCCGTGTTGAGGTAGGGCATGGAGGTTAAACGGCTGCCCAGCCCGACATGCGAACGGTGAAAAAAAGGCGCGATTCCGACTACCCTACCGTTTTTTTCCGCCAGCCAGTACACGGGTCGAATGTGAAATGTTTTTTGCAACAGGTAAAACCAGGCAAACTGATGCGCTAGAAGCGCGTGCGGATGCTGCAAAACGTAAGTATCCCAATGGGGCTGGTCGGCGGGGGCGGCCTGTCGAATATGAAACGTCACAGTTTAATCCTTTCACCCGCCCCATGATAGCGGATAAAATGACCCCGTTTTAGCAGGAAAATTCATGAAAAATCTTTCTACCCGCCGTATTGTCGGGCTGCTGGTGCTGCTGGCGCTTGGAAAATCTCTGCTGCTGGCGCTGATTATCACCCCTTCGTATGGGCCGGACGGCGGCAGTTATATGCGCTACATTGATGCGCTGGAAAATCCCGAGTCGGAAGAAGAACGCTGGTTTATACGGGGAACAACACCGATTTATCCCCTGTTTGCCTATGCCTTTTTCAGCATCGGCGGTGCGTACCTTATCACAGTTGTGCAAATGGTCCTGGGGGCGCTTGTTCCGGCGGCGCTGTATGTGGTGCTGAGTCCGCTGGATAAACGCGCTGCCCTGATAACGGGCATCCTCACGGCGCTTGACCCCCAAACCGGACTTTTTTTTGAACTGGTCGCCACGGAAGGGCTGTATATCGCGCTGCTGGGATTGGGAACGGCTGCCTTCTGGTATGCGGTACAGCGCCCGCTTTGGTGGGGATGGCTGGTCGGATTGGGGATTTTGCTAGGGGCAGGCAGTTTAACCCGTCCGGTCGGTGCTTTTTTGCTGATTCCATATGTGTTTTTTTTCCTGCTCATCACCCGTTCCGTCAAACGCAGTGTTCTGGTGGCCGCCGGATATATCGCGGTATATGTGGGGCTGTCGCTGTTTAACCTGTGGCAGTTTGATTTTTTCGCCCCCAGTAATTCCAGTGGGTTTTATCTGGCAACACGTCTGTTTGCAGTGGGTGGTCTGTACAGCCCTGAGAATGGCACGGAATCCGCACGGTTGAATCGGCTGGCGCTGGATTGCGATCTGGCATTGACGGACGGGCGTGATGAAAGCCTTCAGGTGACGCAGGACTTGCGGCTGTGCCTGATTTATACACACGGCATGGGGCAGGAGGAAATGAGTGTGCTGTATCAGAACGTGTATTCTGAGGCGACCCGCGCTCAGCCCCTGCTTTTTTTCAAATCCATGCTGCTTCAGGTGAAAGATTTTGTGTGGGGGCTGAGCGCTCCGTATGATGAGGATTATCTGGAAGGGCTGCCGACAGACTGCGATTCTGAGCCAGCGCTGGATAACCGGTGGGAAGCGCAGGAGATTTTTTGTCCTGCGCCGCCGCGTCCTCTGGAATTTGCTGTTCCTGCCGCATACTGGGGCATGTTGGGATACAGCGTGTTCACCCGTGCCATTTTTTTTATTCCTGCCCTGCTGCTCATCCCACGAAGCCCGCCGATGATACGCTGGTTATACCTCTACTGCATGGGGTTGTATACGTATCATGCGGTGGTAACGGCGGCGGCAGGATCGATTCTGCCGCGTTATATCACGGTGACAAACGGGTATCTGTTTATTGTGGTTGGTTTTGTGAGTGTGGCGCTGTATGAAAATTGGCAGCGTAGAATGCCCTCACTAAAATCTCAAAAGATACACAGTGAGGAGACAACCCCATGAAAGTAGTGATTACGGGCGGGACGGGCTTAATCGGCACGGCCTTAGCCAAAAGTTTAGCTGCCGACCACCATCAGGTCATTATTTTGAGCCGTGACCCCCGTCGGCGTTCCATCTCTATTCCCGGGGTGGAACTGGTCGGATGGGATGGGAAAACGGCCGGAGAATGGGTGGCTCAGGCGGACGGGGCAGAAGCGATTGTAAATCTGGCGGGTGCGCCGATTGATGAACGATGGACGGAGAGCTATAAAAAAGTCATCATCGACAGCCGCCGGAACGCGGGGCAGGCCGTCGTAGCGGCTATTCAGGCCATGCAGCAAAAACCGGAAGTGCTGATTCAATCGTCGGCGGTGGGGTATTATGGGATACACGACGATACGCTCATTACGGAGGAGTCGCCCGCCGGAACGGATTTTCTGGCGGAGGTGTGCAAAATCTGGGAAGATTCAAGCGCTGCCGTCGAGCAGTTGGGGGTGCGGCGCTGCGTGATTCGCAGTGGGGTCGTGCTTTCGACCAGAGGCGGGGCGCTGGCGCGTTTGCTGCCCGTTTTTAAGCTGTTCGCGGGCGGCCCCCTGGGGAGCGGCAAACAATATATGTCGTGGATTCATATCGGGGATGAAATCGACACGATCCGGTTTTTGATTCAAAACAAAACGGCACAGGGCGCGTTTAACCTGACCGCCCCCAATCCTGTGACCAATAAGGAATTTTCCAAAGCGCTGGGGAAAGCCTTAGGACGCCCGTCGTTTATGCGTGTTCCCGGTTTTGCGCCTAAACTCATGTTTGGGGAAATGGCGATGATGGTGCTGGAAGGGCAGCGCGTGATTCCGCAGCGGCTTCAGCAGATGCATTATCAATTTCGTTTTACCGACCCGCAAAACGCGCTGCGGAATTTGCTGTATAGTGGGATTGAGGCGTAGTTCCTCACCCCCAACCCCTCTCCAATTTTCGGTTGAGGGTTATGTGGGCAGGTATCGCTCACTGCGTTCGCTTGTCCCTGCCCCTACGAAAACTCATATATGGCGTGAGTAGGGGCGGGAACAAGGTGCGACAGCACCGATGCCCGCCCTTGTTGACCTCACCCCCAACCCCTCTCCAATTTTTGGAGAGGGGCTATGTGGGCAGGTATCGCTCACTTCGTTCGCTTGTCCCTGCCCCTACAGTCTGTCTCTGAAAAGGCAGTCAATTTTCTTCGAGCAGGTGGCCGTAGTAGATTTTGACGGTGTGCAGGGAACGATGCCCAAGCTGTTCTCGAATTTGTTCCAGCGAAAATCCGGCTTCGATTAACTGCTGCGCCCGCCAGTGACGTAAATCGTGCGGTGAAACGGAGGCCAGACCCACCGCTTTGGCCGCACGCTGCACAATGCGCCACGCAATAATCCGGCTCATGCGGCTGCCTTCATATTCGGCGTCATGGCTGATAAAAACGGGTGTTTCGGCGGCTTTTTCCGGCGCGATGTCCCGTTTTTTAAGATACGTCCAGATAGCGGGCAGCGAGTCATTGAGGGTAATACGATAGGTATAGCCGTTTTTGCCGACCACATTCAAAAAAAGGGGTTTTTCGCGGCTGGCAAAGGCATCGGCATTGATGTTGAGAATCGCGCTGATTTGCCCGCCCGTTTCCCCCAGGGTTTTGAGCAGGGCGGCGTTCCGTAAACGGGTCATTTCCCAGCGTGTGTAACGTTCGGTATCCGGTTTGTAGTGTTTGGGCGGTTTCAGCGTTTCATAGTAGGTCAGCATGGCGGATAAATCGGCGGCGATGGCTCTGGTTTCGGCGGCCTGTTTTTTGACCGTGGGGCGGTCTTTGACCAGCGCTATCGCGTTTTTGAGGGAGAATCCGGCGGGCAGCCAGCCCTGCGACTCGATAAATTCAAACCAGCGCAGCACCCCTGCCAGCCGCAGCTCAACGGTTGAATCTGCATAGGACTGCTGCAACCACTGGACAAAATTTTTTAAAATCGGCTCGTCATCGGCGGTCAGTTTTTCGATGGGACATTCCCCGACAGTCGGAATCGTGTAAGCCTGAATGGGGAGGCGGTTGGCGAAGGATTTATCCCCTAGATACTCCAGAAACAGGTCCACTGCCCGCAGATACGCCGCCCGTGTATGCGCCGACCTTACACTGGCCTGATTCTCAAACCTGGAACGTGCTTCGCCAAACGAAATAGCCATCAGACTCCCTACGACTGAGTTTCAGGCAATTGTAACCAATAAATCTCGGTACCGAACATCGTATGTACAAAAAGTCGGCTGTCCGGTGTGACGGTCAGGCCAGCAAGCGGGGCGGGTAGTTCCGTCCACAGGACAAGTTCAACATCCACATTGGTGCAGCCGCCTTTTTCCCGACAGACGGCCGGATCAATGCGCCCAACAACGCCGCGTGTTCCCAGGCTATACGCGATATACAGCAGGCCGTCCGGCCCCAGCGTGATGTTGGTTGTGTTTTGCAGGCCAGTCACCAGGGGCTGCGGGGCGTCCTCCTCGGTCAGCCATTCTATCGAACGGCGGACGCTCCCATTATTTGCAATATAAATGACTTCCTCCGTCACCACAAGGCCGGAAGGGTCATCAAAACCGGAAGCTACTACCCGAATTTGACCGTCGCGGGTGATGTTAATCAGGTTATCGCTGCCCCATTCGGTGATATAAAAAGTGTCGTCGGTGGGGGAAGGGGCAATACCCCAGGGGGCGGATAGGTTTTCATGCACGGCGGTGCGTCCATTTTCGTGGCTGATGCGCCAGAGGGCATTGGACTGAAAATCGGCTGCCCAGATGACCGGCCCATCTTCGACATACAGGCTGTGGGCATTTCCAACGCCCGTGATATATGTATCGGTTTTGCCTGTGGTATCTTCCAGACGGTACACGGTTTGATCCCCTGCACAGGAGGTATAAATGAAGCCGTCATGCCAGAACAGGCCGTTCGGACGCTGCACATCTCCGGTTAAAATGGTCAAGTCCGTTTGCAGGAAAGGCTCAAATTCTTCTTCCTGAGCGTGGGCAACAGACGTAACTATCAGCAGTACCAGCAGTAAAATTCGCGTCATACCTTCACCTCTTTACAATTCTCCAATCCTAACCGATTGCGATTTTAACGACAACGCAAATAAAGGTCTGCACAGGGAGATTTGCCTCAGGTAAAATTAACTGACCATTCGGTAACTTAGTTAGGGGGTAAATGTGAAATCATTCATTACCCGAATTACGATTCTTTCGCTGCGGTACAAATGGATCACCATTGGGGCCGCATTACTTTTGATTGGGGTCGGACTCTATTCCTATACACAGTTGAATCAGGAACTTGTGCCGGATATTGAGTTCCCACAAACTTTTATTCTCACGCAAAATGACGGCGCAAGCAGTGACCAGATTCTTGCCATGTACACGCTGCCCATTGAAGAAGGCGCGGAGGACGTGGATGGCGTGGTTAATGTGGAAACCATGTCCAGCAGTGGGTTCGGATTTTCGACCATTCGCAACGAGTTTGGACTGGACCAGGCACAAATCGTAGAGGATTTGCGGAAAAAGCTGGACGCGATTCCGCTGCCCCTGCGTCGGGTCGTGCCGCCAGAGGGCCAAGACGCGGCTGACCTCATCGGTGAACTTTCACCGGAAGCGCTGGTCTGGCTTTATGAGTGGGCGCGGGCGGAGGACATCGGGTTTCTGCCTCAGTTGAATGAGGAAGCCTGGGATGCCCTTTCGCCGGAGGCCATCGGAGCGCTGCCGGAAGATGCCTTTGCGGAACTGGATGCCGACCAGCGCCAGCAGTTGCAGGAAAAAGCCGTTCCTACCGATATTCCTGAGTCGGATACGATTCCGGCGCTGCCGGAAAGCTGGCAGGGCGACCCCCGTTTTGCCACTGTTGAGGATGTGGTAGAACTCACAGGAACGCGAAATCTGGCGCAGATTTTTAATGATTTTATCGAGGATAATCAGCTTACGGGGCCGCTTGGCACCGCCGCCGACTTAACGGTACAGGATATTGAAATTTTCCTGGCGATTGAGGAACGCTGCCGGGCTTTCCGCGCGGAAAATGCTCAGGAAAGCGATGATGACCCCTGTTCTTTTATCGCGGAACTGGACGCGGAAACCATTTTAGCCATGTCGCCAGAGGTGCGGGCGACGCTGCCAGAGAACACATTTGAGCAGTTGAGCCTCATTGACCAGAACGCACTCGCGCAGGCACAGGTAGCAGAAGCGCTGACAGGACAGCCGCTTGAGGTGGGGAATGTGGAACTGCCGGATTCATGGCAGGCAGAAGCCCCCCGTATTATTACCTTCAGTTTTAGCGATATTCCTCTGGGAACGGTCAGCGTGAGTTCAGAAACCCTGTCAGTGGATGAACTGCGGCATTTTATTGAAAACGAGCTTTCGCCGCACTTAAAAGCCCTTGCCCTGGTCGCTGATGTGACTCAGGACGGCGGAGAATTTATTCCGGCGTCGCTGCAAAATCAGGCACGGGAAAAAGAAGGGCTGCCGCCGCTTACGGGTAACAACGGCGTTTCCTCCACCCAGGAAGAACATACCGACTCCAGTGAAGCGGGTGAATCCACTGAGGAAACCAGTGTTACCGCAGACTTCCCAGAAGGGCCTGCGCTGCCCGCGATGTGGGCATTTGCAGCAGGCCAGCTTGAAGTTGAAGAACTGGATACGGCCGATGATATTTTAAAACTGGTGGGGCAGGAAATTCAGGGGCTGGAAATTACGTCTGCCGCGCAGATGTTTAACACCATTGTATCGGCTGATCCGGCGGCGGCTTCGCTGTTTAATGAGATTTCGCCCGATGTTTTTGCGTATCTGGCGGAACAAGAACCAACCTTTTACCGGACTCTAGGCGCGGATTTTGTGGCGATTCTTCGGGAAAATAATCTCGAACTTTATGAAGCACTGCCGGAATATGTGACCAGCCCGCGTTTAGGGGAGGCATGGACACAACTTTCCACGATGAGCGAGATACCGCTTTATACGGTTTATGATTTAAATACCAGAGGCGCGGCAGACACGATTAATCAAATTCTGGAGATTGCCCCGCGCAACTACGCGATTGAACTGATGAACAGTTTGACACCGGAAGCGCTCACCGCGCTGGTGGAGGCAAACCCGAATTTTCTGGCTGAAATTAGACCGGAAGCCG
The DNA here is from genome assembly GCA_964557285.1 of uncultured Anaerolineae bacterium. GTDB lineage: Bacteria > Chloroflexota > Anaerolineae > Aggregatilineales > J027 > SB15. Next base: position 2,855 of record CAZKZS010000028.1, on the reverse strand, counting down.
TAACGTATTTATCGCGCGAAACGCTGGAAACGGCGGCGGCACAGGAATTTATCGCGGAAACTGCCGATGAAAATCTGGCGGCGGCACTGAACGCGATTCTGGAAGGGGGACAAACTGCCGCCGAAAGTATTCAGGGAGAGGTGGAAGAAATTCCTGCCGACCCGAATGCCCCGCCCCTGCCTTCCTCCTGGGAATCGGCAGCCGGATTCGTGGGCGCGAGGGAACTGGATACGTCGGATGATGTGCTGTACCGCACGACTTACGCCACTGCTGCTGAATTAATCAACGATTTTGCCGCAAATCCACGCGGGCGCGGAATCGTCGAGGATTTGACACTGGAAAACTGGCTGTATTTTGGGGAAAAAGAAGCCGGATTCTGGGATAACCTGAGCGCGAGTGCACTCGCACTCATTAACGCGGAGGTTGTGCCAGCCCTTCCGACGGAAATTCAAAACCGTATTCTTTCTGGCGGGGAAAAATATTCTCCACAGGGTACTGTCACCCGCACTAACGGCAACCCCAGTCTGGTGGTGAGCATTTACAAGGTGGACGGGTCGAATACGGTGAATGCGTGGGAAGAAACCAAAGCGGTGCTTGAGGAATACGACGAACGCGACGACATTGAAATTAATGAGGTGTTTGAGCAGGCGACTTTCATCACCGAATCGCTGGAAGGAGTCCAACGCGAAGGGACACTTGGCGCGTTTATGGCGATTATCATGATTCTGCTGTTTATGAATCTGAGTATTCGCAGCACCGCCGTAACGTCGGTCAGTATTCCGGCGTCGATTATGCTGGCGTTTGTGTTCATTCGGTACGTGCCGGGCAATATCCATGAACTCCTCGCGCCCCTGGTGGATGATTTAGGACGCGATACGACGCTGGGCAGTATTCTGGAAGTGATGCTGCGGCTGTTCCCCAAAACGTACACCCTCAACATCATGACCCTTTCCGGCATGACGGTAGCGATTGGGCGTGTGGTAGATGACTCGATTGTGGTGCTGGAAAATATCTACCGGAACATTCAACACGGGGAAAATCGGCGCGAAGCGATTATTCACGGCACAAGTGAAGTTTCCATTGCAATTCTGGCGGCTACCGCTACGACAATGGTCGTGTTCATGCCACTCGGGTTGTTTGGCGGGGTGGTGGGTGCGTTTTTCCTGCCATTCGGGTTAGCAGTAACGTATGCGCTGGCCGCTTCTTATATTGTGGCGGTGACACTTGTCCCTGCGCTGGCTGATGTGTTTATTACCCGCGAAAGTATCCCCACTGAGGGGCATATTGATACGAGTAAACTTGGCGGCATCCAGAAATTCTGGGCGCAGATGACTAACGTGTTTATCAGCGCGGTTGAAACGATCACCCATGTGTATGTGTCGGTGGTGAAATGGGCGCTGGCGGGCTGGAATCGGCTGATTGCGATTACGATTGCCGTTGTGATGCTGGTGGTCGGGCTGTACTTAATGGCGACCCGTCCGGTACAGTTTTTACCCGATTTTGGCGACCCCACGCTGACGGTTTCCGTGAGTCTGCCCTCCGAATTTGAAGGGGAAGTGATCACGATTGCCAACACCAACGCCAAAGTGAACCGTCTGGAGGAGTGGCTACTGGAACAAAAAGCCAGCAATTCGGCCATCAAAAATATTCAGGTGACGGTTGGCACCGCAGGAGAAAGTGGGCTGGTTCAGGTGGGCAGCATTGATGAAACGGTGGCGCAAATCACCGTTGCCATGGAAAGCACGGAAGCCAAAGATGCGCTGCTGCCTAAAGTCCGCGAAGAAGCGGAACGCATTTTTAACGATGTAAACAACGACGGTCAGATTGATGTGGATGAATCCGTCGGGGAATCTCACGTAAATGTTTCCGGCACGAGTCTGGTAGGGGGCGGTTTTGGCGGCTTCTCGATTGTGCTGCGCGGCAAGGATGAAAATAACCCGCCCACACTGAACGAATTGCAGCAGTACAACGATACGATTTTGCGGACGCTGGGTGAGGTCAAAGGGCTGGTTAACGTCGAGTTGGAAAGTGGATTCGGCGTTGGGGGGCAGACGTATATTCGGATTGACGGCGTACCCGCGCTGCGTTACGTGGGCGAACTGGAAACCGATGATACGATTGGCACGACTCAGATAGCGATTGAGGACACGCAGAAAGCCATTGACGACTACCGCCAGAGTCATCCCGAACTGACCGTTCCAGTTGAGGTTAGCCAGGGGTTTGAAAGTGAGCAGCAGCAGCAGGGGATTGCTGATATTTTCCGTTCGATGGGCATTGCCACCCTGATTGTGTATCTGCTGCTGATTCTGACCTTCTGGAATGTGGTTGTGCCGATTGAAATTCTCATTAGCCTGCCGATGGCAATTGTGGGGGCGGCGGTGGCGCTGGCGCTGACCGACCGGGTGCTTGGGCTGCCCGCCATGATTGGGCTGCTGATGCTGATTGGGATTGTCGTGACGAATGCTATCGTGCTGCTGGACCGGGTACAGCAAAATAAACGGGAAAAGGGCATGTCCACCTACAACGCGCTGGTGGAAGCCGGACGCACCCGTTTGCGCCCGATTCTAATGACGGCGGCGGCGACCATGCTGGCCCTGATTCCTCTGGCGGCCAGCAGCGAAAGCGGCGCGATTATCGCGGCAGAACTGGGAACAGCCGTGTTAGGCGGGCTGTTCAGCAGTACGGTGCTGACCCTGCTGGTGGTGCCGGTTGTCCACAGCCTGTTTGATACTGGTGTAAAATTTGCTTTAGGGCTGGTTGGCCTGAGCAAAAAACCGTCGACTGAAACTGTCGGAGATTAACTAACGATGCTGAAACGACTTCTTCCTCTGGTTTGTCTGCTATTCGCCCTGATA
>CAZKZS010000027.1:7414-25493 GCA_964557285.1 uncultured Anaerolineae bacterium | reverse complement strand
GACAGCCTCAATCCCCCTGCCCGCTATTCGGTGGTCATGCGGTTTACAGCCGCGTCCCCTGCCGCAGAAGAGTCGACGACCTACGAAGATAGTTCCTACGTTCCCTGGCTGGCTTCAGAATATGTGGTTGTGAATTTTCCGCAGTGGGTCACAAGCGACTCCTTTGCCAAAGAAGTCAGCGCCGAACTTGCCACCCAAACTCTCGAGATTGAGCCGGAAGACATACGTTCGGCATTGGTGGCCGATTCCGCCCGCAGCTACCTCATTGTATATATCACCTGGGACAACGAAGCTGAAATTAAAGCTATCGCAAATGCGGCGGTGACGGTGTTACAAACGAAAAATCAGGTGTATTTTCCGCAGTTTGCGGCAGCACCGGCGCAGGTCGTCGCGTGGGATGAGGTGCGGGTGAACACCGTGACTCCGCCCATCACGCAGCGTTTGACTCCGTTTATCCGGCTGGCTTTTGCGCTAGCGGCAGGACTCGCGCTGGCGGCGGCGGTGGAGTATTTTGATGATACGGTACGGACGCCGGAGGAACTTACTGCGCTTGGGCTGCCCGTTTTAGGCCATCTCTCCGACCAATAACCTACCCTTCTCTGATAGGACCCTCGTTTTCATTTTTTCCTACGCTATAATGACCCTCGTTTTTGGAGAACCCGATGAATCTGTTTGAATACGGACGCATCCTGATTCGGCGCGGCTGGATTGTGGTACTGGCGGTCGTGATCACGGCGGGGGCGGCCTTTGTGTACAGCAAAACGCAAACACCCATCTACCGTGCCTCGCAAAAAGTGCTGGTGCAGCCTTCCCGCAACGATTTGGGCTTAGCGGAAACCCTGCGAATCGTTCTAAGAAGTTACGTTGAATTTTTATACACAGATATTCAAGCGAAACAGGTTATTGACCGCTTAAAACTGGATATGACGGCGGGCGATTTACGCAGCAACGCGACCATCAATTCCGACCCTACGACCCTCACCATCCAGATTGATGTCGATTTAGAGGACAGCGAAACGGCAGCCCGAATCGCCAATGCGTGGGGGCTGCTGCTGAAAGAATGGCGTGACCAGGAAAACAGCGATTTACGGCGCGAGGACCGAATCGAAGTGGTGCTGCTGGATTATCCTCAGCCCGGCCAGTACCGCCCCAATACCCGTGTGAATCTGATTGCGGGGGCGATTTTAGGGGCGCTGATTGGGGGCGTTATCGTGTTTTTAATGGAATATCTCAGTTCCAATATTCTGAAGTCACGGGAAGAACTGGAACGCCTGTTAGACATCCCCGTGCTGGCAGCAATCCCCGATGGGAAAGGCGACTCATAAATGGATTTAATCACTTTAACGACGCCCCGTTCGGCAGCCGCAGAAGCCTACCGGACGCTGCGAACCAATTTGATGTTTTCCAGTGTGGATACCACGCTGCGGCGAATCGCGGTGACTTCACCTGCTGCCCTGGAAGATAAAAGCCGGGTGCTGGCGAATCTGGCGGTGACACTGGCACAGGGCGAACGGACGACTCTGATTGTGGATGCCGATTTACGCCAGCCCGTGCAGCACAGCCTATGGAATGTCGATAATACACACGGGTTTACGGATATGATTCTGGATGAATCCGCGTTTCAAAACCCGCCGATTCAAGCGACTCAAGTGGCCGGACTCAGCATCCTGCCCAGTGGGGCGCTGCCCGCGAATCCGGCTGATGTGCTGGCCTCCAAACGGATGGACGAAGTGATTGCCCGTTTAAGCGACCTGGCGGACTACGTTTTATTTGATGTGCCGCCCGTGCTGGCGGCCACCGACGCTGCCGTTTTTGGGCGCAAAGTGGACGGGGTGCTGCTGGTGGTGCGGGCGGGCAAAACCCGCCGTGACCAGGCTGCCCGTGCCAAAGAGCAGTTAGCCCGTGTGCAGGTGAATATTCTGGGCGCGGTGCTGACTCATCAAAATTATTAGGGAAGGATAACCATGAAAGGGCTTATTTTAAGCGGCGGCAAAGGTACGCGCCTTTATCCCCTGACGTATACCCGTGCCAAACAATTGATTCCAGTGGCGAACAAACCCGTTTTATTCCGCGTGATTGAAGCCATTCGGGACGCCGGAATCTGTGAAATCGGCATCGTGACGGGCGACACAGGCCCGGAAATTCGGGAAACGGTGGGGGACGGCAGCCAGTTCGGGGATGTCAAAATCACCTATATTCCGCAGGAGTCGCCGGATGGATTGGCGCACGCGGTTAAAATTTCTCGTGATTTTCTGGGAGATGACCGTTTTGTGATGTTCCTGGGCGATAATGTGATTCAGGGCGGCATCAGCGACCTGATTCGGGAATTTGAGCATAATACCGCCTGGAACAGCCAGATTGTGCTGACAGAGGTGGAACACCCGCAGCATTACGGGGTCGCGGTGCTGGATGGGCAGGGACGAATCCAACAATTGATTGAAAAGCCCAAAGTTCCGCCCAGCAATCTGGCGCTGGTCGGGGTGTATATGTTCGACCATCATGTGTTTGAGGCCGTGAACGCGATTCAACCGTCGTGGCGCAACGAACTTGAAATTACGGACGCGATTCAATGGCTGGTCACAAACGGTTACAACGTGTATCCCTATATTCATCGGGGCTGGTGGATCGATACGGGCAAACCGCGCGATATGCTGGACGCCAACAGCCGGGTTCTGGAAGAACTCACGCCGGTTGTTCCTGCCGGGACCGTGGATACCTTATCTGAAGTGGATGCACGGGTGACGATCGCCGCCTCCGCCCAAATTACCAACAGCGTGATTCGCGGTCCGGTGATTATCGGGGAGCATACGGTGATTAAAAACAGCTACATTGGCCCGTTCACCAGCATTTATCATCATGTGCATATTGATAACTGTGAAATTGAGCGCTGTATCATTCTGGAACACGCTCGAATCTGTAATGTGCCAGACCGCTTACAGGACAGTTTAATCGGACGCCATGTGGATATTGATGTCGCCGATAAACGCCCCAGAGCATTAAAACTGAATCTGGGAGATTATAGCAAAGTCCGTTTAGCACCCTCTGTAGGAGAAATCAATAAAGGATGAAAAATATTCTTGTGACTGGAGGGGCGGGCTTTATTGGCAGCGCCTTTGTCCGTCAAATGGTCAACCAGCACCCGGAGTATAACCTGATTGTTCTGGATAAGCTGACTTACGCGGGGAATCTGGATAATCTGCTGCCCGTTCAGGATGCGCCTAATTATGCCTTTGAACGGGGCGACATCACCGACGAAGAAACGGTGAACCAGGTTTTAGAAAAACACACCATCGACACGATTGTAAATTTTGCTGCGGAATCGCATGTTGACCGCAGCATTTTAAGCCCCCATGCGTTTATTCATACGGATGTGGTGGGGACGTACATTTTGCTGGAAACGGCACGGCGCATGGGCATTAAGCGTTTTCATCAGGTCAGCACGGATGAAGTTTACGGCAGCATCCCGGAAGGATTTTTTAAAGAAGGCGACCCCCTTGAGCCAAACAGTCCTTACGCTGCCAGCAAAGCAGGCGGGGAATTGATGGTGCGGGCGTACCATGTGACGTATGGGATGTACACGACGGTCACACGCGGCAGCAACACCTTCGGCCCCTATCAGTATCCTGAAAAAATCGCTCCGTTTTTCATCACCGAAGCAATTGATGACCGTCCCCTGCCCCTGTACGGGGATGGTTTGCAGGTGCGGGACTGGCTGTATGTGGATGACCACGCCAGCGCGATTGATGTGGTGCTGCACCGGGGCGCGGCGGGTGAAATTTATAACGTGGGGGGTGAAAATGAACGCACCAACATCGAAATCACCCATTTGATTCTGGATACGCTGGGTAAACCCTACAGCCTGATTAAACACGTTGAGGATCGCCCCGGTCATGACCGCCGCTATGCCCTGACGAATGACAAACTGCGGGCGGATTTTGGCTGGCATACCCAGCGTAATTTTGAGGAGGCTATGCGCCAGACCGTGCAGTGGTATGTGGAGAATGAGTGGTGGTGGCGTAAGATTAAAACAGGGGAGTATCTTGAATTTTATAAAAAACAGTATGCAGAGCGACTCGCTAAGGCTTAACTTCAGGAGATAAAAAAATGTCCCTGCCGGAACTGAAAAACTGGACAAGCACCCGTAACAGTCTGCATCAGGCCGCCCAGGTGGTAGGCGCATTTCGTAAAAACGTGGTCGAACGCCAACCCAATTTCCAGCATCTGAGTTTAGGCGTCGTTCCGGCAGGGCTTTCTACAGGGAATACTGGCGTAGGGGAAATAACGCTCAATTTTATCGAGCAGGCGGTGATTTATGATGCGGGCAAACAGTATAAACTGCTGCTGGCGGGTCTGAGTCAAACGCTGCTGCGGGATAACCTGGTCAACGCGCTGGCGCAGGAAGGGCATGTGGTTTCGCCTGACCGTCAGGCGCTGAGCCAAAGCACCCCTTTTGAAATAGACGCGGCACAGGCGAAAAATTACGCGCATGTGCTGTATATTGTGCATCAGGCGCTGGCCGCATTTGCCCTGAATTTACCCGGATACAAGACTCCGCCTGTGATCTGGCCGCACCATTTTGACCTGTCGTTTTTGTGGTTTCCGGCAGAGGGCAAAGATGAGCGCCACGACCCGCATATGAATTTTGGTTTTTCCCCCTATACGGAAGGCATCGACGGGGCTTATTTTTATGCCTATGCGTGGTCGGAAAAAACGGGGTATCTCGATATTCCTACCCCCCCTAAAACGCAATTGATTCTGGCAGGCAGCAAATATACCGCGCTGAGGTATGAGGAGATGCGGCAGGAAGATGACCCCATCCCGGTTATCCAGCAGCATTTTCAGACGATCTGGGAAAGTGCTGCTCCCCTGCTAGGGGAATAGTTTTCGCCGCGCCATCACTGCAAGCCGCTGCCCATACGTCCCGATAGATTTTAAAATGGGGCGGCGGGTCGGCTGGGGGGGCGGCGCGGGCTGCTGTAAGGTGGCTTCCAGCATGGCAAGTTCCAGCGAAACGACTTTATCCAGCGAAAAATTTTCAACTACGTGCTGGCGGGCGGCCTGCCCCATTTTTGCGCGTAATTCTGCATTGGCTAAAAGGGTTTCGATGCCATGACGAATCGAGTCGGGGGGTTCTCCGCACAGCCAGCCCGTTTTGCCATGCTGAATAAACTGTCGGATGCCGGGGGCATCACCGACCACCACCGGAAGGCCGCTGCTCATGGCTTCAAAAATGGTTTTGGGATGGCCTTCATAACGGGAAGGCTGCACGTACAGGGTCGTTTGCTGGAATTTTTGCGGCAGGGCAGCGTTAGGGATATTGCCCAGCAGTTTTATATGGTGTAACTGCTCCTGCTGGATGCGCCGCGCCAAAACCTCATATAACTCGCCGCTTCCGATGATTTCCACGTCAATATTTTTTAACGGGGCAACAGCAGTCAGCAGATTTTCCACATTCTTCTGATAGGTCAGCCGCCCGACAAAGGTCACAAGCGGCCTTTCCGATTGGGAAGGCAGTGGGCAAAAACGCTCCGTATTGATGTAGTTTGGAATCACCCGGATTTTTTCCGGCGGCAGGGAATGGGTTTGCAGGGCAGTTTGACGCATTTCGTCGGTGGTGACGACGATTTGCTGGGCGGCAGAAAAACTCTTTTTTTCCAGTGCCAGGATCGAGTCGTAATCTGCGTCATAGGCTTGAGGTTCGTAGCGGGCAAACAGCGCCAGCGAAAATCCACTGCGGGCAATCAGCCGCTTGCCAAAAAATTGTGCTACCCGCAGCGCGGCTTCTACCCCCCCTGTTTGTTCGGATTTTAAAAGGGCGGCCGATTCAAAAGCCGTCCGGTGCAGCCAGGGAAGCTGTTGGATATATACCTGAATGGGCAACCGCCAGCGATTGTAGAGAATCTGAATGCCTGGGATAACTTCCTGATAATCCAAATCGGAAGCGCCGCCGTAAGTGACCCACGAAATACGCCCCAGATGAGGCAGCAAACGCTGGTAGAGTTCGGCTTCGCGGGAGAGGAAACCGACCTCATGCCAGTGTTTGAGGGTTGCCCCTGCCGTTAAAAATAAAATCAGATGGGCATCTCGAAGTGAGGTCATAAGCCTGGGAGGTGATTCCGCACCCCACGCCAGAAATCCGGGTTGTTTGGCTCCCAGAGGAAGGCACGCAGCAGGCAGTAAGCCATCTGCGGGTATTTCTGGCTGTTCATGTATGAAACCCCTTTGCCCCGCCACAATTCGGCCATCGCGCGGCGCTGTTCCTGACGGGTCGGGACAAAATTGGAGAACCGGACTTTGAGCGCTTCCGCGCCCGCTTCATATTCAGCCGAATCGTCACCTTTTGCAGCGCGGGCTTCGGCAAGTTCTTGCGCCAGTTTCCATTCCGCCTTCATGCGGTAGTAACTGGTGAAGGTCATTTGTCCCGCGTGCAGGCGATACTGATAAAGCGGTTCGGGCAGATTCGCTACCTTGCCGATTTCTGAAATTCGCAGCCACATATCATAATCCTGCGAGTTGCGGAAACCTTCCCGGTAGAGGCCGATTTTATCCAGCACGGTACGGCGGAACATGACCGACCCATGAAAAAAGCAGTTGTCTTTTGCGGCAAAAACGGCGCGAACTTCGCGGTCAGTGACGGGTTTGCGGTCAACTCCTGTAACGTTATCTTTGTCGTCAATTAACTCCCCTGCTGTTCCCAGCAGAAGGTAATCGGGATTCGAGTCCAGAAATGAAACCTGTTCCGCCAGACGGTTGGGTTTGGAACGGTCATCGGCATCCTGACGGGCAATTAGCGGCGACTGTGCCAGTTTGAGGCCGCGATTCAGGCAGGCAGTTTGGCCTTCGTTTTTTTCCAGATTGACCACGTGCAGGCGGGAATCCTGAAACTGAGACAGCACTTCCGCCGTTTTATCGGTAGATGCATCATTGATGATGATGAACTCAAAATCGGGCATGGTCTGGCGCAGAATCGAGTTCACCGCGTCTTTTAAATAGGGCAGGCCGTTGTACACAGCCATCACAACACTGACTTTAGGCATAACGTTCCTTCTCAAAAACCGCCCCATTATATGCTAAAATCGCGTGCTGCTGAAGAGACGAGGGTGCATGTACGAAGGGTTAAAGGTCGGAGTCGTTGTGCCGTGTTACAACGAGGCCAAAAATATCGCCAGTGTTATCCGTAAAATGCCCAACTATGTAGATGTTATCTACGTGGTGGATGATTGCAGTCGGGATAACACGGCGGAAATTGTGCAGGAGTACATCACCACCGCCACACGCACGATTAAACTCTCTCGCCATGAGAAAAATCAGGGGGTGGGCGGAGCGATTATTACGGGCTATCGGCAGGCGATTCAAGACGACCTTGACGCGGTAGCGGTCATGGCGGGGGATGACCAGATGGACCCGGAAAATTTACCCGCGCTGCTCGACCCGCTTGCAAAAGGCGAAGCCGACTACGCCAAAGGCAACCGCTATCTGGATGATGCCCCCTGGGAAAAAATCCCTAAAATTCGTTTTATGGGGAACGCGGCGCTGTCTATGCTGACCAAAATTGCATCGGGGTACTGGCATGTGATTGATTCTCAGACTGGATACACCGTCATCGGCAAGCGGGCGCTGCAACGGCTGGACCTGGACAATTTGTGGAAAAGTTATGGGTATCCGAATCATGTGCTGGTGATGCTCAATGTACAAAATGCAGTCGTGCGGGATGTACCGATTAAAGCGGTGTATCATGAAAATGCAGTTTCCGGCATCAGGTTGGGCAAAGTGATTCCGCGCCTGTCGTTTTTGCTGCTGCGCTGGTTTTTGTGGCGGATGTGGGTTAAATACGTGCTGCGTGACTTTCACCCTCTGGTGCTGTTTTATCTGCTTTCATGGATTATGTTTGTTATCACGGTGGTGCTGGGGGTGCGGCTGGGGATGCTGTGGTATTTTAACGGGGTGATTCCGCAGATTAACGCGCTGGCCGCCCTTTTTGCATTTACCAATGCGGTTCAGGCGGCCTTTTTTGCCATGTGGTTTGATATGGATTACAACAAACACTTACGATAGCAAGGCTACCCGTCTTTGCCTTCCAGAAATACGGGTAAATGCCCCAACGCAACCACCGATTTCCAACGGGCGCGATCTCCTTCTGTGAAAATGGCGGCTTCTACGACGACGTTGGCATGAACTTTATCGGTGACAAGGCGCATGGCCTGGAGGGTGCTGCCTGTGCTGATGACATCATCAATGAGGGCAACACGGCGGCCAGCAAGCAACTGCTGGTCTTTTTCATCCAGAAACAGGGTCTGGGATTGTCCGGTGGTGATAGAAAAGGTTTCCGCGCTGATGGCGTCACCCATATAGGGTTTGTAGGCTTTTCGCAGCACGATAAACGGCAGATTCATCACGGCGCTGAGTTCATAGGCCAGGGGAATACTTTTGGCTTCAGCCGTGACCAGGGCTTCAAGATGATAGGGTTGGAGTTTTTCCGCCAGCGCTGCGGCTGCCGCTTTGACAAGCTCGGTATCCCCCAGGATATTCACAATCGCAATGCGAACGCCAGGGGACACTTCAAAAAGGGTCAGGTCACGTTTTAAACCCGCGACCTCTACTGAATAAGTTTCACGTTTTGTTGTCATATCCCTGCTTTAATCGTTCAAAAATCGGCTGAACAACCACAATAAATTTTGCCAGCCGTTCCGCCGTGTACGCTAACCAATCTTCTGAAAGTTCCTGATCGGGATGCAGTTCATAAATTTTTGTCCAGCCACGATCCCAGACATCGGCCAGGACTTCCGCCTGCAATTCATCCCGAATTTGCAACAGGTAGCCATCGAGTTGATTTAAAAGCCGCAAATTGAGGGCTTTATCGCGGCTTTCCAGATGCAGGCCAATTTCTAACTGGCGGCCTGTTTTATTCCAGGTGCGGGAAACTTCATAGTGGATATTTTTATCGCTGCCAAAATAAATCTGGCTGTACCACTCAGTATGGCCTTTTTGAAAATGCTGATATTCAGCAGGCAAATACTGACCGATATGTTGAGCAACAAGCCGCATAAACTGGGTGTGTTTGAGTGCCATAGTGCGCCCAATTATAACGCGGATTCGGACGAATCTTAAGAGGCGCGTTATAATTTCGCTGGAAAAATTCATAAGGAGCAAATCCGAATGGCCTATCAGCATATTACACCGCCTGCACACGGCGAAAAAGTCACCGTTGGGGCAGGAGGTCAACTGGTCGTTCCCGATCATCCTATTTTGCTGTTCATTGAAGGGGATGGTATCGGGGCAGATATTATGAAAGCCTCTCTGCGAATCTGGGATGCTGCGGTTGAAAAAGCCTATGGCGGCCAACGCAAAGTTGCCTGGATGGAAGTTTACGCGGGAGAAAAAGCAGCAGGCATTTACGGCGGCGATTATATGCCAGAAGAAACCTTTGATGCTTTTAAGGAGTACCTGATTGGGATTAAAGGCCCCCTGACTACGCCTGTGGGCGGCGGCTTCCGCAGTTTAAACGTGACGCTGCGAAAGGTGCTGGATTTGTACGCCTGTGTGCGTCCGGTGCGCTGGTACAGAGGTGTTCCCAGCCCCCTGCGCCATCCTGAAGAAGTGGATGTGGTCATTTTCCGTGAAAATACGGAAGATGTGTACGCGGGCATTGAATATGAAGCCGGCACGCCAGAAAACGCCAAAGTCGCCAAATTTTTGCGGGAAGAAATGGGCGCGAAGTTTTTTGAAGGGGCGGGACTCGGCATTAAACCGATTAGCGCGTTTGGCACCAAACGGCTGGTACGCAAGGCGATTCAGTATGCCATTGACCGCAAACGGAAAAGTGTGACGCTGGTTCACAAAGGCAATATCCAGAAATTCACCGAAGGGGCTTTCCAGAAATGGGGCTATGAAGTTGCCAGAGATGAGTTCCCGGAACAAACGATTAGCTGGGACGACGTGGAAAAAAATCACGGCGGCAAAGTTCCCGAAGGCAAAATTTTGATTCAGGACACGATTGCCGACATCATGTTCCAGAAAATGCTGCTGCGTCCCAGTGAACATGATGTGATTGCCACGCCTAACCTGAACGGGGATTATCTGTCTGATGCGATTGCAGCCGAAGTCGGCGGCGTGGGCATCGCGCCCGGCGCGAATATCAGCGATACGGTCGCCATGTTTGAGGCAACCCACGGAACTGCCCCCAAATATACCAATCTGGATAAAGTGAATCCGGGGTCGCTGCTGTTTTCCGGTGTGATGATGTTCGAGCATATTGGCTGGTGGGAAGTGGCGGAAACCATCACGCGGGCTTACGAAAAAACCATTGACCAGAAAATTGTCACTTATGACTTTGCCCGTCAGATGGAAGGCGCTCAAGAAGTCAAAACCAGCGAATTTGCCACTGCGATTATTAGTAATATGTGATGCTGGAAGGGGCGGACATCAACCGCCGTTTTGGGAGTGTGATATTTTTGACCCTCACCCCCGACCCCTCTCCCACAAGGGGAGAGGGGAGTCTGAAAGCGTGAGGGAGAACATCTTTTTGACGCCCCTTTTGTTTCCTTGCACACTCTTTGCGACATAGACTATAGTAGGAAGCGATAAACCGATGAATCCCGGAGTCCGGTGATGGCGAGTGATAACTTCGTATTTACCGAAGAAAAAATTCAGCACATGAGCGCGGTGGTCAGCGAGGCGGCCCAACAGCTTCGCGCCCAGGCGAACATTTTACGGCAGCGCGGCATGAATTTGCCTGCGGGTACGGTAGAAGGGCTGGATTCGATTCATATCGCTCTGGAAAACATCGGGGCGCGGGTTGCTGAACAGTACAATGAACTGACCCGACTGCGGGCGCTTTCGGAAACGGCTGCGCTGATTAATTCCAGCCTGAATCTTGACCAGGTACTGAATGCGGCTATGGATACGGTGCTGCAACTGACGCGGGCGGAACGGGGGTATATCATGCTCCGCAACCCGGACACCGGAACGCTGCAATTTCGGGTAGCACGCGGCATAGAACAAAAAGATATGGACAGCGACCAGTTTGTGGTCAGCCGGACGATTGTTGATAAGGTGGCACAAACCGGAGAGTCCATTCTGGCGACCAATGCTCAGGATGATGACCGTTTTGCCGGACAAAAAAGTATTGTGGGGTACAACCTGCGGAGCATTTTGTGTGTGCCGCTTATCTGGAAAGAGCAGGTGCTGGGCGTGGTGTATGCGGATAACAGCATTATGGCGGGTCTGTTTGGCAACAAGGAACTAATGCTGCTGACCGCGTTTGCAAGCCAGGCGGCGATTGCGATTGAAAATGCCCGCCTGTTTGAACAAACCCGCCTGGCGCTGGAAGAAATTACCAGCATCAAAACCCTGCTGGATAACATTCTGGCGTCGCTGGCAAGTGGGGTCATTACCACAGATGCCAATGATTTAATTACGACTTATAACGTGGGCGCGGAGCATATCCTGGGAACACCCCGCAGCACAGCAGAAGGCCAGTATTTTAATGAGGTTGTCCCCGAAATTTATGAAGCCGTGAAGGAAGCGCTGCCGCGTGTACGGACGCAGGACGAGGCCATCATTATTGAAGCTGAACCCACCCTGCCGACCCGTGATGAGGTCAGCCTGAATCTGCGGCTTAGCCCTTTAAAAGATGCTGAACAAACGACTCAGGGTGTGGCGCTGGTGGTGGATGACCTGACGGAAATCAAAAAACGGGATGCCAAGCTGAATGTAGTGCGAAAATACTTACCGCCCGCGATGGTGGATAACATTCGCAGCATTGACCAGCTAGGGCTGGGCGGCGAACGGCGTTATATTACGGCGCTGTTTGTGGAAGTACGGGGATTTCATACTTTTTCCCATGACCTCAAAGCGGGCGAACTGATGGAACTTCTAAATCTGTACCTCACGGTGGGGACAGAAGCTATTCACCGCCGCAGTGGGCTGATTGATAAATACATGGGCAGCGAAATTATGGGGCTATTTAATACCCAGTTGAATCCTTCTGACCTGCACGCCTGGGATGCGGTGCAGGCGGCGCTGGATATGACGGTCAATTTCCAGGGGCTTTACCAGCAGTTGGGAGAAAATCCCCATGTTCCTTACTACCGGATTGGGATTAATACGGGAATTGCGACTCTGGGAAATGTCGGCGGCACGAATCGGCGCGAATTTTCCGCGATTGGCGACACGATCAACCTTGCAAAACGGTTAGAGGAAAACGCTTCTGCGGGGGAAATTCTCATCAGCCAGGAAACCTTTGATGTGTGCCGCGAACGGCTGGCGAATACGCCCGACCTGCAAGTCATCCCACGCGGCGCGATTCAGGTGAAAGGCCGCCTACAGGAAACCAATATCTATCAATTGTTACTCAACACGAACGGCAGCTAATTATGGAAACAACTCAGGTGAACCGCCTCATTCTCGAAGTCACCCGTCTGGGCAACCAGATGGATGAAGTCATGGGAATGTTAACAGCGCAGCAAAAAGTCCTCAAAATGCGCGGGATGCAGCTTCCCCCCAACGTTATGGAACGGCTGGAGGCGGTTCAGCACGATACCAGCCAGCTACGCCATATGCTGAGCGACCAGACGCCTGAACTGACCCAACTGCGGGCGCTGTTCCGCACCATCATCCAGATTAATGCCTCGCTGGATTTACAGCAGGTATTGAATGAGGTGATGGATACCTTTGTGGAACTCACCGGCGCGGAACGCGGCCTGATTCTCCTGATTGACCCAGAAACCCGCGAGATGGACGTGAAAGTGCTGCGCGGGATGGACCAGGAAACGATGAATAAGGGCAGCTTTAACGTCAGCCGCACGGTGGTGCGTGAGGTTGCCAGCAAGGGGCAGCCTGTCGTCGCCACCAACGCGCTGGAAGATGAACGTCTGAGCGCCCAGGAAAGTATCATCAGCTATGCCGTTCGCAGCATCATTTGTGTGCCGTTAAAAGTGAAGGATGAAATTATCGGCGTGGCGTATTCCGACCACCGCTACCGCAAAGAACTGTTTGGGGAACAGGAACTTAAATCGCTGGTGGCATTTGCAAATCAGGCGGCGATTGCGATTGAAAATGCCCGCCTGTTTGAAAATTTGCAGCGTCGGCTGGCGGAAATTACGGAAATCCGTAACTTTCTGGATAATGTCTTTAATTCGATTATCAGCGGCGTTATTACCCTGAATGAAGATGGGATTGTGATTACAACCAATCCAGCCGCAGAACATATTCTGGGCATTGAAGGCCACAGCAGCTACGGCAAATATTACACTGAAGTTTTCCCGACGCTGTTTGAAGGGTTTGAAGAACTGCTGAACCGGGTCATGACCCAGGGCAAACAGCAGGTGACAGAAATTAATCCGGTGCTGTCGCATCGGGGGTCGGTGTATTTAAAATTAAGCCTGACTCCCCTGCGCGACTGGGCGACCCAGGCCATCAGCGGCGTCACGATTGTGATTGATGACCTGACCGAACTCAAACAGCGTGATGAAACGCTGCGGGTGGTGAACACCTATCTTTCTGAGGAAATGGTATCGAACATCCAGAGTCTTGACCAGTTGGGGCTGGGCGGGGATGACCGTGAAATCACGGCGATTTTTGCCGATGTACGCGGCTTCACCACCTTCAGCGAACGGCTTGAACCCGAAGTGCTGATGAGTGTCATTAACCAGTATCTTGCCATTAGCAGTAAGGTACTCCAGGATTTTCAGGGTGTGATTGATAAATTTATGGGGGATGCGGTGCTGGGGCTGTATAACACGCAGTTGAACCCCCTGCAAGACCACGCGCTGCGGTGTGTGCTTTCGGCTATCAAAATTGTGCAGGATGTAGAAGCGCTGCACAAAGAACTGCCGCCCAATTATCAACTTCGTTACGGTATCGGGATTCATACGGGGCCGGCCACGATTGGCAACATCGGCAGCGCCAGCCGAAAAGAATTTACGGCCATTGGCGAGGCAGTGGATTACGCCAAAAAGTATCAGGAAACGGCGGGCGGCGGAGAAATTGTTATCAGTCCGGCCACCTACGAACAGATTAAACATGCGATTGAGTGTGAGCCGATTGAGCGAACCCTTCGTAATTCGCAGGAAGTGGTGTCGCTCTATCGGGTGATTCGTATTAAAGCCTGAGACTCAGGCAAAATTGGGCGGGGCAGAAACCACCTTGCCCTGCCAGTGAGCGCCGTTATACAGCAGTTCAAAAGTGCGGCCATCAGCGACTTTAACCAGCATATGCTGGCCGTCGTCGCTCGTCCAATGCCGCCCCATATCGGTAATGAGATAGGCTTCCCCTTCCCAGACCAGATTTGTCGGACGCGCCTGCCCATCCTGGGTAAATGTGGCTTCAACGCTACAGGGTTTCATGAGAGATACTCAATAATCATGTTAAAGGCGGCGTCTGCGCTGGCGTCTTTGTTCATGACACGATTGCCATCCCAGACAAAACGCCTGACAAGCAGCAGTTCGGGCGTTGCGAGCGCGATATACGTCAGCCCGACAGGTTTTTCAGACGTTCCCCCGCCGGGCCCAGCAATGCCCGTGACCGATACCGCCATATCTGAATGGAGGGCGATTCTCGCGCCGCGTGCCATTTCGCTGGCGACCTGTTCACTGACCGCGCCATAAATCATCAACGTTTTTTCCTGCACATTTAACACCTGCATTTTGGCCTGATTGGAGTAGGCGATGATGCCGCCCAGATAATAATCGGAACTGCCCGCGATGTTGGTTAAACGATGGCCGATTAACCCGCCTGTGCAGCTTTCCGCCGTTGCCAGAGTCAATTTTTGGACTCGCAGTAAATCTCCTACATATTCTTCCAGTGTTTTCATCCGAAACGCCTTCCTACAGCCACTCTGGAATTTAAAATTTCTTCGATTTCTCTGGCCGCGCTGCCCACCACAAAATCCATATACACATTCGGCCAGCGCCGCGCGATTTGCTCATTCATCAAGTCTACCAGATCGGGCGTGGTTAAAATTGTTACTGCCAGAGAGGTATCTTTGGGTAAAAAGTTGATAAATTCGTGAATGGTCATCAGGGTGGGGCGGAAACGATCCCAGTAAACCCGCCCAATGGTAAAAAACCATTCTTCATCAATGCCCGGTGCCAGCACAATAAAATGATAGGTTGGTTCGCCGTGAACGGGGCCGGGGCCGGGCGGTTCTATCACCGCATCTACAGGGGGTGCGGCGGTGAAGCGGGAATCCAGCCCTGTGCCAGTTTTATAAATCGGGTTGGTTTGTTCCAGCAAAAAGGCGGCTGGCATGGGACCGCCGCCGGACGGGTCGTAATAGTGATCCCATTTCCAGAGCGCGACGCCCCAGAACCAGGGTGGGGCTTCCTGCGCTGTCCAGTTAAACATGGCTACGGTTGCATGGGCGTGGCTGTCCCAGGTAAAACCCGGGTAGCGGGAATCCATCTGTTTGACCTGCCCCGGCTGCGGAAGCGGCCATAACCCGCCTTCCGTGCCGATAACCGGCACAGCCCCAATATCAAACATATCCTGTAAGCGTTCCAGCCATGCCTGCCCGCAGGCAATCAGCCCGTGGACATCTCCTAAGGGCGACAGGGGTGTGCCGCCCCAGACGGTTCTGCCGGGATCGCCCGCCTGACTGATAGGGTCATAGGGATATTCAAAATGCCAGCCGCCCTCCGCATGATTTTGCATTTCCGGCGGGCGGGCAGAAAGTTCCCCTTTTCCGGCGATTTCCTGATAAAAATGATTCAGGATGTAAGGATGGGTGGGAATCCAGAAGCCGTTGTGAATGACCTGCAAAAAACGGCTGTAATGGTTATCAAACATGTACAGGCAAAGCTGGTTAATCCATGTGGTCGTGTTTTCCCAGCCGCCGCCCGCTTCTGAAAGGGGAATGAACCCCGGATAACCGCCGTTTTCGATGATAAATTCGGCCCAATCAAGCCAGTGGTTGCAAATGGGAGCAATGACCGCATGGGTGTTCATGGGGTCAAAGTTCGCGCCGTTCGGCCATTCAATGCCCAGATTCGGCTCATTATAAATTTCAAACCATTTGACCCCCACCCGCAGGTAATCCAGAAAATTCTGGCGCATTTCTGGATCAATGGGGACGCCGCTGTGCTGGGGGCGGTAAATCCGTACAATCGGGGTCACGTTATTCGCCAGCAGTTGGGGACAAATGCTCACATAATCTGACCCCAGGGCGACCAGTTTCATCCAGCCGAATTTTTGAGAAAAAATGCGGTTTAAATCCGGCGCACCCTGATTGTGCATTCCACGCGGATTCTGGGACCACTGATATTCCGACAGCTTCATGCGGGCTTACTGCTGCAAGGGAACTCCAAAGGGTTCGTTGCGCTCCGCACGGGCATCCAGTGTGAGCTGCAAATCTTCGGGAAAATCATATACCAGTGGGTCATGATACACCCGTTCCCCAAATAGATTGGCTATCTGCTCATTGACCAGACTCGCGGTATCGGTGCGGGAAAGGCTGGTAATAGCAATGCTGTAACGGCGCGGCACATGCTGAATCAGCGAGAGGTCATGAATCACGATAGTGCGGAAAGTTTCCCAGTATTTGCGAGCCGCCACAAACAAATAATCCACGCTGACCCCGGGCGCGAGATAGAGAAAATGAAAATCGGCTTTGTGGGTAGGCGGGTTATCTTCCTGACGACGCGCCGTACTCAACAGGGATTCTTCAATACGGGAAAGCGGGTTTTCCCACAATCCATACTCCGGCATAGACTAACTCCCCTGCGTATTTTGCTTTGATTGTAGTACAGCCTGTTCGGTTCGCCAAAGTACCGACTCCTTGAGGCGGCTTTTTACCGCGTTCAAACGGGGATAGCCGTCCGCAAATTCGGACGCCCATTCGCGGGCAAATGTGCCTCTGCGAATGAGTTCCAAAATACCTTCCATCTGTGCCGCAATTTTGCTTTCCTGAAAACGTTCCGTGCGGGAAAGCACACTGTACTGCCCCATTGGAGACATGCCAGAAAGAGTCGCTAACAAGCCCTGTTCGGACGCCTGCCGGAAAAATTCACTCAGTTCGCCGGAAAGGTACAATTCGTTTAAAACGGCTTCTTCGGGGTAGCCCTGCCGAATCAAAATTTGAGCAGCGCTGGCAAGAATGGTATGCAGGGCGGGTAAAATGGCCTGCTGCCAGAACAAATCCAGTTCCACTTCCTGCTGAAAGGTGACTTCTAACGCACCCTGTTTTAATCCACCAACGGCCAGCGCCACCGCCAGCAGCCGTTCCATGGGATTGACGGTGGCGCGGTGATGCAGGGCGAGGTAAGTGGGATACCCCGTCCCGTTTTCGTAGGCTAAACGGACACTTGGCCCCAGGGTACGCGGGGCAAGCAGCCCTACATCGACAAAAATCGGGGGTTCGATAAATTTGTAGGCGATGTTGTAGGCAGAAGCAAACAGCAGTAAATCCCCCGTTTTGAGATTTGGACTGACTTGTTCCAGAAAAACACGCGGCATGGCTTCATCCGGTATGGTCAGCATCTGGATATTGGAATAGCGGGCTGCTTCACTCAGGGAAGCGGTGGTAAAACCGTCTGCCCGCGCCTGTCGTTCGTAGTCATCGTGCGCGTTACCGACCACCACCGGAATGCCACTATCCCGCAGATTCAGGGCAAAGGAGCGCCCCATATTGCCATAACCCAACACCGCCACCCGACAGCCCTGTAAATGGCTTAAGGAGGCATCATGTTCGAGATAAAATTTTGCCATTATTTATACAAACCACGCCATGCATTACGCCGGATTTTGAGGATTTCCATAACCATATTGTAAGCATCAATGAGGGGTTTCACTTTGGAGTGTTCTTTGTAAATCCAGGTGATGGGAACTTCGACAATTTTGTAACCGCGCTGCTGTGCCACAAACAGGAGTTCAACATCAAACGCCCAGCCGTTAATGGTCTGAAGGGGGAACAGGGTACTGGCAACCTCCCGGCGAAAACATTTAAACCCACACTGGGTATCTTGCAGGCCGCGCACCGCCAGCACCCGCACCAGCATGTTAAAAATGCGTCCCATCAGATGCCGATATTCCGGTTCGCCGACTCGTTTTGCGCCGGCCGCTTCCCGTGAGGCGATGGCAATAT
>CAZKZS010000027.1:0-7404 GCA_964557285.1 uncultured Anaerolineae bacterium | reverse complement strand
GTCTAACTGAGGGGGGATAAATTTCAGCGCTTCCTCAACGGGCATGGAAAAATCGGCGTCGCAGATAAAAAGGTACTCGCCCCGCGCCTGCATCATGCCTGCTTTGACGGCTGCGCCTTTGCCCTGGGTGGTTTCTGTAATCACACAGATAAAATCGTACTGCGCCGCCGCCGCTTCCGCGATTTTGAGGGTGTCATCGGTGCTGTTGTTGTTCACCACCACCACCTCAATCGGGAACTCCTGTTTTTCTACAAAAGTTATCACATCACGTAAACTTTTGGGGAGTCGGTCTGGCGCGGCTTCGTTGTAGGCCGGAATCACCAGCGAGAGGAAAGGTCTATCTGCTGACACGCGGTTCTCCAGAAATAGGTGTCAAAATCGATTCAAGGTATGCCATAGATACACGCCGACTCTGCTGAACGGCGCGGCGTTTGGATAACATTTTGGGCAGGTGCAGCAGCGCAGCAGCCATGCCCCGCAAACGCGCACGGGCGGCAGCCCCACGCCATGCTCGCAGCGCTTCAAAAGCGATTCTGGCCTGCTGGCGAAGAATCTGAAAGCCATATTTACGCCACAGCACGGCGGGGTAATCTTTCATCAGCACGTACAGCGTATTACGCCCTACGTAATAACTGGCCGTGACACCGCCGCCCGTGGCTGACAGTTTGTGATATACCAGCGCATCGGGCAGATAAATGCAGCGATACCCTGCAAGCTGCGCCCGCCAGCCCAGATCAATATCTTCGACGGAAAAATAAAAATCATCGTCCAGCAGGCCAATGTCCTCTAACATGCAACGCCGATAGATAGACGCGCCGCCGCACGCGGAAAAGACATATTCTTCGCGGTCAAACTGGCCTTCATTCACCTGCCACACGCCCCGATTGCCGGGCAGCCCATCCACGCGGTAAAAGTCGCCTGCGGCGTGGAATTTGTGCCGTTCATCAAATAACATCATCCGGGAAGCCACCATACCCGCGTCGGGATGCCGTTCAAAACCGTCGATGACCGCCTGCACCCAGTTCGGGTCGGCTTCTGTATCGTTGTTCAGCAGGGCGATAAATTCTCCGGTGGCGGCCTCTATGCCCGTATTACATGCGCCCGTAAATCCCCGGTTGGTGGGCAGTTCAATCAGGCGCACTTCGGGATACTGTTCCCGAATATACGCTTGTGAGCCATCCCGAGAAGCATTATCAACGATAATCACTTCCATATCGGCGAAAGTTTGCGCCCGCAGTGCATCCAGACAGGTTTGCAGGAAATGTTTGCCATTCCAGTTGGGGATGACGACAGAAAAACGTTTCACAACAGTCCTTCATGCTGCAAGTAAACAAGCAGGGCTTCCTGCCAGGGGCGCATGGTAATGCCCAGGGCGGCGGCGGCAGTATTCCTTAAAACGCTGTATTCGGGCGGGGTCGAGGGGCGGGGATATTCGGCTGAGGAGATTTTTTCAATCTCCATCGATTCCCATCCCATCAGGTCAAGGATTTTGCGGGCAAACATCCAGCGTGAAGCCCGCCCTTCGTTCACCAGATGATAAATGCCGTACTGCTGCGTTGAAATGAGCCTGACCAGCGCTTCCGCCAAATCGTAATTATAGGTGGGGGAAGCGACTTCATTCACCACGACCCGCAAAGGCTGGCCTTCTCGCGCTTGTTTTAAAATCGCATGGATAAAATTGCTGCCGCCATGCGCGAACAGCCATGACGTTCGCACAATGTAAAATTTTCGCAGATGGTCACGCACGGCCTGTTCACCGACCATTTTGCTATACCCATAGGGATTCACCGGACACACGGGATCGTATTCCAGAATTTCACCCGTGTTGCGCCCGTCAAACACCTCATTGGTGCTGACATAGAGCATGGCGGCGTCTACTTCCAGACAGGCCAGCGCGACGTTTTTTGTGCCGTATCCATTGACTCGCAGCGCTTCATCCGGCTTCAGGGCGCACTCATCAACGGCGGTCATCGCGCCACAGTGCAGTACAAGTTCCGGCTGAATCTGTCTGACTCCCTCACGAAGGGCATAAAAATCCGTAAAATCCAGGCTATCTATATCCATCCCTGTGACTTCATGCGTAGGTTGAAGGAGTTCCAGCAGGCGGCTGCCAAGCCGACCTTTAGCGCCTGTAATCAGAATCCGCATCGTTCTATCCGGTGTCAAAATCCGCAGGCATTATAATGGATTGTGGAACAGTTGTATATGTGTCAGGCATAGCGGCGGGCAATGCTGTCCACGCTGCCGCCGTAACTTTCCCCGAATAAATTGAGATGGACCATCAAGGGATAAAGCTGATAGAGTGCTTTCCGTTCCGCGTAGCCTTTATCCAGAGGAAAAACCGCGTGGTAGGCTTCATAAAACCGTCCGGCAAACCCACCGAATAATTCTGTAAAGGCAATTTCAACTTCCCGATGCCCGTAATACACTGCGGGGTCGTAAATGACCGGAATATCCCCCGAAATCCCGGAATAATTGCCGCCCCACAAATCGCCGTGCAGCAGTGACGGCGGAACATCCGGTAAAAGCTGTGGCAGTTTGTGACACAATTTGTCTAAAAGCCGCGCCCGTTCGGGAGTCAGACGCCCTTTTTGGCGGGCACTCTCCATTTGAAACCGGATGCGACGGTCACGGTAAAACTCCGGCCAGTTTTGCATCGGGGTGTTGGACTGGGGCAGCCTGCCGATATAGTTATCATGGTCAAGGCCGTGTGTGTCCTGGGTTTTTTGATGCAGCGCGGCCAGCCCTTCTCCTAAACGTTCGGCCAGCAGCGCCGTTTTTTGGGGACGTTCGATGGGTAGCCATTCCAGCGCCAGAAACGCGGGATTCTCCGAAACCAAAATCACACGGGGGACTTTGAGGCAGGCTGCCGATTCCAGCAGGTTGAGGCCGCGTGCTTCTGCGGTAAACATGCCCGACGGGGCGTTGGGATTCCATTTCACAAAAAAGGAATCTGAGGCGGTATCGACCCGTGCTGCCTCATTAATATCCCCGCCGCCGACCCACTGGCAACGAATCACCGCCGTTTGAAGATGGGATTCAAGCGCCTGCTGCACCTCAAGGGGTAAGTTCATAGGCCGTGTTCTGCACGAATCGCTTTCAGCAGCCCCTCTGACGCATTTTCGACCAGTTGATACACCCGATCAAAGCCGCCCACATAGTAGGGGTCGGGGACTTCTTTGTCTGTTACCCCATCGGCGTATTCCAGAAACAGTTTTACGACGGCGGTGCTGTCTTTGGGCTGCTTAGACTTCACATGATGTAGATTTTCGTAGTCCATCGCCAGAATGTAATCAAAGTTTTCAAAATCGGCACGGCTGAACTGCCGCGCCCGCCCGTCATAGGGAATCTGATTTTTTGCCAGTTCGCGTAATGTGCCACTGTGGGCGGTTTCCCCGACATGCCAGCCGCCCGTGCCTGCCGAATCAACCACAATTTGATCGCTTAAGCCGGCCTGATTCACCTTATGCTGAAATACCGCTTCTGCCATTGGGGAACGGCAGATATTTCCAAGACAGACAAACAAGACCCGTACCATGCCATTACTCCTCTGGTATGATTTTCACAAATTGCTTTAATCTGATATAACTACATCAAACAATTTTTTTGGGACACGGGAACTATGGATGACCAGATTCCGCCTACTGAGCTTCTCCCCGATGATGATACCAAACGGCTGTCACCCATGCCGGGGAAAATGTTATCGCCCGTGCCGGGAAAGGTTTCTCCGGTTCGCCCCGAACATCCAGAACCCTATCGTCCCCGCATCAAACCGACTCGTCCGGCCAAACCGGATGTGCCTGTCACCATGCCAGAACGTCCGGTTTTTATGGATGATGCTGAAACTGCCGGATTATCTTCATATGAAAAGGCAAAGCTGGCAATAGAAAAACTGCGCGAAAAAATGAATGAGGTCGCCCGAGAATTTTCGGAAGGCTTGATTAATCAGGCACAGTTTAACGCGATTTACCGTTATTATTCCGAAAAACGGGACATTACCGAACTGCTGTTGGAGCGCAACCCCGATTCCGATGCGTGGAAATCGGTTATCAATACCGAACACACCCACTTTTTGCGGGAACATTTTGCGGCTAAAATCCTTTCTTTTGGCATTTACCGGATTGAAGGCGGCGACCAGATTGTGCATCAGGGCAGTTTGCGCCTGCCCCCGAACCAGCTTGCCCCTATTTTTGCAAAACTCTACAAGCTGATTGAGGAAGGGCGCGACCCCGGTCCGGCGCGGCGGCAGTTAAAAGATGAACGCTGGGTCGTCTTAATCCCCGGAAAAATTACAGCGTCGGTAGCGATTTTTTCCCTTGAACCTGCGCCCATGCAGCGCCAGCTTATTGAAGATATTCATCGGGATTTTGAACGCGCCAACGAAAAAAATTTACAAATTGGCAACTTCGATCCGCGTTTTATGGTTTTCCCACACCGGGTTTTGTTTGAGTAGGAGTCCTGTATTGCGACGTATTGAGGTGGAAGGACTGGGACTGGTTTACTACCAGTTTGATATGTGGGCGGACGCGCCCATTAAACACGGTATTTTTACCCGTCTGGGTGGAGTCAGCCCCGCGCCCTGGGGAACGTTGAATCTGGGGGGGACGGTGGGCGATTCACCGGAAGCAGTTGCCGAAAATCACCGCCGGATGTATGAAATTCTGGGGGTGAATCGTCAGCGTATTTGCACCGTCTGGCAGGTACACAGCGCGGATACGGTCATTGCGTATGAGCCTGCCCCCAACCGCAAGTGGCTTGACCGGGCGGACGGGCTGGTGACGGATCAAAAAGATACTCCTCTGGCGATGCGGTTTGCCGACTGTGTGCCGATTTTGTATTACGATCCGGCAAAGGCGGTGGTGGGTATGGCACATGCAGGCTGGCGCGGCACGATTAACGGCGCACAGATCAGCGTGGTAAACACGATGCAGGATGCTTTTGGCTGCCGTCCCGCCGATATTCAGGTGGGGATAGGCCCCAGTATTGGCCCGTCATGGTTTCAGGTGGGGGAGGAAGTGGTCGCCGCGTTTGAGGACGCTTACGAATCCTTAGATGGGCTGCTGGAACGGGCAGATGACGGCACGGCCTACCTTGACCTGTGGGAAGCCAACCGCCGGAAACTGGTCGAGGCAGGCATCGAACATATTGAAGTGGCTGCCCTCTGTACTGCTTCCAACACCCATGAATTTTTCTCGCACCGGGCGGAAAAAGGCCGCACCGGACGTTTTGGGGCCGTTATTTCGTTATGATTGGAGAAAATATTACACGGGTGCGGGAACGTATTACCGCCGCATGTCAGCGCGTGGGGCGCTCGCCGGAAGAAATAACGCTGGTGGCTGTGACCAAAACCCGCCCTGTATCTGAAATCAGAGAGGCGATAGAACACGGTATTACGGATTTTGGGGAAAACCGTTTTGAGGAAGCCGCCGAAAAAATACCCGCGCTGGCAGACCAGTCCGTGCGCTGGCATATGATAGGCCACGTACAGAGTCGAAAATCAAGGGAGGTGGCGGCGCTGGGGTTTCATCTGATTCATTCGCTGGATACGGTGAAACTGGCGCGGCGTTACAGCCAGTTTGCCGTCGAAAATGGGATGACACTGCCTGTATTACTGGAAATGAATGTTTCCGGTGAAACAACCAAAAGCGGCTGGATAGCGTATAATTGGGAAAAGGAGGATGCAGTACGCCTGACTCTGTGGCATGATATAGAAACGGTACTGTCACTGCCGGGGCTGCAAGTACAGGGTTTAATGACCATGGCCCCCATTGTTGAACAGATGGAAGCGGCGCGGCCTGTGTTTCAATCGCTGGCGGCGCTGCGAAACGCCCTGCGGGAAAGGTATCCCGACACTGCCTGGCCGCATCTCAGCATGGGCATGACCGATGATTTTGACGTTGCCATTGAAGAAGGCGCTACCCTCGTGCGTATCGGTCGCGCCATTTTTGGCGAACGGGAGTAAGGAATTTTGGGGCAACTTTTAGCATTACTTATCCAACTGTATATCTTCGTCATTATCGCACGTATTATGGCAAGCTGGGCGGTGAGTTTTGGGCGGGTTGACCCTTACCATCCGGCCATCCAGTTTTTGCATCAGGCGACGGAACCGGTACTCAAACCGGTGCGTGACCTTTTACCGCCTGTCAGTGGTTTTGATTTCAGCCCGATTATCGTGCTGATTGTTTTGCAATTTCTCAGTAATGTGCTGATTAACGCTTAAGCAGGAAAGGTGCTTCCACATGAAAAAAAACCTGGAAATTACCAATGCCTCTGGTGGGGCGGCGTTTAATGTGCGTGTGGTGACTCGTGCCAGTCAGACCGAAATTGGCGGCGTGGGGGAGGATGGGATTCTCAAAGTGCGTTTAACGGCGGCTTCTGCGGAAGGGGCGGCTAACGATGAACTGGTGAATTTCCTTGCCAAAGAATTGGGGGTTGAGGCGGCTAAGGTGGAAGTGGTGGCCGGACGAGAAAAACGCGACAAAATTATCAGCGTTGAGGGGGTATCGCCGGAAGTGCTGGAAGAAAAACTGCTTTCCGTCAGTAAAAGCGAATAATTTTTAAGGCTGTAGGGCGGGTCATACTGTGCTTAAGACCACGCCTCTACGCAGCCATTACTCACCAGAATTGTTATTCACTGAATGCCAGTTCATACGCGCTTTGGGCGATGACTGGCACGATTTCCCCTAACATGGCAAAACGTTCATCCTGCGTTTGCCCGCGATGATAGCGCACATAAATTTGGGCTACAATTACCGCTACCCGCCACAGCGCCAGCACATGGTAAAACCGGATATTTTCCAGCGAACGTCCACTTTTTTCTGCGTAACGAGTTATTAATTCCTGCCGCGTCATAAATCCGTACTGCGGTGAAGGCATCCCCAGTAAACCCTGATAAAAAGGCGGGTCGCTGGTTTCTGTCCAGTAAGCCAGCAGCGTACCTACATCCACCAGAGGATCGCCCAGGGTACACATATCCCAGTCAAAAATGGCGACTACAGACGATGGATTGCTGAACATGACGTTATCCAGTTTGTAATCGTTGTGGAGCAGCGCGGGCGGATTTTCGGGCGGCTGATTGTTTTTCAGCCAGCTATAGACTTCCTCAAACATGGGAACTTCTTTAACTCTGGCTTTTTGCCAGCGCCCATACCAGCCTTCAATTTGCCGTTCTACGAATCCCTGCGGCTTGCCGAGGTCACTTAACCCCAATGCGGAAAAATCAACGGCGTGAAGTTCGGCCAGTTTATCAATCAGGGCTTCGCTCATTTGGCGGGCGGAATCGGCGGATTGAAAGGATTCCGGCATTTCCCGCCGCACCACAATGCCCTTTCGCCGTTCCATGATCAGAAAGGGAGCGCCGATGATGGCTGCATCCTTACAAAAATGGTAGGCACGCGGGGCGGC